>NZ_JBWFBN010000008.1:0-180618 GCF_056326165.1 Saonia sp.
TGTTTTCAGCATAATAAAAGAATTCATGTCGTGGTGAAGGTGCTTCTTCTGTTAACGTTGCTAATTGATTGTAACCATCAATATGTACTTTTTCGGCTTTTAATCGCTCTTTAAGGTCAGTGTCACCAACGGCTGCCATTAGTGTTGGCACCCAATCCTCAGAAGTCATTAATTCCCCCGTAAAGGTTCCAGCTTTTATTTTCTTAGGCCATTGTACTAACATAGGAACACGGAAACCGCCATCCCAGGTTAAACCTTTTTCTCCTCTAAATCCTGCCGTACCAGCATCTGGCCAATGGCTCATATTTACACCATTGTCCGATGTAAAGGCAATAATAGTATTGTCTTTAATTCCTAATTCTTCAACTTTATCTAAAACTTGACCAACAACCCAGTCTAATTGCATTAGTCCGTCTGCATATTCAGAATGGCCCGATTTTCCACGCCATTTTTCACTTACATGTGTTTTTTGATGCATACGAGTAGGACAGAACCATAAGAAGAAGGGGTCTTTATTTTTGTTAGCTTTTTCCATCCATTTAATTGCTTCTGCGCCAAATTCCTCATCAATATCTTCCATGCGCTTTGCACCTAATTGACCACGGTCTTCAATTTTTTGTTTTCCTATTTGTCCCCACCTTTTATCAATGGTGACGTTGTCTGTTGCGGTTGCCCAAGAACGAATTACATTCCTAGGAATTGCAGGATAATTTGGGTTTTTAGGAAATTCTGCTTGCTCAAAATGTTCCATCACATTTAAGTGATACAGCATGCCGTAGAATTCATCAAAACCATGTACCGTAGGTAAATACTCATTACGGTCTCCCATATGCCACTTACCAAACAATGCAGTTTGATATCCGTGAGGTTTAAGCAATTCTGCCAATGTAGGATCTTCCTTTTGCAGTCCTATTTTTTGCCCTGGTTGTCCAACTGATGTTAGTCCTGTTCTTATAGGGTATTGACCAGTAATCATTGCTGCTCTACCTGCAGTACAGCTAGGTTGCGCATAATAGTCGGTAATCATTAAACCATCATTTGCAATACGGTCTATGTTGGGAGTTTTGTACGTTGCTAAGCCTCTATGGTAGCAAGAAAGGTCAAAATATCCAACATCATCAACCATAATGAATATAATATTTGGCTTTTCTTGAGCATTAATAGTTGAGACAAATAAACCAAGCAATACTAATAGTGATAGGGCCTTTTTCATTCTAATTTATTTTTTTAACAGGAGGTGCAACATAAGATTGATCTAAGAAGGATTGCTCCGGGATATAAGATCGTAAAAACAAATTGAATGCACCATCTTTAGGTACAGGAAGCCAATTGTTTAAATGTTCTTCAGCAGGAGCGTCAGCTTGTAAATACAGTGTAAGTGAGCCATCATCATTATACTTCATGTTTTTATCGCTTCCTACTTTATAGATGTTTGCTTCATTTGACACTAAATTGAATTTGTCATTATACACCGTTAAGGACCAAAAACTTTTAGGTTGTGGCACTTGATTTTTTTCAAAATGAAGCGTGTATTTATTTGCGCCATGAAGCGTTTCTCCATTTTCATCGTGAAAACTTCTTAGTTTAGATGATTCTTCAATATGATGTTCTACAATACCAGAAAAGGCCTGTGGAGAAGCTCTACCTAAATAATCGAAATCTTGATGCATACGACCCCAGTTTTTTGCTCCATAGAACCAATTATTTTCTTTTTTTGAGTTACCAGTAATAGAACCACCAGCAATCGATACCTCTGACAACAATTTTGAACCATCTTTAGCAGCTCGCATAAGCCCTTTTTTAATTGCAGGATTTAAAGAATCAATTGGTTGCGTGGCATAAGGCCCCACACCAATTTGTGCAAAAAGCTGCATTAGAGTTTCATCTCGGTCTAATGGAGGATTCTCTTTCATTACCGCATTTAATGTTTTAAAAGCACCTAATGGGTCAGTCGGTGGAGCAGGATTTAAGACATCTCTATCATTTGGTGGTGTATAATCCGTTCCCCATTTTGTCAATGGTATTATTTTCATACCATCTTGAATCTTGTTCACAATTTTTAAATCTGCCTCCGTATTGTCCGTATAAGAACGACCTACAACAAACATCCAATTGGTAGGGCAGTGGTATACTTTTTTAAACCCTGTTGGTAATTTTCCTTTAAAATTAGGACCTACAACTAGGTAGTTGCCAGTTGGATTTCCTAAAGTTCTGGTGCCTATATAATCAAAAACATCAGAATACATATCTACAAGTTGTATTGCAAAATACCTATCATCTGGTAGCACTGGTACCGTAAATACCATGGGTTCATTTGTTAAATCTACAAAGGCCAAGGAATAAGGCGTATCTCTGTTTGGTGATCCGCCATATTGATGCTCTGGTACCGCAGACGTTCTAACATGATTATAATTATTTATGGGCATACTTACCAACCCTTGTGGTCTTTCTACCATCCCAAATCTAAGATTAGTATAATATATTGCAGGGTAGCCATAAATAAAGGCTTGTACTCCCATATGGTAGGCATATTCTTCTTGCCAATCGTAGTTATTTTCTTCTGATTTAGTTTCTACCGAATCGTTACTTTTTTCTGCTGTAGTATTTTCTTTTTTACATGATAAAAGCAAGGCAAATATCAAAGAAAGTAGTGCAAATTTGTTAGTCATCTTATTGATTTATTTAGGTATTTTTTTCAGCCATTAGCATACAAGGCTTAAAAATTTAATTATAAAAGTGATTTATATAACCTATATAAATCACTTTTATAATTAATGGTTAGGTTATATTAATACTTGTCTAAGAAGTATTGGTTCTTGTCTAGTTTTAATTATTTCCTCCAAAAGTGTAGGTTAATCTGCCTAATACTCTTCTTCCAATTTTTGGCATATTTGGAAATGCACGGTACTCATCATTAAATATGTTGGTCCCACTAACATCAATAGAAACACCATTTCCAAAAGCATATCCAATACCCATGTCAACTAAAGACTGGGCTTGAACGGTACCAGTGTATTGTCCGAAACCTGCTTCAAACGAACCGTTATACTGGTATCCTAAATTTCCTCTAAACCCTTTTTCTGGAGTAAGTCTAGCCCCAAAGCGTAATTTCTCTGTTGGTACACTTAAGTATAGGGTAAAAGTTTCGTCTTGACCAGTAATTTTTGGTTGAAAAACATTCTTGTTTATATGGGAAAAACTACCATAAAGGGTTAGGTTATCACTAACAAAGTAATTTACACCTAAATCTACACCAGTAAATTTATAGCCATCAAAAACACGGTATCCAGTAGTAAGGTGAGAAACACCATTGTCTGGCGCTTGATCGGCAGCAACTGTTGCATGGTATGGTAAAGCTTGTAGTACCTGTGTTAATGATAACCCATTGAATAATGGACTAGGCGTTGCCAAAGCACCAGCTCCACCTTGTGCATATGCACCAGCTATACTAGGTAATAATGCAGCAACGGTGCCTTCAGCTTGAGCCTGTGGCATACCCGCTTGCGTCATTAAAGCCTGTACTAAGGCTGGTCCTGCAGCATCACCTACAGCAGCTCCCAAATCTCCAGGAAGTGCCTCGTAACCAGTTAATCTATATGCAGGTGATATAGCCGTAAACCTAGACCCATTAGATACATCTTGGTGGTATACATCTAAAGACACGCTTAATTTATCACCAACTAATCCTTTATAACCAAGTTCATAGGTTGTGTATGTAGCAATGCCAGCTTTTCGGCTATCAACTAACGGTAATGCTGTGCCATCAAATAGATTAAATCCTTGACCTAGAGTACCTGTTGTTCCTGCTGGTTGAATACTATTCAATACACCTGTAATGATTGGTACTAATGGTGCTAATTGCGGATTTTGTCCTAAAGCAGCAGCCAAACCTTGTTGTACCTGGTCATTTACTAAAGCAAATGGAACAGCTAATGGTAAGCCGTCAACTAATGGTGTTCCATTTTCACTTACAGGTAAATTAGGTATTAAACCATTAAACCAAGACAATTCTGGATTGTTAAAAGAATACCCATTTTTTAAACCATGGTGCCATATATCAGCAGAACCTGGAATCACAGTATTTAATGGAAAATCTATATTTAAATCTAAAGTTTCATTTACTCTAGATGCTTGGTTATACGTTAATCGAAATGTATGTTTTTCTGTTGGTTTGTATACTAATGCAACTCTTGGAGCAAAAGAACCTTCATCTAAAAAGAAGAATTGATCATATCTACCTGCAGCAACTAGGTCTAATTTTTCACCTAACGCAAACTTTCCTTGTAAATAAGCACCAGCTAAATTATAATCATCATCATCTTCATTTCTACCATATAATAAATGAAAGGTTTCACTAAAAGATTGTCTGTAATCTGCACCAATGGTCCATTGTCCGTTAAGGAAATCAGGAGTGTCAAAATTATATTGTAATTGCCCTTCTAATTGCTTTCTACCAGCTGGCACTCTGTTTCCAGATTGGTATAAGAAAGTAGGTTTGTCTTCCGTACCACCATTATTATTAACATAAAAAACTTGACCAAAGAAGCCACCACTTTGCATTCTAAGCTGAGTCCAATACTCATCTTGTTGAAAAAGACCTTCACCTTGAGAATTGTAGAATACAGATTTAGCTGTATTAAAACCACCTGCTAAAAAATAAGTAGTTTTATCTGAAGGTCTAAATTCTAGGGTTGCATTAACAGATGAATTAAACCAATTATCAGACATCATATTGCCATCACCATCTGGATCTAAATCTTCTTCGGTTAAAAGTATTCTAGCATCAGCTGTGTTCGTAGCATCTACAAATGTTCCTGTTGGGTCTAAACCAGGCTGAATAATTTCATTTTGAAATCTGCTAAGTTGCGTAATAAAATTACCTGCTCCGTTAGTAACCCCTTCAGAACCATCTAAAGTAAATTCATCCCCTTCCTTATAATGAGCATTTATTTTAAATCCAAATTTGTCACTTACTTTGGTAGCATGTCTTATGGCTGCTCCCCATGTGTTAAGTTCTCCACCCATTAATTGTACTGTTGTACCAGGGTAGTCAATAGGATTTTTGGAAATAAAGTGAACAACACCCGAAGTAACATTTGGTCCGTATAACGCAGAGCCAGGTCCGCGAACAATTTCTACGCGTGCTAAATCTATATTGCTTATACCAGCAGCATCAGACTGAAAAGCACCAATACCAGGAGCAATTAGGTTTCTATAATCTAAAATTGGAAATACAGACGTACTAAATAATGAACTGGTTCCCCTCATTTCAATATTAATTCTCGCTGCTGATTGCTGTTGTATTGTAACACCAACCTCATTGTTAAGGTCTCTTAAAGGATTTTCATTGGTTGATACTTCCAGAGCTCTAGAAGAAATTACTGAAATAGAAGCGGGAGCTTCTTGTACTTTTTCTGCTCTTCTAGAGGCAGAAATTACAACTTCATCTAAAGCCAAACCTTCATCTAGCAGAATAATACTAGTGTCAGAAGGACTATTTACGGTAATGTTTTTTGAGTTATAACCAGTATAACTTACCACTAAGACAAAAGGCATTTCTTGTGAGGTTGTAAGGGAATAATTACCATCGAAATCGGCAATTACACCTTCCGTGGTCCCCTGAATATAGACACTTGCACCAGGTAAAGGCGATTGATCATTAGAATCCGCAATCTTACCATTTAGTGTGGTTTGCGAAAAACCAAAAAAACCTGTAAGCGCTAGTAAAAAAAGGCATACAGAATTTTTAAAAATTCTAGTAGTTATTTTCATAATACGATAATTAGTTTGTTAAGCTTTGGCTAAATTTATAAAAAAAAGTGACAATTGTGTCAATTTATGATTTAAATTTTTAGATTTATATAATTTTAAACCTTATAAATTGAGAATATGACAATGTCAAAGCGTGAATATAATAAGGCTAAAATGCGAAAACTTATTCTGGATAAGTCGCTTAATTTGTTTGCATACAATGGGTTAGATAATACATCTATTAGCGATATTGTTACAGCTTGTAAAATTGGAAGAGGTACTTTCTATAATTATTATAAAACTCCAAAGGATGTTTTTGAAGAAATTATAGATGTTCTTAACAAAGAATCTATGACAGCAATAAAAGAGTCACAGATAAACTCTACATCATTTTATGAATTTCTAAATAATTCTTTTAAGACGTATTTTGATTTACTAAGTACAGAGGAGTTAATCATGTTTCATAAAAATAATCAGAACTATATTAGGAGTATCTGTTATAGTAGTCCAAGCATTATAAGTATTGTAAGCCAATTGAGCGAAGATTTTTTAAAATTTGAAGAATTAGACTTAGATGAGAATAAAAGCAAAATGCTGAGTTTCTCTTTGGTTTCTTCGGCTGCTGAGCTATTTATTTGCAAACATCAGGGTTATTTTAATTCTACAAACGAAAAAATGGCTTCCTTTTTAGCAAAGCTTTATTCGCAAGGGGTAGGAATGCCTGTTGAAGTTTCCACCTTAAATATGGTAAATAATGACAAATAGATTTCAAACCCTATTTGATTCTCAAAAAGCTAATCAATACGTTATAGGAAATACTTCCTATAAGGATAGAATAAAAAAATTAAAAGCTTTAAAAAAGGCTGTAGAAGTAACCTATAGAGATGCTCTCCGCCAAGCTTTATATGATGATTTAAAAAAACCCAGCTTAGAAACCGATTTAACAGAGATTTATACCGTTACTGGAGAAATTAAGCATGTTATCAAAAATTTAAAAAGCTGGACCAGAAAGCAAAGAGCGCAAACACCTATTTCTTTATTAGGAGCTTCTTCATGGATAAAATATGAACCAAAAGGTGTATGCTTAATTATTTCGCCATGGAATTTTCCAGTACTTCTTACTTTAGCTCCATTAGTTTCTGCTATTGCAGCAGGAAATACAGCTATTATTAAGCCTTCAGAAATGACCCCAAATACATCTAGAGTATTGGGAGACATTGTTAAAAGTCTTTTTAATGAGAATGAAATTGTTTTGGTAGAGGGAGGAGTTAGTGTATCACAAGAATTATTAAAATTACCATTTAATCATATCTTTTTTACTGGTGCACCTTCTATTGGTAAAATTGTAATGAAAGCTGCATCAGAACATTTAGGATCAGTAACATTAGAGCTAGGCGGCAAATCGCCAACAGTAATAGACAAATCTGCAAACTTAAAATCTGCTGCAAAAAAAATTGCTTGGGGTAAGTTTATAAATAGCGGACAGGCATGCGTTGCGCCAGATTATATTTTAATTCATGAAAGTATTAAAGAAGAGTTTATAACTATCTTTAGAAAACAGCTAAAAGAATACTATGGCAATGATGCTATAAATTCCAATTCTTATTCTCGTATTGTAAATCAAAAACACTTTAACAGGCTAAAAAGTGCTTTGGATGAAGCAAAAAAGAAAAATGCAATTATAGAAATAGGAGGTAAGACAAAAGCAGAGGAGAATTATATGGAGCCTACTGTAATATCTAATCTATCCGAAGATACATCACTTTTACAAGAAGAGATTTTTGGACCTATTTTAGCAATAAAAACATATAGTATAATAGAAGAAGCAATAAACTATATTAATTCTAAAGAAAAACCATTGGCTTTATATGTATATAGTGGTAATAAAACTGTAGCAAATAAAATTTTGAATAATACTCGCGCAGGAAGTACCGCTATTAATAATAATGTAATACAATTTGGAAATCATTATTTACCATTTGGAGGTTCTAATAATAGTGGTATTGGAAAATCACATGGGTACTATGGCTTTCTAGAGTTTTCTAATTTAAGGGCGGTTATGAAGCAGAACTTTAAAGGAACCTTAGAAATGGTGTTCCCGCCATACAATAAGAAAAAGGAAAAATTGGTCGAAACTACAATAAAGTGGTTTTAATAAGACCTTGTTAAGAAATCAAAAAGCAAAGACAAAGACATCAAAATTTAGTTAATTGATTTTCCAGGTAACCTTTGTTACTTTATGGATTGATAATTATTCGTAAGTTTAAACTTCAATCTTAATTCTTTTCATGGAACGTCGTAAATTTTTAAAGAAAACCGCACAAACCTCTGCGTTTACCGTGTTGGGAATGGAAATTGTTTTTGGAAACAACATGCCTAAAGGATATACACCATTGGCATTACAAGACCCAGACCCGTTTAAAATGTTCCAAAAAGACCCGCAGATGGTTGTTTTGAATGACAAGCCTTGGAATATGGAAGCCCAAGCTCATTTGTTGGATGATGCTATTACTCCAAACAAATTTATGTTCATTAGAAACAATGGACTAATTCCAGAAAATATTGATGCTACAAGTTGGACAATCACTTTTGATGGAGAATCAATTTTAAAACCTAAAACCTACACCTTAGCAGAACTAAAATCAAAGTTCAAACAGCATACCTATCAATTAACATTGGAATGTGGTGGAAATGGGCGAAGCGAATTTAACCCACCAGCCAAAGGAAATCAATGGACAATTGGTGCTGTTTCCTGTGCAGCATGGACAGGCGTGCGTTTAAAAGATGTGTTGGATGATGTTGGTGTAAAAAGCGATGCTGTCTACATTGGCTATCATGCGGCCGATGTTCATTTGAGCAGAGACCCCAATAAAGAGCCTATTTCTAGAGGCGTTCCTATGGCAAAAGCCTTACAAGAAGAAACCTTGCTGGCCTTTAAAATGAATGGAAAAGACATTCCTTTAGCGCATGGATATCCTTTGCGTTTGGTAGCAGGAGGATGGCCAGCATCTGCATCTGGTAAATGGGTAGACGGAATTAGTATCCGCAATAAAGTACACGATGGCCCAAAAATGAAAGGTACGGCATATAGAGTACCTTGTAAGACTGTTGCTCCTGGAGAAAAAGTAGCCGATGAAGATATGTGCATTATAGAATCCATGCCCGTAAAATCGTTGATTACCTATCCAAAAACAGGAGCGGTGATAGAGCAAAACAAAGCCTTAAAAATTAGAGGTCATGCCTGGGCTGGAGAACTGCAGGTAAAGGCAATGCAATATTCCATAGATTTTGGCGCTACATGGAAAACCTGTAAAATAGAAGCTCCTGCAAACAGATTGGCTTGGCAGCGATTCTCAGCTACCATTACGTTTCCTAAGAAAGGGTATTATGAGGTTTGGGCAAAAGCAACCGACTCAAATGGGGTAGGGCAGCCCATGGTACTTCCAGGTTGGAACCCAAAAGGATATTTAAACAATGCCTGCCATAGAATCGCAATTAAAGTGAGTTAATGGAGGCGTCAGAAAACAAAAAATCTAAAAATAAGTTCATAGCCGTTTTGGGATTGTTGGTCATTCTTGCGATTGTGCTTTTCATTTTCATAAAACCCAAAGAGGCTACAGATGTTGAAATTTCTAGTGAAGAAGTTACAAGTGACGAAACTATTGATGGAGACCCAGATAAGATTGAAAACGGTATTCATGTTCGTACGGGTTTCGTAGCAGCAGAAGGACTTATGGAAGTGGTGCAAAACTGCACTACTTGCCATTCCGCTAAATTGGTAACACAAAACAGAATGAGTAAGGAACAGTGGCAAGCTACGATTAGATGGATGCAGAAGACTCAAAATTTATGGCCTTTGGGTGATAATGAAGAAATTATAATTAATTATTTGGCAACTCATTATGCTCCAGACAAAAAAGGAAGACGCCAAAACCTTACTGATGTTGAATGGTACACTTTGAATGATAACTAGTATGCAATGGAAAAATATGTAGACGCCTTTACAAATGCTTTTATGGGTTCCTTAGATTGGACATGGAAATCCATTTTGTTTGATGTACCTTGGTACACCAATTATTTTTGGGGGCTTATAGCAATTTCTTTATTGGTTTGGGGCTTGGAAATTTTGTTTCCTTGGCGAAAGGAACAATCTATTTTTAGAAAGGATTTTTGGTTGGATGCCTTTTATATGTTTTTCAACTTTTTTCTTTTTTCTATTGTAATTAGTGGATTTTATAAGGTGTTAGAGGTTTTGTTTAAAGAGGTAGGGATAACAGCCAAAAGCTTGTCCATTATAGAAATATCAGAATGGCCCATGTGGTCACAGCTGTTGGTGTTTTTTATTGTTTTGGATTTTGTACAATGGTTTACCCATGTTCTATTGCATAGGTTCCCTGTATTGTGGAATTTTCATAAAGTGCACCATAGTGTTAAAGAGATGGGTTTTGCAGCGCATTTACGCTATCATTGGATGGAAAACGTACTCTATAAACCTTTAAAAACCTTTGGGGTTATGATTTTAGGTGGTTTTGAGCCCGAACAAGCCTTTATTGTACATTTTATATCCATTGCTATTGGGCATTTTAACCATTCTAATATAAAGATTACATGGGGCCCTTTAAAGTATGTTTTTAACAATCCAGTAATGCATTTGTACCATCATGCCTATGCCTTACCAAATAAATACGGGGTGAATTTTGGAATAAGCCTAAGTCTGTGGGACTATATCTTTAAAACCAATTATATACCTGAGAATGGTGGTGAGATTGAACTGGGTTTTGCTGGTGAAGAAAATTTCCCCAAAGATTTTGTACACCAGAATTTATATGGTTTTTGGAAGTTCAAAAAGTAATGGTTTTGGAAAGTTTCGTTATCGCCTCGCTATTTGAAGTCCGGCTAATTTTAAGGAAATATAGCAAAATCGCCTGACTGTTATTTGAGAATTTATCTTTTTTGGGTGTTTGTGTCTCAAATAACAGGCCCTCAAGAAGGCCACAAAGTGGCCGTAAATTATGGATTTTGCGTTATTGGGAATGAAATTGGTCGACCTTCCGAGCGTAGCGAACACATGAATTCCTTAGAGAATAAACATGGTATGAATAAATTGAATGTAGCGTCCTGATATGTTGAGTGATTCATTCTTGGCGGCGTTCATGGCAATAGTTTTTTAATTATTTAAATGCTGTTCAAAGAGCATTATTTTTTTGCTTAATTCTTCTTTTAATTCATTATCAGAAATTTCATCTTCTGAAAAATTATCATAGAAATTTGGCAATGAAAAATCTGCAATTACATTACCTCCTAAGTATGGGAAATATGCCTTAGCAGATTGTAAGACAGTTGTGCCACCTCTACCACCAGGTGAAGTCGCCATTAAAAGCATTGGTTTTTCTCTCCAAATTTTCATATTTGCACGAGATAACCAGTCTAAAGTATTTTTAAATACCGCCGCATAAGATCCATTATGTTCGGCAAGAGATATTATAAAACCATCAGTCTTGTTAAATGACTCATCTAGCCTTTTAATTGCAGTAGGTATTCCATTTTCGGCTTCAAAATCAACTCCATATATTGGTAAGACATAATCGTTTAAGTCGATTGAAATAATTTCTACGTTTTCTAATAAACTAGTTGTATGGGATAGTAAACTTTTGTTGATAGATTTTTGACTATTACTCCCTGCTATTGTAATTATTTTTTTCATTATTACTGTTTTTTTGAAATTAAATTATCAATTGACCATGTTCCACTACCATTAACTATTATGGTTAAAGCTAGACCAATAATTAGAAGAGAGTATTCGTAACCTTCACCAGCTTGATTTCCGAACCAATTCATAAAAAAGCCATGTTCTAACTGAGTAGTATAAATGATACCCATGAACATTACTGCAAGTGATAATGCCCAAAACCTACTAATAAATCCTAGAATTAATGAAATAGAGCCAAAAAACTCAATCATTATTATTGAAAATGCTATAATGCCAGATAAGCCCATTTGAGTTGTGAAAAAATCCATTGTTGAGGAATAGCCGGAGCCTCCAAAAAGACCTAATAGTTTTTGTGCCCCATGAGGAAATATTACTAAACCAAGTGTTAATCGTGGAATGCTAAATCCAATATTTGGATTTGTTGTTAAGAGTGTTTTTACTAAATTTTTCATAATGTTTAAGATTTAAAATTGTTTATAAAGTTTTTCGGTAATACAACCCGAAAGATGATTTTTTTATAGGGTTCGCCCCATACTGGTCAAAGTCCAAACCAATTCCAAACTGATGTCCATTAAATGATATACCAGAACGTAATTGTAGAAAACTTCTAGAATGAGTTTTAAACTTATCCCATACGGTTAAAAACTGTCCGTTTAACCAAAGAGATACTTTTTTATTTATTGGTCTATTAAATTGAAACTGTGCAAACGTTTCGGCATAGCTAGCATCCTTTTGCTCTGAATGTGCTATCGTAGGAATAATTACAAATAATACTAGTGAATTTTTTACTGTGAACTTTGCAGACAAACGTTTTGAATACCCAGAAAAACTGTTGTAATATAAAGATGGACCAATTGAAATATTCTCATTAATATTCCAAAATAGCGTTGGTTGTACACCTGTCTCATCAAAGATTTGGTTTTCTTCATCTCTAAATTTTTGAAAAAATGCCAGAGCGTTAATACTAAGAGTTTTACTCTTATTAATTGTATAACTAGAGTATAGTGTAAAATCTGTTTTATCCAAACCAGAAAACAGTTCTACTTGTGTAAATTGCGCTTGTAAATAGTTTGCAAATCCAATCGTTAGAAAAGATGTAATGAATATTATTTTTTTCATGCTTCAAAAATCCGATAGAAGCACATGAAAAAAAATGAACTAGTTTAAGACTTTTACATTCTGTTGACTTTAGAAATAATTTTACTCATAAATTCTGGCGTAATGCCAATATAACCTGCTAGATCTTTTTGGGTAATTCTATTGACAATTTTTGGATATTTCTTTTTGAACTGGATATATCTTTCCTCTGCGGTTAAGGATATGCCATGGTTGGAACGTTGTATATAACTTATAAGTGACTTTTGATATAGAATGCGATAAAACTTTTCGAATTTTGGTATTTCCTGAAAAAGTAAATCATAATTAGCCCTAGATATACCTAATAATTCTGAATGCTCCATAGCCTTAATAAAATAACGTGTTGGTTCTTTGGTCATAAAACTAGCCATATCACCAGTCCAATAATCCTCTACCGCAAACATAGATATGTGAGGTGTACCATCTTTATTTAATGTGTAAACTTTTAAGCAACCTTTTGTTATAAAATACTCATATTTAGTAACATCACTAGCTTGCATTAAAAATGCCTTCTTTTTTACTTTTATTTCAGTAAGTAAAGAGAGGTATTTTTGCTTTTCTAACTCGGTTAAATCAATAAACCTTGCTATATTATTAAGTATTAGAGTATGTGATTCTTTATAGTGCAATTCACGCTTAGTTTGAATTAGTTACCTTGATTTATATCGGTTGATAACGAAGTTAGCACTTCATTTTTTTAGATTCAAGACCTAGGATAACATCTTTATAAAGATGTTATTAACTTAAAAGAAACCAAGAAAAAATACTATTGAGAACCATTGGGAAGAGGTTGGCCACAGTTAGGGCTCCATAACTTTTTTTAATTCTATAACCCTCCAGTTTTCATTTTCTTTAATGAACAACTCGAACATTGCCACGTGACTGGAACCAGCCAAAACCATGATTCTTTCATCTGACTTTTCTACCTGTTTTTGAATAAAAGACCACATATAGATATTTCTTTTAAACCACTCGGATGTTAATAAAGCTCCAGAAAAATCTGTTGGAGCACCTGCTAATGGTATTATGTTATTATGTATGTTGTTAGAAAAATAACGCATTTCAGGACTATTGGAGTAATAGGTAAGCTCAATAAGTGAAGCTCCAGAATCAATTTTAGAATCAAAATCTGCAGTAAATTTAGCTATACCATCTTCTATTTTTGCTTTAAGCTCTATCTGATTATTTTTTTCAATATCGTTCATAACATCTTCAAATGGGAATGAGGTTGAATAGTCTATACCATACACTTTTTTT
The DNA here is from genome assembly GCF_056326165.1 of Saonia sp. Taxonomy (NCBI): domain Bacteria; kingdom Pseudomonadati; phylum Bacteroidota; class Flavobacteriia; order Flavobacteriales; family Flavobacteriaceae; genus Saonia; species Saonia sp. Next base: position 13,856 of record NZ_JBWFBN010000008.1, read on the forward strand.
AGGTTATTTTCTTTTGCTACTCTAAAGGCTAGTTGAAAAATTTCATTTTTTAGATAAAAGTCAGAAAGACTGTCATTTTTAAAATATTGCCCTTTTGTATATAGTTGATACAAAGAATCCAATTCCTTTTGTTCATTATAGGGCCATTCCACAAAAATTTTGGTGGGATTGTATGTCTTAATATTCTTTGAAATTTCTTGAAGTTCTAGTTGGGATTTTTCACTTAGAATGTCAAAGGATTTGGTCTTGGCAACATCAGCTCCTGGATTGTTATAATGGAATGTTCCAATAAGTAATACTTCTTTCGCCGTTGTGGCTTCACTAGTTGTAGGTACTTTGTCTTGTTCTTTTTTGCAACCAAAGATTAGAAGCAAGAGTGTAAAAATTAGAGCGTTTTTCATATTTAAATATCCAGGATTTACAAGGTTTATAGTCTAACCATTATATACTAGACGTTTAAATTTCATAAAGGGTTGCCTAGTGATGGCTATAAGTGTTAAACCTTTCTTAATCATGTAACATTTTGGTTTTTATAACGTCCTATGAATGTGTATATAAGGGTGCTTATTGCGCCCATCACAATAGATTATTAAAGAAGTAAAATATGAAACATACAAAGCAAAAAAACAAAGAAAACGAAAGCAGTGTGGATTGGCAATTAACACGTCATGAGAGTTGGAGAAATAACCGAAGACATACTGGAATAAAATTAATCCGTTTTTCTTAAAGATTAAGAATTTTAGAAAAGAAAAAGAGGGCTTTCGCCCTCTTTTTTTATTCCTATATACTGAACAATAGTTATTTAGAAACTTGTATTAATGTATTATTTTTTCTTTGTTTTCACCACTACAACACCATTGGGAGCATTGTATTTTTCTATAGCACGTTATTTAATTCATAGGAACTTCAAACACCATAATTTCAGATTCTTGAATAACATTAATTGTGATGGTATCTACCTCTTCAACTCCTATTTCATCTTTTTCTCGTAGTTCAATTCCATTCACTTTGATTTCTCCTGCTATCACTTTAATAAATGTTCCATTATTAGAATCATTTAGCGTATACGTAGTCTCACTATTTTCATGTAAAATCCCATAATTTAAATAGGAATCATTGGCAATTTTTAGCGATTTACCTCTACCTGTTGGAGAAAGTAATTCAACAAGCTTCCCTTGATAATCATTTGAGGCTAACTCCCATTTCTGATAATTGGGTTTAATCCCTTTCTCTTTGGGATGTAAAAACATTTGTATACCCTTAAATGGCTGTTCTTTTGAGAAGTTATATTCTTCGTGCATAATGCCTGTTCCTGAGGTAATTAGTTGAACAGCCTTTGCTTTAGTAACACCGATATTTCCGCTGTTATCTTCGTGATGCCCTTCGCCTTCTAAAAATAGTGTTACTACTTCCATATCTCGATGGGGATGCATTCCAAAACCTCTCGAATTAGGAGGCATTTCGGCATCATCTAGATTATAAAGTATCCCAAAGTTATTTCTTTTGGCTTCAGGAAAATTTGGTCGAAAGCTGAAATGGATTCCAATAAATCCCATGTCTTGATAAATCCGTTCCTCTCTTGGATATTCTGTTATTTTCATAATATTTTGTTTTTATAGTGAGTGTTATTTATTCCATAACACTCACCAATTTGTTCATTTAGGATAAAATTTGAGGTAAATATTCTTGGGTAATTAACCCGATTAGCTTGCCTCCATCTTCGGATGACCAATCAGATGCCAATTCTGATAGTAATGTTAATGTTGAAGTAAGTACAACCCCTTCATTTTCCATTCTTCTCAACGCAAGGTCATCTGATACTTTAGTTGGTGACCCAGATGCATCTGGTATGGCAATTACATTAAATCCTTCTTTTACGGCACTTATTGCAGGATGAACCAAACAAACATCTGTTGTAATACCTGCCATAATTAAATTTTTTCTACCTGTTTCTCTCGCAGCATTTGCAAAAGCAGGGTCATCCCAACAGTTGACAATTCCTCCTCTTAAAATTCTCTGGTCATAAGCCTCAGGCGCTACATTTTGTAAATCTTCATAAAGCGGTCCTTGTGGTGCGTCTTCCATACTACTTGTAAGGATTAAGGGAATATCTAGAGCTTTGGCAGCTTTGGCCAATACCGTAGTATGAAGTTTTATGCGCTCTAAATCATCTGAACGAACCCATCCCATAGTTCCAATTTGGTGGTCTATTAATAAAATTGCCGTGTTTTTTGATGTTAATTTTTCCATGTTTATATTTTTTTTATGATTTATTGATACAAAGGTATTTTAGACGGTAGTCTTAGGATTGAGATTAGACGACAACAAATTAGGGAATTGCGACAGCTGACGCTTTTCGCAATTTATTTGAATGACGAAGTTGATTTTCCCGTCCAGTTTTTAAATTGATTTACAAATGTGCTTGCTTCAGAATAGCCTAAAAACCAAGCAATTTCATTGATATTTAGCTTATTCTCCTTAATATGTTTAATGGATTCCTCTTTTCTTACACTTTCAAGAACACTACTATAGCTTGCAGATTCTTGTTTGAGTTTTCGTTGTAATGTTCTTCCACTAATACTTAATTGTTTAGCTATTTCAGAAAGGCTAAGCGCCTGGTTAGAAGTATAAAAATAACTTCTTATCAAAGCTGACACTTGTTCTGTTAAACAGTTTTCTTGTATCAGAAAATGCAAATCCTTTTTGGCCAATGAATCAATATGCTCAAGTATTTTTGGGTCTCTATGTATAAGCTTGCAATCAAGTGTTCTGGATTTATACTCAATGGCATTTCTTCCTTCATTAAAAATGAGTGGGCATTTAAAAAAAGGAGTGAATTTTTCTAGATTATCTTTCGAAACAGGAAAATCTAACCATACCTTTTCTGGTTGGTGTTCCTTGCCTGCAATGTCTTGAATAGTTTTGGTCAATAATACCGATTGGCACTGTAGAATATAATTGGGTTTAGGATGATTTTTTTCAATTGTAAATTCAATAGTTTCACTGTCTGCCATTGGATTAGCATGGAGGCTAATTTTAAGAAAGTCTGAAAGCAACATATTGTAACTTATCTGTTTTTCTAATGCCTCTCTAATAGTTGCGCTATAAGTAAAGAACATTCCGGTTAACCCAAGCTCAGAGATATTGATTCTTGAGCCCAGTGTAAGTCCAAGAAATTCATTTTGGGCCTTCCGATTCATTACTTTCCAAAATTGGCGAATTTGTTCATCGTCAATTCTGTAATCGGGGTTAGAAAACAATTCCTTAGAAATATGGGCTTGTTCTAAAATAGAATTCATATCAATTTCATCTTTTGTTAGCGCATTAAGTATTGCTCTAAATAAATGGGATGATATGCTATGTTTTTGGTTCAATACTTTTGGTGATTGGTTAATGTCTCCATGTTAAGATACGAATACATTTCAACATAGAATTTTGTGCAGTAGCGCTGATTTATATCTGCTGATATTGAACAATCCCGATAGTTATGAGGGCAGGACAGAACCTGTAACGAAGTTAGCACTTCATTTTTTTTAGACTCAAGACTTAGGGTAACGTCTTTATAAAGATGCTATTAACCTCAAAAAAAAACAGAAAGCATGTCATTTCGAACTTCCAGAAAGAGAAATGTAGTAGTTTGTTTATTGAGGGAGTTTATTTTAGAGATTGCTTCGCTTCGCTCGCAATGACCTATTTTCATATAACCAAAAACCCTTAAAAAGAATCTCCTAGATTATCTTGGTCAAATTGGTATAAAAAAGACCCTTTTTTGGAAGAGCTCATATCTTTTTCCTCAAGTCGTTTTAGAATGTTCATTCCATTGATTTTACTCACAAAATTTCGTTTGTCCAGCTTTGTATTAAAAATGGCTTCATTTAATTTTTGAAGCTGAAGCATTGTAAATTTTTCTGGTAAAAGTTGAATCGTGTTAAGTTGTGTGCTTGCTTTATATTGCAATCTTCTAAGTGCCCTATCCACCATTTTATTATGGTCAAAAATTAAAGTGGGTAAACTGTTTATTGAGAACCATTTTGCTTCATAATCAGTTTTAAGGGCGTTATTCTTTAATTGCGTATTGACCATTGCGGAAAACGCTACCGAAATTGTTCTTTCAACGGGATCCCTATCAATCTCACTGTAAGCTTCCAATTGCTCTAGATAAATATTATCCAAACCTGTTAGGTTTGTCAATACTCTATTTGCAGCCTCGTTTAGGGTTTCATTCTTTTTTAAAAACCCGCCCATAAGGGACCACTTTCCCTTTTCAGGCTCAAAACTTCGTTTTACCAATAAAACACTAAGTTCTTCATTATCAAAACTAAAGACAATACAGTCTACAGCTACAATGAGCTTGTCTTCATTTTTATAATTATATATACCCAAATTTATTTTTACAAATTGAATGTTAGATTGGCAACAAGATAATCTTATTTTCTTTTTAATCTCACCATTAAAATATCATGGCCCTCAATAGTTGCTTTAAGATGGTCTTTGGTAGTGCCCATATCTTGCTTTTTAAAGAGATTGCGAATTTGGTAAGTAAATTTTTCCACATCAAGATTTCGGTTTACTGTATTGTCTCCGATATGCTCTTTTTTCCAATCAAAATCTAACTCTTTTTTAGATTTACTCATATTAATAAAACTAATGGCCCATTCATCATTTGCTAAAGGTTTTATCCATATTTCAATATCATTTTCGTTCATAAACCTAAATCCTTGAATTCCAAGGGCATCTTGGTTTACTGCAATAACCTCTTTATTGGTTAATATTTCTAACGTCTCTTTTGATGCGGTTCTTAAATCATTCCCCATGATTAATGGCGATGCCAAAAGGGACCACATGCCAAAGTGCACTCGGTCTTCAGCTTGGGTCATACCATTACCAACTTCCATCATATCAAAATCGTTCCAATGCCCAGGACCAGATGCGCCTCTAATACCTTTTCTCATGTTAATAATTTTCCATATTCCCCATGAAGACCAGTTGCCGTGACCTAACTCACAGTCCCAACAAGGAGTTATGTCTCCAGTTACTCTCCAAAGGTGCCCTACATCTTTACCCCATTTCCAAGGCTCATTATCTCCCCATTCACAAATACTAAAAACCACAGGCCTTTTAGCTATTTTTAGTGCGTCTCGCATAGTTGTATAAGCCTCTTGTGCATTTAGTTTCCCTGTATTGCACCAATCATATTTTAAATAATCTACATCCCAAGAGGCATAGGTTTGTGCATCTTGGTATTCATGACCGCGACTACCAGGGTATCCTGCACAAGTTTTTGAGCCTGCACAGTTGTACAATCCAAATTTTAAACCTTTAGAATGAATATATTCTGCAAGGGCTTTCATACCAGAAGGAAACTTCTCTGGATCTGCAATCAGCTCCCCATTTTCACCCCGTTCTCTAGTAGACCAACCATCGTCCAAAACAATATATTCATATCCAGCATCTTTTAACCCTAACTCAATAAAGGCATCGGCAATATCTTTTACCAGTTGCTCATTAATGTCCGTTGCAAAGGTGTTCCAGCTGTTCCAACCCATTGGAGGAGTCTGGGCAAGGTTATCAAATTTTTGAGACTGAATTAAATTGAATAACAGTATAAATGAAAGAAAGGTTAGTTTTCTCATAGTTTTTTGTATTTTTATAAGTGTAAAAATAACACTTATAATTTACTTCCATGAAACTACCAATTAAATTTATCAAGTTTTTCTTCTTTATTTCATTGTATGCTGGCTTTGGGCAGAGTGCTACCGTCAATATTACAATTACTCCAGAAACAGCAACTGATACAATCAGCAGGCATATTTATGGCCATTTTGCTGAACATTTGGGTCGTTGTATCTATGAAGGTCTATATGTTGGAGAAGAAAATAAAATTATACCAAATACAGAAGGTGTGCGGAACGATATCATTGCTGCGCTAAAAGAGCTAAACATTCCTAATCTTCGTTGGCCAGGAGGTTGTTTTGCAGATACATATCATTGGAAAGATGGTGTGGGACCAAAGGAAGAAAGGCCAACCATAGTAAACCGTTGGTGGGGTGGCGCAACAGAAGACAATAGCTTTGGCACCCATAATTTCTTGAATTTGTGCGAAGTGCTAGATACGGAACCCTACTTGTCTGCAAATGTGGGTAGTGGTACAGTGCAAGAATTAATTGATTGGGTGCAATACACAAATCATGACGGTATTAGCCCTATGGCAGATTGGAGGCGAGAAAATGGTAGAGAAAAACCGTGGAAAGTAAAATATTGGGGTGTAGGGAATGAAACTTGGGGATGTGGTGGTAACATGACGGCGGAGTACTATGCGGATATTTATCGACAGTATGCCACGTTTATGCCAGGGTGGTCTGGTGATACAAAAATTTATAGAATTGCTTCTGGAGCTTCGGAGGATAATTATCATTGGACAGAAACTCTAATGAAAAATGTGCCTCATGAATTAATGGAAGCTGTTGCTCTACACGATTATGCGGTGTTCGATTGGTCGGACAAAGGACCTTCGGTGAATTTTGATGAAGAGATTTATTTTAAGACCATGAAGCAGGCATTGAACATGGAGGAATATGTGACCAAGCACATTGAAATTATGGACAAGTATGATCCAGAGGGGAATGTGGACCTTTTTGTTGATGAATGGGGCGGTTGGTACGATGCCGTTCCTGAAGTAAAGAAAGGAGTCTTGTATCAACAAAATACAATTCGGGATGTAATGATAGCCGGCACGGTCCTTAATACCTTCAACAACCATGCAAGACGTGTAAAAATGGCCAACTTGGCACAAATGGTAAATGTTTTACAGGCGGTAATTTTAACCGATGAGGAGAAAATGATATTAACGCCTACCTACCATGTAATGAATATGTACAAGGTGCACCAAGATGCTCTTTTGTTACCTTCCAAAATTGAGAACAATTTGGAATATAGGGAACTACCTGTGATTTCTATATCCGCATCAAAAGATGGTGAGGGCAACAATAATATCTCACTGGTAAACATAGACCCAAAGAAAAGTGTAGCCGTGGAGATTGATCTAAGTGGTTTAGATATAAGTAAGGTGTCAGCTTCAATTTTAACTTCGGAGAAATTACAAGACCATAATTCTTTTGATAACCCTAATAAAGTAAAACCAGAAGCTTTTAAAAAGTTCAAATTAAAAAAAGGAATCTTATCTGTTGAAACACCTCCGTATTCATTAATAGTATTTAAAACAAACTAAATATGAAAGTGCATTCTAGAATTGTTTATGGGGCTATTTTTATGATTTTTTTTGCCTCTTGCAAAGAAAAACAGGCAGAAGTAACTAACCATAAAGTTGAAAAAAAAGGGTATAAAAATAGCCCAGTAAATATTCAGAATGTAAAACTCACTGATGATTTTTGGTTACCCATAATTCAAAGAGTGCAAGAAATTACGATTGATTATGCCATAAAAAAGTGTGAAGAGGAAGGAAGATTGAATAATTTTTTGATTGCTGGTGGACAAATGCAAGGGGAGACCAAAGGAGAAATGCCTTTTGATGATACAGATGTCTATAAAATAATTGAAGGTGCCTCCAATTCTTTAATAAGTGCACCCAATAAGTCGTTGGAGCAAAAATTAGATTCTCTAATTTCTATTGTTGCCGTTGGGCAAGAAGCTGATGGATATTTAACCACCTGGCGCACTATAAACCCTGCAAAACCCCCTGCCGATTGGGTTGCTGTAGGTGATGGTAAACGTTGGTCTTCACTAGATGCTAGTCATGAACTATATAATGCGGGACATATGTATGAAGCAGCCGTAGTACATCATCTTGCAACTGGGAAGAATAATTTTTTGGATATAGCTCTTAAGAATGCTGATTTTATGGTAAAAACCTTTGGTGATGGAGAGGACCAGGTGGCCAATGTTCCTGGACATCAAATTATAGAAACAGGGCTTATAAAATTGTTTCAGCTTACAGAAAAGCAGGCTTATTTTGATTTGGCAAAATATTTTTTGGACAATCGAGGTAATCCAGAGCATCATAGATTAATGGATAGGCATAGTTATAACTATTTTCAAGACCACATTCCAGTTATAGAACAAAAAGAAGTAGTAGGTCATGCAGTGCGTGCTGTATATATGTATGCTGCTATGACTGATGTCGCAGCTATAAATAATGATAGCGCCTATTTAAATGCTGTAAATGCCCTATGGGACAATATGGTTGAGAAAAAAATGTACATCACAGGAGGAATTGGCTCGCGACATGATGAGGAAGCCTTTGGAGATAATTACTCATTGCCAAACCTAACCGCCTATACAGAGACTTGTGCATCTATAGGTGATGTGTATTGGAATCATAGATTACACAATCTTACGGGTGATGTTAAATATTTTGATATTATAGAACGTACACTGTACAATGGACTTATTTCTGGTATTTCGTTAGATGGCACTAAATTTTTCTACCCAAATGCATTAGAGTCAGATGGAAAGTTTGAATTTAATAAGGGTTCTTGTACACGTCAATCTTGGTTCGATTGCTCTTGCTGTCCAACTAATGTGATTAGGTTTTTGCCTTCTGTGCCAGGTTTGGTATACTCAAAGACCGATGATGAAATATACGTGAATCTCTATGCATCTAATGAGGCAAATATTCTTCTTAAAGAAACAGTAGTTGAATTATCTCAAAGAACAAATTACCCATGGAATGGAAAAGTAGCTATTGATGTAAATCCATCTTCAGAATCAAACTTCAGTTTAAAATTACGAGTTCCAGGATGGGCTAGAAATGAAACTTTACCTGGGAATTTATATCATTATTTGAATAATGAAGCGAGTAAATATGTAGTAAGAGTTAATGGAGAAAATATTTCTGCTAACGAGAATGGGGGATATTTTACGATTACAAGAAATTGGAAAGAAGGAGATTCTATTGAAATTGATTTTCCAATGGAAGTAAGAATGGTAGAAACTAATGATTTGGTAGAAGAAAACAGAGGTATGGCCGCTTTGGAATATGGACCAGTTGTCTATGCTGTTGAGGAAATTGATAACCCAAATATTGATAAAATTGCCCTTAATAAAACAGATGTTTTCAATATAACCATGGAAAATGATCTTTTAAAAGGGGTAAACACCTTGACCAACGAAAAATTGACTGCAATTCCATATTACGCTTGGTCCAATAGAGGGGTTGGGAAAATGAAAGTTTGGTTGGATTATAATGAATAAAATGAATACTATGAAACACCTAATACTTAAGGTATATATTACAAGTTGTTTTTTAGCTATGATGGTTTCCTGTGGGGAGGAAAAGCCTGTACAGGAACAGGGAACGGTCAACTTAGTGGTAGATGCTAACTCAATTGCCAAAATACAGCCGACCATGTACGGTATCTTTTATGAGGACATCAATTTTGCTGCAGATGGTGGACTATATGCCGAACTGGTAAAGAATGGTTCGTTTGAGTTTCCTGACCCCAAAATGGGTTGGGAAGAGACCAATAGTTTAAAATATTCCCTCAATAAGAATTCTGGTTTTGGAAATATTACCAAGTATATAGATGCCCAAAGCAATAAGCGTTATTCCCATTTTGTAATTCACCAAGCTGATAATTACCAAATAATCAATGAAGGTTTTCGGGGAATTGGTGTAAAAGAGGGTAAAAACTATGACCTTTCCTTTAAAATGGGCAATGTCAAGGGAATTGATAAAGTTAATTTTATACTGATCGATTCATTGGATAATACGTTGGCATCTGCAAGTTTTGCTCTCGATTCCGAAGATTGGAAGACTTATGAAGCTATTTTAACTCCTAATAAAACAAATGCCAAAGCCAAATTAAAATTGACTTTTAAAGGCAATGGAAGTGTGGATATGGATATGGTATCCCTATTTCCACAAGAAACATGGAAAGGCAGAAAAAAGGGGCTTCGTAAAGATTTAGTGCAGTTGCTGGATGATTTAAACCCAGGGTTTCTGAGGTTTCCTGGAGGCTGCATTGTGGAAGGAAGAACCCTTGCTCAACGATATCAGTGGAAAAAAACAGTGGGTACACTAGATCAAAGAGAATTGCTGATAAATAGATGGAACGATGAGTTTGACCATAGGCCGACTCCAGATTATTATCAAAGTTTCGGCTTGGGCTTTTTTGAATATTTTCAATTAGCAGAGGATATGGGAGCGGAACCCTTACCTATTTTAGGCTGTGGAATGGCATGCCAGTTCAATACAGGGGAATTGGTACCTCTAGGTGAATTGGACCCATATGTACAAGATGCCCTCGATTTAATAGAATTTGCCAATGGAGGTTTGGATACCCAATGGGGAAGTGTAAGGAACGAAATGGGCCATCCCGAACCTTTTAATATGAAATATTTGGGCATTGGTAACGAGCAATGGGGACCAGAGTATTTCAATCGCTATAAAATATTTGCGGATATAATTTCAGAAAAGTATCCAGATATTGAGCTTGTTTCTACCCCTGGACCATTTCCTGAGGGAGATATGTTCGATTATGGTTGGGAACAAGTAAAAGAATTAAATGTGCCTATAGTGGATGAGCACTATTACCAAAACCCAAAGTGGTTTTTAGAAAATGCAGATCGGTACGACAACTATGATCGTAATGGCCCCAAAGTTTTTGCTGGTGAATATGCCGCCCAAAGTGTGCAAACTGTAAGTCCTGAAAACAGAAACAATTGGGAGTGTGCTTTGGCAGAAGCTGCTTTTATGACGGGATTGGAAAGAAATGCAGATGTGGTTTATTTAACATCCTATGCACCATTAATGGCACATGAGGAGGGCTGGCAATGGAAACCAGACCTTATTTGGTTCAACAATTTGGAGTCTTATGGCTCGGCCAATTATTATGTTCAAAAACTATTTAGCAATCATAGCGGAACCGATTTAATTTCCATAACTCAGGATGGTAAACCCCTCATAGGGCAAGATAAAATTTATGCTTCTGCCGTAAAGGATATGGAGACCAATGAGCTAATTGTAAAACTGGTGAATACTTCGGTTGTAAATAGAAATGTAGACTTGAATCTAGGATTGGAAAATTTGACCAAAACAGGGGAACTTGTATTATTGACAAGTCCAAACCTTACCGATGAAAACTCTTTTGAGAACCCTAAAAATGTAAGTCCGGTATTAAAAGAGTTCAATGTTGAACAGGGAGTTGTAAAATATGCAATGCCTCCGTATTCGGTTTCAGTTTTAAAAGTAAAAATGTAATGGGCAATTATGTCATAGGATTGGATTATGGAACGGATTCAGTGAGGGCCGTTTTAATAAATGCTGATAATGGAAATGAATTGGCAAGTAATGTACATTGGTACAAACGTTGGAAAGAAGGCCTGTACTGTGATGCTGCTAAGAATCAATTTAGACAGCACCCTTTGGACCATATTGAAGGTTTAGAAACTACGATAAAGACCATAGTACAAAAATCTGGTGTAAATGCAGGTGAGGTTAAGGGAATCTGTATAGATACCACAGGTTCGTCACCTATTCCTGTAAACAAAAAAGGAATTTCTTTAGCTGAAACCACTGGTTTTGAAGAAAATCCGAATGCTATGATGGTTTTGTGGAAAGACCATACGGCGATTTCGGAAGCAGAAGAAATCAACCAATTGGCCAAAAATTGGGGTGGGGAAGATTTTACCAAATATGAAGGCGGTATCTATTCTTCCGAGTGGTTTTGGGCAAAAATAGTACATGTTTCCCGCGAGGATAAAAAAGTAAAAGATGCTGCCCATTCTTGGATGGAGCATTGTGATTATATGACTTTTTTGTTGACCGGAGGCGAATTAAAAGATTTTAAACGAAGTCGATGCGCTGCAGGTCATAAAGCCATGTGGCATAAAAGCTGGGGAGGATTGCCCAATGACGCCTTTTTATCAAAACTTGACCCCTGTTTGGTTGAACTAAAAAAGAATTTATATACGGAAACCTATACGTCCGATAAGACTGCGGGTAGATTATCTAAAACGTGGGCCAAAAGAGTGGGACTCACAACGGATACGATTGTTGCCGTAGGTACTTTTGATGCCCATGCAGGAGCAATAGGCGCAGAAGCGGAAGAGAATACATTGGTACGGATCATGGGAACATCTACCTGTGATATTATTGTGGCCTCCAACAATGCTGTGGGGGATAAGACCGTAAAAGGAATCTGTGGACAAGTTGATGGGTCCGTTATTCCGAATAAAATTGGATTGGAAGCAGGACAGTCTGCTTTTGGAGATGTGCTCGCATGGTTCAGGAATGTATTGGTGGAACCATCTACTGCGATAATCAAAAAATCATCAGGTATTGATGAACACCAAAAAGAAACAATCATTGAAGAATTAAAAGACAATCTAATTGCAGAATTGACCAGCCAGGCAGAAAAACTTCCTATGGAAGAAAGTGTTCCGGTAGCGTTGGATTGGATAAACGGAAGACGAACCCCAGATGCGAATCAGGCATTAAAGTCGGCCATTATCAACTTGAATCTTGGCACGAAGGCTCCCCATATTTTTAAAGCTTTGGTAGAAGCTATGTGTTTTGGTTCCAAAAAGATTGTGGACCGTTTTGAGAGTGAAGGGGTCAAAATAGATGAGATTGTTGGGATTGGTGGTGTGGCCAAAAAATCACCTTTTGTAATGCAGACCTTGGCCAATGTAATCAACAGGCCCATTAAGATAGCGGTATCTGAACAGGCCCCTGCTTTGGGAGCGGCCATGTATGCCTCCGTTGCGGCTGGAATACATAAATCTGTAGAGGACGCCATAAAAGCAATGGGCAATGGTTTTGAAACCACCTATTACCCAGAAAAAGAGAAGGTAACAGTTTATCAGCAATTGTATAGAAAGTATGAGAATTTGGGTGAGTTTGTTGAAAAAAATACAAAGCAGGAACTAACTAATGAATCTAAATATCAAGCTTTAAAAGAGGAATGTTATGAAGCCAATATGCAATTAAATGAGCTGAATTTAGTAGTGTACACTTTTGGTAATGTAAGTGCGGTAGATAGAAAAAATAAGGTTTTTGCAATTAAACCCAGCGGTGTTCCTTATGAAGTTCTAAAACCTGAGGATATTGTTATTGTAGACTTTGATAATAATATTATTGAGGGTACAATGCGGCCTTCATCAGATACTAAAACCCATGCATTTTTATATAAGAATTGGGAGCATATAGGTGGTATAGCTCATACACATGCAACATATTCTGTGGCTTGGGCGCAAGCCAATAGAGATATTCCAATTTTTGGGACTACGCATGCAGACCATTTAACGCAAGATATTCCATGTGCTCCACCTATGAAGGATGAACTCATAAAAGGAAATTATGAATACAATACAGGCATTCAGATTTTGGATTGTTTTAAAGAGAAAGGTTTGTCTTATGAAGAGGTACAAATGATACTTATTGGTAATCACGGTCCATTTGCATGGGGGGAAAATGCAGCAAAGGCAGTGTACAATAGTAAGGTCCTAGAAGAAGTGGCAAGAATGGCATTTCTAACGCTTCAAATTAATCCCCATGCGACACGATTAAAAGATTCATTGATTGAAAAACATTATAATCGGAAGCATGGGAAAGATGCATATTATGGACAATAAGAGATAGTTTTAATGATAGATATCACACAAAAAGAGATTTGGTTTGTAACGGGGAGTCAGCACCTTTATGGTGATGAAACTTTAAAACAAGTTGCAAACAATTCAAAAGAAATTGTAAAGGGTTTAAGTGCTTCAAATCACATCCCAATTCAAATAATTTTTAAACCTACTGTAAAAACACCCGATGAAATAACAAGTATTTGCATAGAAGCAAACGGCAATGTAAATTGTATTGGAATCATCACTTGGATGCACACTTTTTCTCCAGCTAAAATGTGGATAAAAGGCCTAAGCTTGCTAACAAAACCATTATGCCATTTACATACGCAATTCAATGCTGAAATTCCTTGGAATAGTATTGATATGGATTTTATGAATTTAAATCAGTCGGCACATGGAGACCGTGAATTTGGTTATATGATGACCCGCATGAAAAAACGTAGAAAAGTGGTTGTTGGTCATTGGCAAGACAGTAAAGTTCAATATCAAATTGGGGTATGGTCACGAGTAGTTTTGGGTTGGAATGAACTTCAAAATTTAAAAGTAGCTCGTATAGGAGATAATATGCGAGAAGTTGCTGTTACAGAAGGGGATAAAGTAGAGTCGCAAATGCGTTTTGGCTTTTCAGTGAATGGTTTTGGCGTTGCTGAGGTGGTAAAACATATAGATTATGTAGATGACAAAGCCATTGCTGATTTGGTTAAAGTCTATGAGAACGAGTACAATATGACAAATGCACTAAAAGAAGGAGGAAATCAGCGTACTTCCTTAGTGGAAGCTGCCCGAATTGAATTGGGATTGCGATCCTTTTTGGATACAGGAGGTTTTAAAGCGTTTACAGATACTTTTGAGAATTTAGAAGGCTTTAAACAACTTCCTGGGATTGCTGTACAGCGACTTATGGCTGATGGTTATGGTTTTGGTGCAGAAGGAGATTGGAAAACTGCGGCCTTATTGCGTGCTATTAAGGTAATGAATGTTGGTTTGGATGGTGGAACTTCTTTTATGGAGGACTATACGTATCATTTTACACCAACAAAATCTTATGTGTTAGGCTCTCATATGTTAGAAATCTGTCCAACAATTGCCAACACAAAACCTTCATGTGAAGTCCACCCTTTGGGAATAGGTGGTAAAGAAGACCCAGTACGTTTGGTTTTTGATTCTCCTGCAGGTGACGCCATTAATGTTTCGCTCATTGATATGGGAAATAGATTCCGTCTTATCGTAAATAAAGTAGAAGCTATGGAACCAAAAGAAGAATTGCCTAACTTACCTGTTGCAAAAGTATTGTGGGAGCCAAAACCAAATTTAGAGGAAGCGGCAACAGCATGGATTTTAGCGGGAGGAGCTCACCATACAGTGTATAGCCAGGCAATTACGACCGAATATATGGAAGACTTTGCGGAGATAGCAGGAATTGAATTGGTAGTGATAGATGAAAAAACATCAATTAGAGAATTTAAAGAGAAACTAAATGCAAATGAAGTGTATTACCATTTGTTTCAAACTAAAATGTAACAAACAACTAGCAACTAAAGTATAAATAAAATGAATCAGATTAAAAGAATTACGGCTTGCTTCCTTATTTTTAGCATCGCCTTGGTAACTACACAATGTAAAGATGTAAAAAAGGAAGAAAAGGTTAATACAGACGAAATGATGAATAAAGTTGATATTTCAACAATAGAGAAAAGTGAATTTGGAACAACACCCAATGATGAGGTAGTGGATTTATATACCCTTACCAATGGAAATGGAATGGTTGTTAAGATTATGAATTATGGTGGAATTATAACACACTTAACTGCTCCCGATAAAAATGGAGAGTTTAAAGATGTTGTATTGGGCTTTAACTCTTTGGAAGAATATTTGGATGGCAATCCATTTTTTGGTGCTTTATTGGGTAGGTATGGTAATAGAATTGCGAATGGAAAATTCTCTTTGGATGGGGTTGAATATACTTTGGAGACTAATAATGGTCCAAACCATTTACATGGTGGTTCTAATGGTTTTGATAAGGTAATTTGGAATGTTTTGCAGGCGGATGTTGTTGATGGAAATATTATTTTAAAATTATCCTATGTAAGTAAAGATATGGAAGGTGGTTACCCTGGGAATGTGAAAGCGATAGTAACTTACACCTTGGATAATGATAATATGTTGGCAGTGAATTATGAAGCTACTACGGATAAGAAAACCATTTTAAATATGTCCCAACATTCCTATTTCAATTTATCTGGTGATTTTGGACAAAGCATTCTAGATCATGAAGTAGTGTTGCATGCAGACCAGTTTGTTCCTGTTGATGAAACACTTATTCCTACAGGAGAATTGGCATCAGTATCCAATACTCCTTTTGATTTTAAAATTGCTAAAACTATAGGGAAAGAAATTGATGCGGATCATGACCAAATTGTAAAAGGTGGCGGATATGATCATTGTTGGGTTTTAAATGACCAAGATAATGGAATTCGGTTGATTGCCTCAGCCCATCACCCTAGTAGTGGAAGGTTACTCGAAGTATTTTCTGATCAACCAGGGGTACAGTTTTACACAGGTAATTTTTTAGATGGATCGATCACTGCAAAAGATGGTAGCACATATGGCAAAAGAGGCGGCTTCTGTTTAGAAACACAGCATTATCCGGATTCTCCTAATCAGCCTTCTTTTCCGTCAACTATTTTGAGTCCAGGAGAAAAATATTCTACTACTACGTCATTTAAGTTTTCGACAAAATAATATAGTTGATATGTATACTAAAAATCCGCACAGTTTTATGGTAAAGATTTGTGCGGTTTTTTTTATGCTATTTTTTTTATGGCATTGTAAAGAAAAAGAAAAGCATAAGGAAAAAGATATAGAGAAAATAGCTAATGATATGCTAATTGTTGAAAAACCAAATGGAATTGCAACGCCAAAGAATATGGTTTGGATTCCTGGAGGAGAGTTTCTACAAGGCGCGGTTCCTCAGGACCAAATGGCTATGCAACATGAAAAACCTGCTCATAAGGTAACTGTTGATGGTTTTTTTATAGATGTGCATGAAGTCACCAATGCACAATTCTCCCAATTTGTTGACGAGACTGGGTATGTAACAATTGCTGAAAGAGAAATTGATTGGGAAGAACTAAAAAAGCAAGTGCCACCGGGAACACCTAAACCTCATGATTCCATCTTAAAGCCAGGTTCTTTAATTTTTAAAAAGGCCAAATCAGAATTACCCAATCTGTATGATTTTTCACAATGGTGGCAATGGAAAATAGGAGCCAACTGGCGCCACCCCAAAGGTCCAAATAGTTCAATTGATGGATTGGACATTCATCCCGTAGTTCATATTGCTTATGAAGATGCCTTGGCATATTGTAAATGGGCAAATAGGCGCTTACCTACTGAAGCGGAATGGGAATATGCGGCTAGAGGAGGATTAAAAAACATGACGTACCAATGGGGAAATGATGTGACTGAGTTAGAAAAAAAAGCAAATACATGGAATGGAAAATTCCCCCAAATTAATACCCTTGAAGATGGATATGAGCGCACTGCACCCATACAAAGTTTTGAAGTTAACGGGTATGGTCTGTATGATATGGCTGGGAATGTTTGGGAATGGACAAGTGATTGGTACAATACTAAATATTACCAAGAATTATTGTCTTTGAATGCAACATCTAAAAACCCAAAAGGCGCTAAAGAATCTTTTGTGCCAAACAACCCTTATGTTCAAGAAAAAGTAATAAAAGGCGGTTCTTTTCTTTGCAATGCTTCTTATTGCGCAAGTTATAGAGTGTCTTCTAGAATGGGGTCAAGCGTAGATTCTTCACTGGAACATTTAGGTTTCAGAACTGTTGTTGATGCATCCATGCTACAACAGGAATCAAAATGATTTTACTATAGTATTATAACAACTTTTGATAACTTTTAAAGTAAGTTTTTTATCAAAAAGCCTACTTTTGTTTAGTTACTCTTTAAATGAAGAAAAAGATTATGTCTGAACAAATAGAACGAATAAAAACATTGATTATAGGGTCTGGACCTGCTGGTTATACAGCTGCTATTTATGCTGCAAGGGCAGATTTAAAGCCAGTGCTGTATACGGGAATGGAGCCTGGAGGCCAATTAACGACTACTACAGAAGTAGATAATTTCCCTGGGTATCCAGAAGGTATTGATGGACCTACCATGATGGTACAGTTACAGCAACAAGCGGAGCGTTTTGGTACGGAAGTACGTATTGGTATGGTAACTGCTGTTGATTTTAACAAAGAGATTGGTGGTATTCATAAAGTCACTGTTGACAATGATAAGGTTGTTGAGGCCGAAACGGTCATTATTTCTACAGGAGCCACAGCAAAGTATTTAGGTATTCCAAGCGAACAACGCTTACGAGGTGGAGGCGTTTCTGCCTGTGCCGTTTGTGATGGATTTTTCTATAAAGGTCAGGATGTGGTAATTGTTGGTGCTGGTGATACAGCTGCGGAAGAAGCTTCCTATTTGGCCAATATTTGTAATAAAGTGACTATGTTGGTTAGAAAGGATTACATGAGAGCTTCCAAAGCTATGCAACATAGGGTAAACAGCTTATCAAATGTAGATGTTCGTTATAATACGGAAGTTGATGAACTATTAGGAGAACAAGTTGTAGAAGGTATTCGTATTGTGAACAATGTTACTGGAGAAAAAGAAGAAATTCCTGTGACAGGATATTTTGTGGCTATTGGACATAAACCCAATACAGATATTTTTAAAGGACAGTTAGAAATGGATGATACTGGGTATCTTATTACTAAAGGAAAATCTACAAAAACGAGTATACCGGGAGTTTTTGCTTGTGGTGATGTCCAAGATAAAGAATACAGACAAGCGGTTACTGCAGCTGGTACGGGATGTATGGCAGCTTTAGATGCAGAACGCTATTTGGCAACCGTAGAGACTGAAGCTACGGTCTAATTAATTTAGCGGATAAATAAAAAAAGGGCAATGTTTCTAGACATTGCCCTTTTTTAAATGGTATTTGTAGTGTTTAGTCGAGTCTTTTATAATTTTCTGAAAAAAGTCTATTTCCCTCATCGTCAAGATTTATCTGACTGTAAAAGTCCTCGCTAAGAATCAATTCAAGTTCAAAAACCAATAAGGTGTCAGATATTTTCATGATGGCGGCAGAACCAAATTCCAATCTTTCTTTTAACCTACCCTCAGATGTTTCATAGGATCCGTATCCAAACCATTCTGTAGAATCTTGTGGTACATATTTGGCCCACATAACTTTACCATTGTAGAACATTTTAACCTGTCTAAGGTTTTCGTTGGCAAGAACAGTGTCCGTAACTTCATTGTTGTCATAATTGTAATGACTAACAAGTTCCCAAGTCCCCTCAATGGACTTTTTTGCGTGCGGCTTTGGTGAGGTCATTTCCGTTGCAGAAACCAGAAACAACATCAAGAAAACCAATCCAAGTACTTTTCTCATGGCTAATTGTTTTAAAGTTGTTTAATTTTTAAAAGATACAATATATTTTGTTAAATTTCACAAATATTTAACTTAATTGTTGTCAAATTCATAAAATAAAATATATAATTATGAGAAGTAGGTATTTATAGTATTGACTAAATATTGTACATCTTCTTTCAAATGTGAAGCATTTAGTACAATTCTGCTCATTAAAGTGGCTTCTTCAGTTGGGTAACTAAAATCCGTAACTAGAATGCCATTTGTTTCCAAATGTTTGGTAAGTCTTGTGTTGGAATAACTAAATGTAGGGTGGTTTTCTATAAGACTAAATTTTTGAATTAAATGAACGTTTTGGACAAAGTAGTCAATGTGTTCTTTTAACACCCCTCTTCTTTTTCTATAAATCTCATTTGCAGAAAGTAATGCAGCCATACTTGCTGGGGTTGCTGGACTAGCGCCACCAAAGAAATTGGTATTTTTTAGCTGATTTATTCTTTCTTGCTCTCCAAAAATGGCTCCTGCTTGTACGCCAAATCCTTTTCCCAAGGAACAACAGACTATAAGTTCTTTTGGTTTAAAACCAGTAAGAATTTTATATACTCCTTGACCATTTTCTCCAACAATTCCGATGCCATGAGAATCATCTGCCACAAGGATTATCTTATCCAAAGGCAATGCTTTGAGCTCAATGAAATTGGGAAAATTACAGCCCGAAAAGTCAATGGAATCCATAAACACTACTGGAACAGCCTTTTTTACCTTTAGATGCTCCCTAACCGCAAGATTTAATGCTTCATAGGTAGTATAAGGTTTTGCTTGGGATTGATATAAGGCTGAATGTGTATTTGGGGCATAAAAAAGTGTGTAATTAGAATCATTGAAAAACTGACTTACTAATTGACCAGCCAAATACCCTGATGATAGTGTAATGGAGCTTGCACTTTCAACCAAACCTGCTAAATATTTTTCAGCCTTATTAAAGATGGTAATACGTACATTGGATTTTCTTGAAGCTCCATAATTGGTACCGTATTTTTTAATATTGTCAATGAAGATTTGTTGAAAGGCTTCATCAGTTTGTAAGCCTAAATACGCAGTGCCACCAAAATATAAATGCTTTTTATTATTTATG
This sequence comes from Saonia sp., assembly GCF_056326165.1. Lineage (NCBI taxonomy): Bacteria > Pseudomonadati > Bacteroidota > Flavobacteriia > Flavobacteriales > Flavobacteriaceae > Saonia > Saonia sp. The sequence goes on from NZ_JBWFBN010000008.1 coordinate 34,033, forward strand.
ATGATTTCTCTACCCGGAAATGAATCTATATAATGCGCCATTACAAAAGAGTTACACCACTACCTCCAAGTGTAGAAAATTCAACTTGTCCATTGCTCAAAATTTTTACGCCTTGAGCAATGTCTTTTTTTAAGAGCATGGCACCATCCATATCCACATAGTCCAATTGTGGTAAAAGCTGTGCAATTGCAGAGATGCCAACGGAAGATTCTGTCATACAACCTACCATAACCTTAAGGCCTATTTCTTTCCCTTTTTTTATCATACGAAGGGCAGGAGTAAGGCCCCCACATTTAGTCAATTTTATATTGATGCCGTTAAAATGCAATCCACATTTTTCAACATCAGTTTCTACAATACAACTTTCATCTGCTATAACAGGAAGTACACTGTAATGCATTACTTTTTCCATACCTTCCCAATCATCTGCTTTTAGGGGTTGCTCAATAAATTCTACACCCAATTCCTTAAGAAGAGGTGCATTTTTTATGGTTTCATCCGCTGTCCATGCACAATTGGCATCAATTCTAAAAATAGCATCAGTGTGTTTTCTCAACCCTTTTATAATAGCAATGTCATCACTAGTTCCCAGTTTAATTTTGTAAATGGGCCATAGCTGCTCTTTCATTTTGGATACCATTACAGCAATACTATCAAGGCCAATAGTATAATTGGTAATGGGATATGTATTGATTGAGGTTTTCCATATTTTATAAAGTGGTTGATTTTGAAGTTTACCATATAAATCCCAAGCAGCTAAATCCAATGCGCATAGTGTAAAATTGCTCAGTCCAAGATTCACTAAAAAGTTATAAAAGGTCTCGGGCGAAGAAAACTCATAACTTTCAATTTTAGATTGTACGTCTTCAATTTCTGTAATCATACTTTCTACGGTAATACCATAGTATGAGTTCGATGTTGCTTCACCATATCCAGTTTCCTTATCCAAAGAAAGAGAGACAATTAAAGTATTCTGAAAATCATGTGACTCTCTTGAAATACTAAAGGTGTGTTTTAGGTGAAGCCTGTGCTTTTTTAACTCAATTTTCATTCCCATCAATTTTAAGTTAAATATAGAGAAACGGAAATTGGTATAAAATGAAAACCCATCAATAATTTGATGGGTTTTTAGTTAGGTCGTAAAACAACCTAGATATTTAGCTTCAAATAATTTTAATATTTATGCACGCTACCAGAAGCCGATTTCTTGGCTTGTACATTGGCATCTCCAGAATATTTTATATCTGCTCCACTACTGGCATCGGCCACTAAGGATTCTGATACGTTTACTGTAATGTCTGCACCACTGCTGGCATCTGCATTACAGGTTTTAGTAGTAAGCTCACTTGCTTTAATATCTGAGCCACTGCTAGCATCTGCATAAAGCACATTGGTTTCTCCAGATAATCTAATATCCGCCCCACTACTTGCATCGGCAGATACTTCATCGGCAATCACTTCTAATTTTAAATCCGCTCCACTGCTAGAGTTTAAAGATAGCTTGTCAGTTCTTATGATATTTGTGGCAATTAAATCTGCCCCACTAGAACTATTTAATCTTGTAATATCTGGCATAGAAACATATACTTTTTTAGTAGCTCTACCAATGTTCTCAATGGCATGGATTCGTAGTTTACCATTTTTAATGTCTGTGCCAATAAGGTCAATAATATTTTCATCGGCCTCCACATCAATACTGAAACTCTCAGCTTGTGTTACATAAACATCCAAACCTTCAGAAGCTGAAACTTCTGTAAATTCTTCATAAACTTCTCTTGTTTCCTCTGCAACTACTCCGTTGCCATGTTTTCCGCTTCCAAAATTAATATCAAAGGCACAGGAAGACATAAGGAGTGCCATTAATAACGCAAGTGCAATTTTTGCTAGTGTTGTCATGATTGTTGTTTTTTAAGATTGATTAAAATTCTTGTTTTTTGTTTGATGTTTAAAGTATAATATACTGAACTGTTGAATGCTAGGTCTGAATTGTAAATTGCTTTAATCCTTGGTGATGGTCTTCTTGGTTGTAACCCCATCTTCTTCAATTTTCATTTCAAATTTACCTTCTTCACTATCAATATTGATGTCTACCTTGTCCTCATCATTATCTGTTGCTTTAATTTGAACTCCATCTTCATTAATTTTCATTTTAAAAGATTCCCCGTCACCATTATCATTTATGTTAATGTCTATTCCTTCTCCATTAATTCTAATTCTGTTTTCATCATCATCATTCCAATTTTTTTCTATTTTTTCTGGGCAATCCTGGCATTTTAACTCTCCATCACTTCCCATTTTCCAAGTATATTCATCTATATCGCACCTACTAACGTTTCGATCGTTATTGGTACTCCAATTACAATTGGGAGTTTCTTCAAAATCTACCACCATATCTTTTGGTACAAATAGATTTATTCTAACCTCTTGATCGTTGAATTTACTTTTTTCCCTTACAGTTAAAAAATCGTTTAGAATTAGAGTATTGCCTTCAACGGTATACTCGTACTCTATTTTATCTGCCGTATCTCTTGCATCTTTTATAGATGAACCATTGGCTTCTTTTCTAACTTCTATTCGCATTACGGAATCATTGGATTTTTTTATGCGGAACCTAACATCATCAGAAATCAACGTTTTTACACCGTCTTCATCAAACGTCATAATCATATCGTTCATTCTAACATTGCCTCTTGCATCCCACAAGTCCGAGGATGCCAATGAAATGTTCAAGGTATCTGGATTAGAAATGTAAAGTTCATTTTTTGTTGTTACACTCCCTGAGTATGCATGTGCTGCGGCTTCCCGGACACTTAATATAATCAAGGTGATTATGGAGATTATCCAAAGCCCCAATAAGGAAAACTTAGCGATATTACCAATGGATTTTAAATTGGTTATCAATATTTTTAATCCTAGATAGAGTAGGAAGAAAAATGGAATCCCAATTGCAAAGAAAGATAATAATGATACTAACCAAATAGGAGCATTTATTGAGTTTACAATAAAACTGTCAAAAACTGGAAATTGAACCCAATCCAAAGTGCCAACGGTCAATAGCCCAACAAAAAGGCCAATTAATGTGGCTGCACCTATAATGATTAATAAGATTCCGATAAATTTTCCGAAGACTTTAAAAAGAAATAAAATAATGTCCCCTATGGTGTCAAAAAAAGTTTTGGAGCTGCTCTTTACTTTGTTGCCCATGCCTTCATAGTCAACACTTTTAACCTTTTCAGTAACATCATCAAACCCCTCTTTAACTTTGCGTTCTATATTGCTGATGTTGATAGGCTTTCCCGTCATATCCAATTTCTGGGATGTAGTGACCGCTTCTGGGACCAAAATCCATAAAAGGATGTAGGCTATAAACCCGAAACCTGTAAAAATTCCTAAAAGAAGGAAAATAATACGTATCCAAAGAGCATCAAAACCCAAATAGTGTTCCAAACCAGCACATACACCACCAATATATTTATGGTCCATATCTCTATATAGTTTCTTAACTCTACCTGCTGGAGCGGATGTTTTGGCTTTTGGTTCATCTTCAAAGATGTCCTCATCTACCATATAATCCTCTGGCTGCCCCATAATATTAATAACTTCTTCTACTTCTTTTGTGGTAATGACCTGCCTTTCATTTTCCATTTTTTCATGGAATAATTCGGCCACTCTTGCTTCAATATCAGCAATGATTTCGTCGCTTCCAGGTGTACCGGAAAATGAACGTCTTATAGATTCTAGATATCGTTGCAATTTGTTGTATGCATTTTCATCAATATGAAAAAGCATATTTGCGAGATTTATATTTACTGTCTTGTTCATTACTTCTGTTGTTTTGTATTGGTTACCAAGTTCACTGCTGTTCTAAGTTCATCCCAGGTAGTGTTTAATTCTTTAAGAAAAATTTCACCCGTTTCGGTAAGTGCATAATATTTACGTGGTGGTCCAGAGGTTGATTCTTCCCAACGGTAGTTGAGCAGTCCCGCATTTTTAAGTCGCGTTAAAAGCGGATATATTGTTCCCTCCACCACAAGCATCTTGGCATCCTTTAAGGTGCCCAGTATTTCGGAAGCATATTTGTCTTCACCATTTAAGATGGAAAGAATGCAATACTCCAAAACGCCTTTGCGCATTTGTGCTTTTGTGTTTTCTACATTCATAGTTTCATGATTCTAATAATTTGACTGTTCGTTTTTTGATGATTCATTTGATTGATGATGATTGATGAATAACTCCTGTACTATTTAATAAAATTGATTGTAAACGGATATTTAAAAGTTTGCCCTTCGTTTGTTCTTATCGTTGCCAAAATGGTATAAACAATATTAATAAGTGTAATGGCAGCTTGCACTAGCCCTGTAATTCCCAAAGGCCAAATAAATGGAAAATGGTCACTATCAAAACGTAGGTTAAAACTGTCGTGATGAAAATCGTTCCAACTAAAAATTCCTCCATTGAATAAATCTGGTAGAAACCCAATAAAGAAAGGAATACTAATGGCTCCAAGAACAATAGAATAAAGAAACATACTAATTTGAAAATTTAAAGCTTGCTTTCCATTATAGTCCACAAACTCATAATCTTTTTTGTTAGCTGTCCATAATATTAATGGTAGTATAAAGTTTCCAAACGGAATAAAATACCTGCTAAAGGTTGATGCATGGATGATTGCAGATAGGTTTCTTTCGTGCTTACTTAATGATTCTGTCATGGCTTTTTTTGATTGATGATTTCAATAACATAATATCTTCCTATGCAAATATATGTCTTAAAGAAGGTATTATGCAAAACATAATACTAATATTTAACATAATATTAACATTTCATACGTCAATTATTTTCTATACTTTTAAAGAAAATATAATAGACTATGTCTAAAGAGACCAGTAAATACAATACTTTCACGTTTTTTAAGCTTCCGGCTGCTTGGTGGTGTGGAGTACGGTTAAAATATATTGATGAATGCAAAGCTATAGTTACTATTAAGTACAAATGGTTTAATCAAAATCCGTTTAAAAGCATGTTTTGGGCCGCACAGGGGATGGCTGCAGAGTTTAGTACTGGTACTTTGGTGATAGACCAAATAAAGAATAGCGGCAAAAAAATATCTATGCTGGTGGCTAGCAACAAAGCTACATTCTCTAAAAAGGCCACAGGCAGAATTACCTTTACGTGTGTGGATGGTCATCTAATTAAAGATGCAATTGATAAAACTGTTGCAACCGGAGAGGGTCAAACGTTTTGGATGAAATCGGTTGGGGTTAATGAAGATGGAATAGTGGTCTCCACTTTTGAATTTGAATGGACGGTGCGATTGAGAAGTTGAAATTTGTTTTTTTTTAGTAATTTAAAACACTGTAACTGTAATATAATTTATAATGGGAAAATTTGAAATAAAGACTACCAGTTCTGGAAAAACAATGTTCAACCTAAAAGCTGCAAATGGGCAAGTAATCTTGACCAGCCAATCGTATGCCGGTATGGATGGTTGTAAAAATGGTATTGAATCGGTTAAAAAGAACTCTCAGTCTGATGGGCAGTTTGAAAGAAAGATCGCCTCGGACGGGAGCCCGTACTTCACCTTGAACGCCACCAATGGCCAAGTGATAGGAAAAAGTGAAATGTACAATAGTACAGCAGCCATGGAAAATGGAATTGAATCCGTCAAAAAAAATGCTCCAGATGCGGAAGTGGTAGACAATTCATAAATTATATAAATCTAATTTATATCAATTTGATTTAAGGCAACCGAAAGGTTGCCTTTTTTTTATCAAATTAGGCAATAGAAAAAAAACATTTAAGGATTGTAACAAAATCCCTTTTTTTGTTACCAATTAATGTCAATCAAAAAAATAGAAAAATGAACGCACACGAAATAGACTACGAAATTTATGGGGAGGAAATGCAGTATGTGGAAATAGAACTAGACCCACAGGAAGCAGTTGTTGCCGAAGCTGGCACCTTTATGATGATGGATACAGATATCCAAATGAATACTATTTTTGGAGATGGTTCCAATCAAGATAATAGTGTATTGGGAAAAATATTCTCTGCTGGTAAAAGGGTTTTAACAGGTGAAAGCCTTTTTATGACTTCTTTTTTAAATATTGGACATGGGAAGAAACAAGTAAGTTTTGCATCTCCCTATCCAGGTAAAATTATACCCATTGATTTGTCAGAAAAAGGAGGGAAGTTCATTTGCCAAAAAGATGCATTTTTGTGCGCTGCCAAAGGCGTCTCCGTTGGAATTGAGTTTTCAAGAAAACTAGGAAGAGGCTTTTTTGGTGGAGAAGGTTTTATTATGCAAAAATTGGAAGGAGACGGAATGGCCTTTGTACATGCTGGTGGAACTATGGCAAAGAAAGTTCTTGGAGCAGGAGAAGTTCTAAAGGTAGATACAGGATGTATTGTTGGTTTTTCCCAAACAGTAGATTATAATATAGAATTTGTAGGGGGGATAAAGAACACAGTATTTGGAGGTGAAGGACTGTTTTTTGCAACCTTAAGAGGTCCAGGTACTGTTTATATTCAGTCGTTGCCCTTTAGCAGATTAGCCGGTAGAGTATGGGCCGCTGCACCAAGAGGTGGTGGAAAAGACAAAGGAGAAGGCAGTATTTTAGGTGGATTGGGTGATTTGTTGGATGGAGACAATCGATTTTAATTTTAAGAAATGTAATGTTATAGGGAGTATGTCTTGCAATCTGAGTCGAAACCTATTTTTAAGTATTAATTATAATAAAAAAATATTATGACAAGTAAAAATAAAATTATGACAGCCATATTATGGGCTTCAGTGATTATAGCAAATGGTATTGTGACCGGTAACAAAACAATGTTTATGATTTTAGTTGTATCAGCTTCAATGAATATTCTGTTGCCAACAAGAGACAAGGCCTCAAAAGTTTGTGCTAAAAACTAATTTAATTTATCCGATGCTGGTAGTAGTCTTGCACTTAAATCTGGGTCTTCCATGTCCTTATCTAAAGGATACATAGGCCTTTTAATACGTTTGTAACCGAGTCGTTCTAAATCTTGGTCTACACCTCCTGGTGTTAGAGCCATAATCCAATCGGCACGCATATCATATAGTTCAGGAACCAGATATCCTATTTTAACTACAACAATATCCGTTTCCCTAGGATTAAGACCAAGATGGGTAAAGTCCATTTCTTTATGGTAGGGTTTACGTTTTTTGGTAACAATTATAGATATACTACCAACTCTAACAACAACCTCTGTTTCGGCATGTACATCTCCATGTCCTATTGCTGTAATGGTACCTGTTAATTGTAAAGGAGGAGCAAAACGATGGTCTATACTGGCACCAGCAAAGGCCGATATTTTTCCACCAACACCTAATTCAATAGCTTCTTCCACAAATTGAGGCCCAGGAATAGAGGCGTAAATTAACGAAGGTCCATTTTCCGATTTAAATTCTGGTCTGGCCAATATTTCTTGAAGCGTCCAAGTAACATCCCCAGCACCACCAGCGGTAGGGTTATCACCCATATCACTAATCATAAACGGTTTTTTGTCACTTGATATAGCCATATCCATACTTTCTTTAAATGTTGCAACTGGGGCTACAAATTCAAATTGATTACGAACATCCCAAAAGCTTTGAGCTAGTTTTTCTGCACTTTCTATTACTTGTTGCTCATCATCACCCGTGACCATTACTACGGCATGATTTCTGGGCTCATCGGCCCATGCATATCCAATCCAAATTGCGGCATCTATAACACCTTCCTGATTGGTAATAGATGGAATTTTTGCATAAAGGCTTTTGCCTGGCTCTATACGTGTACTTGTTTTTTCGCCTGGTAATAAAATAGGGACAGGAATCCATGCTTTATATTTTGGTTTCCCTTTTCTGCTTTCTAGGCGTTCCAATAGGTTGTCCACAGCTCTTTTTTTAGATTCCATGGCATCTTCATGCGGTGCCATACGATAGCAAGTGATTAAATCTGAATGTTCTGCCAAACGTTCAGAGACGTTGCCATGCAAGTCCATTGAGGTAGAAATCATGGTTTTGGTTCCTATAACCTCTCTTATTCTGGCAATTAAATCCCCCTCAGGGTCGTCTATTCCAACAACGCTCATTGCTCCGTGAATATCAAAAAAGAGCCCATCATAGGGACCACTTTTAGTAAGCATTTTTAATGTTCTCTCCACTAAAGATTCATAAGCTTCACGTGTTACTATGCCACCAGGCAACGATTTTCCCACGAGAGTTGGCACCCATTGAGCACGGTTACGATTCAATGAATCCACAGCTAGAAAAGGATATCGCATAAAGATGGAATCTCCAATTTTGGCATGAAAAGCTTCTTCGGTGCTTTGGGCAGGGGAAAAAGTACTCGATTCAATACCAAGACCGGCAATGGCAATTCGCGGAAGGTTTTCTGGTGGTTCACTATTATTTTTTGATTGTTCTTTACAACTAAAAGAAAATAACAATAGCAGCGCAATAATTTTCAAATGCTTCATGGGTAGATTATTTGGCAAAATTCAATGTTTAGAAATCCTTATAAATACAATAAATATAACCATATCTATGGAATAATTGTTTTTAAGATTGATTGAAACTGGCATAAACCATACCTTTATTTTTTATAAAAAAACTAGTTTGAAAAACGGAAAAGTAAAAAACATAAAAAAGGAGCTGTTGTCCGACAATTGGTATACGCTCAATAAAATCACATTTGACTATCAAAAAGAGGATGGTACATGGGAGACCCAACAAAGGGAAGCTTATGATAGAGGCAATGGAGCTGCAATTTTGTTATATAATAAGGAAAAAGGCACTGTTGTACTTACAAGACAATTTCGAATGCCTACATATGTAAATGGAAATAAAACAGGTATGATGATTGAAGCTTGTGCGGGACTATTGGATGGCGACCATCCAGAGGATTGTATCAAAAAAGAAGTAGAGGAGGAGACGGGCTACAAAATCAATAAAGTTGAAAAGATACTTGAATCCTATATGTCACCAGGTTCAGTCACTGAAATCCTGTATTTTTTTATTGGTGCTTACGAGGAAAAAATGAAAGTGAACGAAGGTGGTGGTGCCGATGATGAAAGTGAAAATATAGAAGTTTTAGAAATGTCTTTTGATAAAGCGTTGGATATGATAAAATCTGGTGAAATAAAGGATGCAAAAACTATAATGTTATTACAGCATGCACAGATAAACAAATTGCTTAGCTAGTAGGTATCCCTAATTTGTTCAAAAATAGATTGCATTTGTTCCTTTACTTTAGATGTTGGTTTTTTATAGTGATTGTTCATAAAACTAAAAATTAGTGTTTTTCCAGATTTGGTCAATAAATAACCACTAAGGCAATAAACATTACCTAAAGAACCAGATTTAGCATAGATATAGGGTTTTGGATTGTCTTTGTACCAATTTCTCAGGGTGCCTTCATCTCCTCCAGATGGAAAAATTGCAAATAGCCTGTCTTTTGGCACCTCCATATACAATCTATTTAAAACATCTATCAAGGACTCTGGTGAAATTAAGTTGTATCTAGAAAGGCCAGAGCCATCAACCCATCTTGGAGGCTGTCTAAGATTGGCTAAATCATTTTCCAAAATATGGTTTATTGTTTTTGAGCTGGTCAGTGTATCCGAAAGCGCAGAAGACCCCAATATCAAAAGTTGGTCTGCAATAAAATTATCACTTAGATACATCATTCTTTTATACAAGGAATCAGATGGGGTGCTATAAAGTGTTTTTTTATCCCCTTGGGGCATCTTATCTACTATTGATATTTTTTTATGGATTACTTCTTCTAACAACTTTTTTGTAAGCAAAGAGTCTATTATATAGGGTACTTCTAAAGTGTCCTCTCTGGTGGGGTCAAAAAAGAATTCATTGGAATAAAAACTCTTATTCTTTGGATTTGCTATTACAGAAACCTTATCTTGGAAATAAGTTGGAATTACATTTAATGAATCTTTCTTAAAAATTGTGACCACATTACCATACAAAGGAAGGCTACTTCGTTCAGGAGAAAAATAAAGGTCATAATCCTCCCATGCCCAACCTGGACCATACTTTTCATCCTTAAAATTATTGAAATGAAAAGAAATATTGTTATACTCCTTTAGAAAATTAATGGATGTGCTGTCCTTAAAATAAGAGTGAAGCATGGATGGGTCTCCAGTGCCTTCGGCATATAAGGTATCATTTTTAATCAAGTATTTAAGTGCAGGAATACTATCGGGCAATAATTTTAATGAGGCGTAAAGTGTAAAAATTTTAGTATTACTGGCTGGGGTAAAATATTTATTGCTGTTGTGTTTGTGTAAGGTGTCTTTTGTTACTGGATTAAAAAGGATGAACCCAGTAAATGAATTATCGAGTAATTGTTCATTTATTGAATGGGCAATATTTTTTTTCGCCGACCTGTTTTTTGATGAAGCACAGGCCTGTAGAAGAGCTAAACCTAATAAGACAAGAAGTGATTTTTTTGTAAAATGCACGAATTCAGTGGGTTTTGTTCTTTGTTAAACAATTTTAACATGAATTTATCCAATTTTTAACGAATGACAAGCAATACTTTATTTCTTTTTTTGTTAAATTAGAGGACACAACCTAATCAATTTAAATTCTTTGAAATATGGCGAGAGCTATGCTAGATTACACCAAGACCGTACTGCAAAAAGTAAGTTTTGATGCCAAATTATTCACTAAAGAACTAAAAAAAGCAATTTCTAGATTATTGCCCAACGAAATTGAAGAACTAAAAATCTGGTTAAAACATTTTATAAATGATAAACCAGAATTGCAACAAAGCCTTGTTTACTTAAAGGCATAAAAATCTAAGACCGCTTTTAAAGCGGTTTTTTTATTTATAAAAAGCAACCTTTTCTATTTTTTTTCTTCTTATAGAAAACATTAAATATTATGAGAATATTAGTGCTTTTTTTATGTTTATTTCTTTTTGCATGCAATAAGAATGACAATTTTGATGTTGATGAATCAGTTGGTCTTACAGTAGCTAATTTGGCAGGTACATGGAAGTTGGAAAAAAGTAAGGTGAGTCCAGGAGGATTGGCAGAATGGACTTCTGTAAAAAACGGAAGCGAATTTACTTTTTTAGAAAATGGCACTTATACTTTTATAGATAAAGAAAATACATCAGGTAATCAAACTGGTACTTTTTCGGTTTCTACAGAGGGCTTTGGCGATGTTTTGAGTTTGAGTTATCAACAAAATGGTGAAGCCTTAACTTTTGACTACTTTGTGACAATAGGAACAAAGACAATGATTATTGCAAACAGTGGCTGTATAGAAGAATGTTCTTATGGATATAGAAAAATCAAATAATTCATTATTTATTTAATGGACTAATAATTTTTACATCCTGAAACTTAATTGCTCCTCTTACAATACCAGAAATTACATCCCTAAGTGCTTCCGTTATTTGTATTTTAAGCTCATTTTTATGATAAATAAGGCTAATTTCCCTTGCTGGTGATGGGCTTTCAAATAGTTTTAGATTCTTCTTCTTATTATCATCTAGTTCTAAAGTGTTTAAGTAGGGTAGAAGTGTCATTCCCAAACCTTCATTAGATAAGTTTACCAATGTTTCAAAACTACCACTTTGTAATTGAAAGTGCTCATCTTCATGCCTCCTAGGTGTGTTGCATAAATTAATGACTCCGTCCCTAAAACAGTGTCCATCTTTTAATAACAATACATCTTTTATATCCAAATCTTCCGGGGTGAGTAATTTTACATTTTTTAGCCTATGGTTATTGGGAACATAACCAACAAATGGCTCGTAATATAATGGTCTTTCCTTAATAAATTCAATTTCTAAAGGTGTGGCTACAATGGCACCATCAATATGACCATCTTGTATATTTCGGATAAGACTTTCTGTACTTTGCTCTTTAATAATGAGGTTTACTTTAGGGTATTTATTAATAAAAGTCTTTAAAAACATGGGTAAAAGCGTCGGCATAACGGTAGGGATTATCCCAAGAACATATTCACCACCAATAAATCCTTTTTCCTGATCTACAATGTCCTTTATTCTATCAGCTTCATTTACAATATTTTTTGCCTGCGCAACTATTTTCTTTCCAACCTCTGTTACCTTAATTGGCTTTTTACTTCGGTCAAAAATCTGCACATCCAATTCATCTTCAAGCTTTTGTACCTGCATACTCAAAGTTGGTTGTGTAACATAACTTTTTTCAGCAGCTAAAGTAAAGTTTTGGTACTCCGCTACTGCCAAAACATACTGCAATTGAGTAATAGTCATAAGTGATAATTTTAGCTGATAAATGTATAAAAACTATCAATAAAATTTATACAAATTAACTATTTATATTCAATAAATTTATAGTGAATTAATAATTAAAAGAAAATGAAACTAAATAGTATAGGGTTAAGTGCAGAAAAATCACAAATGTTAAGTAGTGATTTAAATGAATTGTTGGCAAATTTTCAAAGGTATTATCAAAATTTAAGAGGTATACATTGGAATATTAAAGGGAAACGTTTTTTTGACTTGCATGTAAAGTTTGAAGAACTATATACAGATGCAAATATGAAGGTAGATTTAATTGCTGAGCGTATTCTTACTTTGGGTGGTATGCCCTACCATACTTTTGAGGATTACATTAAAAACTCTAAAGTGCCTGTAGGTAAAGAAGTAAGTCAAGATGAAAGTGCAATTAGATTGATTGTAGATTCCCTTAAAGAATTGTTGTTGATTGAAAGAAGAATTTTAGAAGTATCAGATGAAGCAAATGATGAGGGGACCAATTCTATGATGAGCGATTTTATCTCTGAACAAGAAAAAACGGTTTGGATGATGAAAGCTTGGTTGGCGGAGGATATTTAATAATAAGTAGAGAAGGGGAAATCCAATATATTAATACTTAATTTTTATATTTATATGCATTAGTGAATTGGTATGAATAAAACCCAGCTGAACCAAATTACCTCCTTTCTTTCTGAAACGCCTTTTTTTTCTGAAGTTTCCAGGTCTTCATTAGAACATCTATGCCTGGATTTAAACATGAAAACTTACGGTAGCAAGGAGACCATTTTTGAGAAAGGAGATGAAGGGAATGAGATGTATGTTGTACTTAGTGGTAAGGTTAGGATACATGAAAAAGAACATATATATGGTTATTTAACGAAGGAAGATTGTTTTGGGGAATATGCACTCATAGACAATCAAACTAGGTCTGCATCTGTTACCACTGTTGAAGAAACAACTCTGTTGAGAATTACTAGAGCACATTTTATGAGCTTAATGACCTCAGACAAAGGATTTGCGCAGGGTATTTTAGCCGTAATGATTAAGCGGCATAGAGAATTGGATGTGATACAAGAACGCTTGGCAGCTTCAAAAGAAGAGTTAGTTCTTGCAAATTCAAAAATGAGCGGACTTATTAATGGAGCGATGGACTCTATAATTATGTTCAATAAGGATTTTAGAATTGTATTGACCAATCCTTCTGCCAATATATTGTTGGAGAATGATGATGTTTTACAACGTAATATATTATTCTTTTTTAATGAAGAAAGTGCCAACTTAATTGAATCTATTGTCAAAGAAGAATTAAACGGTGGAGAAAAAGCATTAAACAATCATTTGCCCAGCCTTGTAAAGGTTATTGGTTCCAACGAAACTGAAACTTTAAACGAAGGTACTATTAGTAAGTATGGTACGGAGTCTGAATCGTTTTATACGCTAATTCTTAGAAATATTGAGGAACAACTGATTGCTGAGAACAAAATAAATTCCCTTACCAATAAGACGCAATATTTAGAGAAGGAGATACAAGAGTTAACCAACAGTTACGGTATTATTGGTCAGCATATGAGCATGGTTAATTTAATGACCTTAATAAAACAGGTTGCTAAAACCGATGCCACTGTTTTAATACAAGGAGAAACAGGGACCGGAAAAGAGTTGGTGGCAAGGGCTTTACATAATGCTAGCAATAGGAAGGACAAACCATTGATTCGGATAAATTGCGGATCGATACCAACAAATTTAATAGAGAGCGAACTTTTTGGACACCAAAAAGGAGCTTTCACAGGAGCTACAGCAGATAGGAAAGGCCGATTTTCACTTGCAGATGGCGGAACCATTTTTTTAGATGAAATAGGTGAAATGCCTTTGGATTTGCAACCCAAGTTACTACGAGTTATACAAGAAGGGGAATTTGACCCTGTAGGTAGTTCAGAAACTATTAAAGTAGATGTTAGGGTTATCGCGGCAACACATAGAGATTTGTTGGCAGCTTCTGCTAAAGGAAAGTTTAGAGAAGATTTATACTATCGTTTAAATGTTTTTCCAATTAAAGTGCCGGCTTTACGGGAAAGAGGAGAAGATGTTGTGTTAATTGCAAAGGAAATGATTCGGGGTTTTTCTTCGAAATTAAACAAACCAGCGATTAAGCTTTCTGATGTTGATGCTACGCTGTTCAATGAATACAATTGGCCAGGAAATGTACGCGAACTTCAAAATTTAATAGAACGTGCCGTCATTGTTTCCAATAAAGGAAAAATTGATTGGAATACAATATTACCTGCTAGTATTGAAGAGGTAAATGTTACTCCCCTTGTTATTGAACAAAAAATTCTTACTGCTTCGGAAATCATAGAAGTGGAAAAAGAAAACATATTAAAAGCCCTTAAAAAAACTAGGTGGAAAATTTCTGGTGAAAAAGGCGCTGCTTCATTACTAAAAATGAAACCCACGACACTTACTTCAAAAATAAAGGCGTTAGGTATTGTAAGACCTATTTAATTCACGAATTTTCATAATATTTATTACGAAATAATAAAAATTAACGAAATATCGTTAATAGTATTATGTAGGGATGTTAGGTTAGTTAATTGATAATCAATTTATTATAAAGTTTGGCATGACGATGGCTATATACTTGACGGCAATGAAGCCAAGCAATTATAAAACTTAGTAAAATGATTACAACAGCAAATGTTAAAAACGGAGTAAATGTAGATCAATTAATGGACACCATTGGAGCAGTTCAAGGAAATCCAGAATTGGCAAAATTTGAATTCAGAACTAAAACAAATTGGATTACAGGTGGCCACTGTGCTACAAGTGCAAAAAGCTTTTATGGTGTGGGTGCAGAAGATACTACACGAGAAGAAACTTTTACCATGGAAGCTGATCACCCTAATGTATTGTTAGGTGAGGACAAAGCCGCAACACCTGCCGAAATTGTTCTTCATGCTTTGGGTTCTTGTTTAACTGGAGCCATGGTTTACCATGCAGCCGCTCAAGGAATAGAAATTGAGGGAGCTGAATCTACCCTTCAAGGTGGTGCTGACTTACAGGGCTTCTTGGGACTTGACCCCGAAGTAAGAAAAGGCTTTGACGGAATCAAAGTGAAATTCAAAGTAAAGTCCGATGCTTCTGAAGAGCAGTTGGAGAATTTAGCTAAGTTTTCTCCAGTATTTGATATGCTTACCAATCCAACTCCTGTTTCAATTGAATTTGAAAAATAATGTTGGCTATAAAAATGGCCGGTCAAGAAATGAATAATGACCGGCCATTTTAATTTCAATAATCAAATACTTTCATCATCCATCCAATGAAAACTTCCCGACAAATACTTGTGACCGCAAATGAAGCAGTTGCCCAAATTGCATACAAGACTAACGAGGTTTGTACTATTTATCCAATTACTCCAGCTTCTCAAATGTCTGAATTGGTAGAGGAATGGAGTGCTAACCAGCATAAAAATATTTTTGGTAGTATTCCTTCAACATTTGAAATGCAGAGTGAGGCCGGCGTAGCTGGTGCTATGCACGGCTCATTACAAACAGGCTCATTGTCAACCACTTTTACTGCATCACAAGGATTATTGTTGATGCTTCCCAACATGTATAAGATTGCGGGCGAATTAACGCCAAATGTAATTCATGTTGCTACTAGAAGTATTGCTACCCATGCTTTATCCGTGTTTGGAGACCATAGCGATGTTATGGCTGTTCGGGGTTCTGGTTATGCACTACTCGCTTCAGCGTCTGTGCAAGAGGCCATGGATTTTGCTTTAATTTCTCAAGCAGCAACTTTGAAATCTAGAATTCCATTTCTACACTTTTTTGATGGATTTAGAACCTCACACGAAACCCAAAAAATTGAAAATATTCCTGATGAAGTTATTACAAAAATGATGAGTAATAAACACATTAGCTTACATAGAAATAGGGCTTTAAATCCTAACTCACCCGTAATTAGAGGAACATCACAAGCTGCTGACACTTTTTTTCAAAGTAGAGAAGCAATTAATTCTTTTTATGATGAGTGTCCTCAAATTGTTCAAAACGAAATGGATTCTTTTGCGGAATTAACGGGTAGGCAGTATAAGATAATAGAATATATAGGTGATAGTAATGCTGAAAAAGTAATTGTTGCCATGGCTTCGGCAACGGAAACTATCGAGGAAACCATAAAACATCTTAATACTACTGGTGAGAAAGTGGGGTTGCTAAAGGTTCGGTTATTTCGTCCTTTTAGCAAAGAACATTTAATTGAAGCATTACCAAAAACATGTAAGGCTATTGCTGTGTTAGACAAAACGAATGAGCCTGGTTCCGTTGGTGAGCCTTTATTTTTAGATGTCAATCAAGCCATAGTGCTAGCATTCAATAATTACGATATTTCTTTCCTTCCTAAAATAGTTGGAGGCCGTTATGGTTTGTCTTCCAAAGAATTTACGCCAAGTATGGTGAAAGCGGTTTATGATAATCTAAATCAAGACCAACCTGAAAACAATTTTACTATCGGAATTGTAGATGATGTAACCAATTTAAGTTTACAGGTAAAAGCTGAAATAGATTTACAGAAAGATAATTTTCAAGCACTTTTTTATGAAACCAAATCAAAAACCAACGCATCATACTTTAAGTCTTTGGTTAACAATATTGGGGCTAGCGATTCAAATTATGTTCAAGCATATACCGAATGTGATTATAAAAAGTCAAACCCAAGACATGTATCCAATCTACGTTTGTCAAAACAAGTGATAAAAGCACCTTATTTAATAGAAAATGCTGACTTCATAGGGTGTGAATCTATTAATTTTTTAGAAAATGACAATGTGCTTACCCGAATAAAACATGGGGGAACACTGGTAGTTGGAACAAAGAATGATGAACAATTATTTTGGAGTGAATTATCAATGAGTGTTCAAAATTCTATTAGATATAAAGAGTTGAATCTTTATATTTTTAATAATAAAAATGTTGAAATAGCAAACACTTTCATCAAATTAAACCCTCAATGGACAAGTGATTGTTTGTTAGTTACAGAGGTGGATATTACTCCAGTAGATTATTCTAAATATGATATAGTGGCCTCTAAGGAAGAGCCTTCTGATTTTGCCAATACATTATTAGGAAAACTGTTGGCAAACAAAGGTCATGATTTACCCGTGAGTGTTTTCCCTGTTGATGGAACTTATCCCACCGATACATCAAAATTTAATAAAAATAGGTTAGGTGCTGAACTTCCTACATGGAATCCCGAGGCTTGTATTCAATGTGGAGCCTGTAGTATGGCCTGTCCACAAGGGAGCTTACGAATTAAAGTTTATGATGACACCAATTTAGGTGAAGCACCAAACGAATTTAAATATGTAGAAGTAACGGAATTGGGTTATGATTTTGATTTATTGAATTATACCGTACAGGTACACCCAGAACAATGTACTTCTTGCAATAATTGTGTTGATGTCTGCCCAGCAAAGGCATTGGTTATGAAAAAGCCCGAAACTGTTTTAGAAACAGAAACAGAAACAGAAACAGATAACTGGAATTATTTTGAAACTATTCCAGAGTTCGATAGAGCTAAAATTGATGTAACTAAAGTAAACCAACAACAATTACAAGAGCCTTTATTTAAATACGCATTGGGCGATGATGGATGTGGTGAAGCCCCCTATCTAAAATTGATTTCTCAATTGTACGGTGATAGAATGATGGTGGCAAATGCTACTGGAGCAAGCTCAATTTTTGGAGGAGCTTTGCCCACCACACCATGGTCCAAAAACAAAGAAGGCAAAGGACCTGCTTGGTCAAACTCATTGTTTGAAGACAATGCCGAGTTTGGCTTGGGCTATAGATTATCATTAGACCAGCAAGAAATTCAAGCAAAGAAGTTATTGGGGGAGTTGGCTAATAAATTGACCCCTGAATTAATCAAAGCTATTTTAAACGCACCGCAGTTCACTGAGTATGAAATTATTGAGCAACGTAAGCGTGTAAGCATTCTAAAAGAAGATTTAAAGAAAGTAAAGGGCGATAAAGCAAACCAACTTTTGAACATTGCTGATAGCTTGGTCAAAAAAAGTGTATGGATTGTTGGTGGTGATGGTTGGGCATATGACATTGGCTTTGGTGGACTGGATCATGTAATTGCATCTGGAAAGAATGTAAACATTCTGGTTTTAGATAACGAAGTGTATTCAAATACAGGTGGTCAAATGTCTAAAGCCACTCCTTTTGGGGCAAGTGCAAAGTTTGCTGCACTTGGAAAATCAAAACAAAAGAAAGATTTAGGCGCTATAGCAATGACTTATGATGATGTTTATGTGGCATCAGTCGCCATGGGAGCTAACCAAGAACAAACTCTAAAATCATTTGTTGAAGCAGAACAGTTTGATGGCCCTTCTATTATCATTGCTTATTGTCATAGTCCAGCACATGGCATAGATATGAGGAACCCAAGTCAGTATCATAAAGCTGCTGTAAGTTCTGGGCAATGGTTACTGTATAGAAATGACCCAAGAAGAGTAGAAAAGAATAAAAATCCGTTTCTATTAGATTCTGATAAGCCCAGTATACCAATTGAAGATTATTTACTAAAAGAAAAACGATTTTCAAAGCTTTTTAACGAAGAAGGAGATAACTTTACTTTAAGGATGCTAGAAAAACAGAAAAAAGTAGATAAGAAATACAATAAGTATTCATCTCTGTTGAATATCAATTCAGGTCATGAATTTGTACAATAATTTGCCTAGCAATCATTAAACCTAAAAAAGTAATGAAAAATACCAGGGAAACACCAATTGAAATTAGTGACCAAGAATTTAAGGAATCGGGTAATAAACTTATCGAGAGCATTATTAATTTTAATGGAAACATTGCGAGTAAGGGCATAACAAAGGGAGAAAGCCCACAACAAATTCAGGATCTGTTAGGAAATAGGTCATTGCCGAAAAATGGAACTTCTGTATCGGATTTAATTTTAAATACAACTGATTTGTTATACAATCATTCACTTTTAAATGGGCACCCTAAGTTTATGGGGTACATTACTTCATCGGCTGCACCCATTGGAGCCTTGGCAGATTTGTTGGCCGCATCGGTAAATCCGAACGTGGGGGCATTTGCCTTAAGCCCCATGGCGACTGAAATTGAAAAACAAACCATACAATGGTTGGCGGAGTTTATTGGTGTGCCAAATACGTATGGAGGTATATTTGTTAGTGGTGGAAATATGGCAAATTTCACCGCTTTTCTTGCAGCCAGAACAGCAAAAGCTCCTACTAATTTTAAAGAAGATGGACTTGGTTCAACCCAAAAATTAATAGCCTATTGTTCTAAAACTACACATACATGGATTGAAAAGGCAGCTATTTTATTTGGACATGGAACTAAGTCAGTGAGATGGATTCCTACAGATGATTCGAATAAAATAGATGTTTTTGCTTTGGAAGAGACTATAAAAAAAGATTTAAAAGCTGGGCATAAACCTTTTATGGTAGCTGGTACGGCAGGTGATGTTAGTACTGGAGTGGTTGATGACCTTGAAACTCTGGCTACCATTTGTAAATCGTATGACTTGTGGTTTCATATAGATGGAGCTTATGGTGTCCCAGCGAATATTATCCCAGAATTAGAACAAACCTTTAAGGGGATTAAAGAAGCCGATTCTATTGCTATTGACCCGCATAAGTGGTTGTATAGTCCTTTAGAGGCAGGATGTACATTGGTTAAAAACCCAAAACATTTGGTCGATGCATATAGCTCACATCCCGAGTATTATAATTTCGGCACTGCGGATTCTGAACAGAATTTTTATGAATATGGACTCCAAAACTCTAGAGGGTTCAGGGCTTTAAAAGTTTGGTTAATGCTCCAACAAGTTGGAAGAAATGGATATGTAAAAATGATAGCTGAGGATATTGAACTATCTAAATTATTATTTCAGTTAGCTGACCAACATCCAGAACTGAAAGCCATTACTCAGAATCTAAGCATTACAACATTCAGGTATGTGCCTGCTAATAGTACTAAGAACGAAACGTACTTAAACCAACTGAACGAAGCTTTAGTTAACAAAACACAAAAAGAAGGCAAAGTGTTTTTGTCCAATGCGATTGTTGATGATAAATATTGTTTAAGAAGTTGTATTGTAAATTTTAGGACTTCAAAAAAGGATATCGAAGAAATTATCGAAATTGTTGTAAATGAGGGTAGGGGAATTCATGAAAAGTTATCTAGGGAAAAGTAAATTTCTAAAGAATTTTATTTCTCTTTTATAACGTTTACTAAATCCCAATCTTTTGGAGTTCCAGAAATGGTGTATTCTGCAGATTTAGTCATAAAATATTTAGCCACATAATCTTTTGGATTTTTACTTAAAACTGAATCGAAAGCTGCAGAAGCTTTGGGAAATTTATTGCTAAAAAAATGTTTCAACCCTTTTTCAAACTCTTTCAATGTATCTTTTTTAAGAGCTATAATTTCTGGTTCATCTCCATTAAAACATTCATAAATACCAACTACTTTATCTTTTCCTTTAACTCTTACTTCTCCTAAATACCTAAAATTATAATCATTTTTATTTTCAATAGTTTGTAAGCTATCTTCACTAATAATAATATTGGCACCATAATACTTTGTTACTCCTTCCATTCTAGATGCTGTGTTTACAGTATCAGAAATAATAGCGGTATCATTTCTTCGCATATCTCCAATAATTCCCATAATTAATGGTCCTGTATGTAAACCCATACCCACAGAAATAGGAACAAAGCCTTCATGAATTCTTCTTATATTATATTTTTGAAGTGCTTTTTGCATGTCTATAGCAGACTGTAGGGCATGTTCTGCTTCATGTGGAAAGAGAGCCATAATACCGTCTCCTAGATATTGGTTTACAAAGCCTTTGTTTTCTTGAATTAAAGGCCCCATTTTACCCACGTAGGCATTCACAAATTTAAAATTTTGTTTTGGAGTCATTCCTTCTGCAAGATGAGTGTATTCTCGTATATCAGTAAATAAAACAGTAACATCTTTTTCTACATGATCACCCAAAACCACATCTGTAATTGTTTCTCTACCAACAGACTTTATAAACTCTGAAGGTACAAACTTACTCGTGGCTTTATGAATTCCATTTAAGTTTAGATGCGTTTTAATACGACTCAAAAGCTCATTTTTTGAAAAGGGTTTGGTTAAATAGTCATTGGCGCCAGCATTGAAACCTGTTACCAAATCGCTAACCTGATTTTTAGCAGTTAGCAATATTATTGGCAATTCACTTGTTAAATGATTTTTTCTTATTTGTTCACATACCTCAAATCCAGATATCCCTGGCATCATTACATCCAGTAAAATTAAATTAAAAGGATTTCCTTTTTCAAAAAGAGCAAGAGCTTCTTTACCATTATTAACCTCTGTTACAATATACCCAGCGACTGTTAAATGATTTTCTAGAACTCGCCTGTTTATAGGCTCATCATCTACAATTAATATGTTTGACTTACTATTATTAGTGTTTATAAGAGCACTGGTATTGACCTTTTTCTCACTTAAGTCATTCTGAACTTTACCAATAATTTCACGAAACTCACCCTTGTTTTTTGAGACAGTTTCTTTAGTAACAGTACTCAAAGGAAGCGAGAAGGTAAATGTAGAGCCTTTACCTATTTCAGATTGAACTTCAATGGTACCACCATGTAATTCCACAAGTTGCTTGGATACAGATAGTCCTAATCCCGTCCCTCCATATTCACGCTCGGTAGAAGTATCTGCTTGTTCAAAAGATTCAAAAATAGTTTCAAATTTTTCTGTTGGAATTCCTATTCCTGTATCAGAAATAGAAACAGAAAGGGTGTCATTTTTTTTTATTGCGCTTATTTCAACTAATCCCTGTTCAGTAAATTTAATTGCATTCCCAATTAGGTTATGTAGTATTTGCTGCAATCTATTTTCATCAGCTTCAACTAATGGAATATTTTCAGGAATTGAATTTATCAGTTTTAGATTTTTGTATTGAATTAATGGTTTTGTAAGCTGTAATACAACATCCACAATGGTATGAAGATCAGTTGGCAATATTGAAAGCGACAAATCTTTGTTTTTCAATTTTGAAAAATCCAAAATATCATCAACCAAATAGGCTAGCCGTTTTCCGCTATTGGTAATCATATCTAAATTTTCTATTGCCTTTGAAGGTAATTTACCTGCAACACCGTCTTTTAGTGATTCTGTAAGCCCAATAATACCATTTAAGGGAGTTCTTAATTCGTGGGAAGTGTTGGCAAGAAACTCATCTTTTAGCTTGTCAATTTTTGTTAATTCTTCTATTCTCTTTTTTTCGATTTCTGTCTTTTGCTGTTCTTCTTTAACTCTTTGTTTAAACTTGTATCTATTAAATAATAGAAAAGACAATAGAATTACCCCAAGTGCTAGACCGACAATAATATTTCTAAATGTGGTTTGTCTTTTTAGTTTTAATTCTGCTATTTCTGCATCTTTTTCTAAAGTATTAATTGCATCTTGCTGTTTTTCTGTATCAAATTTTACTTGTAACTCCTGAATCTGTCTAGATTTTGTTTCATTAAAAAGACTATCTTTTATTGAGATAGATGCTTCTTTAGCTATAAACGCCTTTTTATAATCCCCCTTTCTTTTATATACTTGAGAGAGTAATTCATATGCATTTTGAATTTGAGATTTGGCACCAATCTCCTCAGCTATATTTTTTGCTTTATCACCATGAAACAAGGCCAAATCATATTTTTTAAGGTTAAGATAATCTATTCCTATATGGGTATGACACTCCGCTAGTTCCCTTTTTTGTTGAAGTTGTTCCCGTACTTTTAATGCGTTTAAGTGTACTGATAGTGCTTGTTGATAATTTTCTTGTAAACTATATATTTCACCAATCGCTTCATAATCGTAGGCCATGCCCCATAAACTTTCAATTTCTGTATCAAGTAATAACGCTTTGTTTAAATGATGTAATGCTTCATCGTAGTTTTTTCTAATTGAATAAACACCTCCAATATTAAAATATGCATTGGCCATATCCGCCTTCTCATTTAAATCAGCGAAAATTTTCAGAGCTTGGGAATAGTTGCTCATCGCTTCATCTAATTTATCCGTTTTTTTGAGTAGGTCTCCTAAGGCATTTTGTATGGTTCCAATACTGTATTTGTCATTTTGCTGTTCGTAAATTTTTATTATCTCATAATATATTCCCGAGCTTTTATCATATTGCCCCTTATCATCATAAATAATTGCATTTTGATATAGGCCATTGGCAACCTGAAATGTATCCTTTTTTTGTTTTGCATATTCTATATAGATATTAATATGGTTGAGTGCTTTGTCATAGTTTCCCTTCTGTCTTTCAAGAACCCCATATTGATAATTGGCGATTGCCACCCCTCTTGAAGAATTCACTTTTTGACTTAATAAAAGAACACTATCAATGTATTTTTCGGCCATGGGCATGTTAGACCTATTGTTAAGATACTCCCATGAAATATTCTTTAAAACTTGAATTTTAGCAGAATCTGAAACTGTATTTTTTAATTCTATTTGAAGACTATCAATTTTATTTGTTTGGCCATAAAGAATATTGCCAAATAACATAAACAACAGAATTATTATATATACTGAATTTTTAATAATGTAGTGGGTTTGGTTAAAAATTGGTTTTTTAAAAGTACAGCATATAGTTTAATAACCAAAATAGGATAAAAAGCAAAAAGGCTTGCCATTTGGCAAGCCTTTACTTATTGATTTTGATTGATGAATATGGTGTTAGAATCGGACTTTTAAATCCAAATCAGAATCAGTTACTTCAAACTTGGCTCCCTCAAAGGACGGTGGTCCAAAACTCATATCATTACCAGACATTCCATAGGCTTCTTTTGGCATTCCACTAGCTTCAAAATCCATTTGTCTATTTTCATTAACATCATGTAAAGCCATAATCGCATAAGTGCCAGGATTAACATTTTCAAAAGTAAAGTTGACCTTTCCATCTTCTATAACACTTTCTAAGTTTTGGATTCCAGGACCTTTCATAAAAGTGTCAGCTGTATGTAGTGAGACCATCACTTTACCTTCATTGCTTTGTACATTATCAATTGAAACTGTTATGGTTACGTTTTCTTGCGCCATAGTTATTAGGCTTGTTAATAGGCATCCGATAATAAAGATTACTTTTTTCATTTTGTTTGTTTTTTTATGCTGAATTAATTTCAGTATGTGGTTAATAACACTACAAAGATGGGTTGGCAGGCTAGTTTTTTAAAAAGGCACTTACTCAATTGTTGATTTTTTATACTGAATTGTAAATCCAATTATGGTTATTCATTTCAGTCCAAAAAAATGACAGTTCGGTATTTCTTAATTGATAGGCAATGGACTTCTTTTCAATTTTGTCTTATCAATTAATCAATAGTTGAACTCAAACAAGTTCAGCATAAACGAATAATCATGAAAAACATCACATTACTCACTTTTACATTATTAATTTCACTTTTCGGATTTTCCCAGAGCCCTATCACAGGAACTGTTACCAACGATAAAGACAATCCCATTGTCGGAGCAAATGTTTATCTGGAAGGAACTTATGATGGTAGTTCTACTGATGAAAATGGATATTTCTCTTTTGAGACCTCAGAATTAGGCTCTCAAACATTAGTTATTTCCATGCTTTCATACGAAACCCATTATGAGCTTGGGGAGATTTCTTATTTTAAGGATTTAAAGATACAACTAGTGGAGGCCATGAATACTTTAACTGGTGTAACATTAACAGCTGGAACTTTTGAGGCTGGGGACAATTCTAAAGTATCTGTACTTAAACCTTTGGATATTGTTACAACTGCTGGGGCCGCTGGGGATTTTGTAGGTGCTTTGCAAACACTGCCAGGAACTTCCACAGTGAATGAGGATGGACGGTTGTTTGTACGAGGAGGAGCTGCAGGTGAAACCCAAATATTTATAGATGGATTACGAGTTTTTCAGCCATTTAGCCCAACAGCTAATAATGTACCTACAAGGGGACGGTTTTCCCCATTTCTTTTTAAAGGAATTACATTTAGCACGGGCGGGTATTCGGCAGAATATGGGCAAGCATTGTCTAGTGTATTGCTACTGAACTCTACTGATGTTCCTGATCAAGAAAAAACAGATATTTCCTTAATGTCTGTTGGTGGCGGATTGGGGCATACAGAAATATGGGGAGATGAGTCCTTGAGCATAAATACATCCTACATAAACTTGGCGCCTTACCAAGAATTGGTGCCGCCAAATTCTGGAACACGTTGGAACAAACCGTATGAAAGTATTTCTGGAGAAGCTATTTATAGAAACAAAGGCGAACGCAGCATGTTTAAACTTTATTCTGGATATTCATATTCTAATTTGGATATAGAGCAAGAGGATATTAATTATGATGATTATGTGCGTTTTAGTTTAAAGAACAACAACATCTATTTCAATGCCAACTACAAACATTTCTTTGAAAATAATTGGACCATGTTTACTGGAGCAAGTATTTCCCATGACACCAACGATATAGGAATACAGGAAGATGATATTGATGCTAAAGAAACATCGTCCCATCTTAAGGCAACCTTATCAAAAAGCTTTAATAGCAGGTTTAACATAAATTTTGGAGCAGAATATTTTATAACCGACTATGATGACACTTTTACAAGTACTGATGGATTTACTTTTGAGAGTGGTTTTGATGACCAGATTGCTGCCATATTTACAGAAGCTGATATTTTCTTTAATAACAATCTAGCAATGAAATTGGGAGTTAGAGCAGAAAACAGCTCGGTATTAGATAAATTTCTGATTTCTCCAAGAATGTCTTTGGCTTATAAGAGTAGTGAAAAAGGTCAGTTTTCATTGGCGTATGGGGATTTCTATCAAAACCCTTTAAACGATTATTTAAAGTATAACCAAAATTTGGATTCAGAAAAGACATCACATTATATTTTAAATTACCAATATGTTGGAGATGGAAAAACGTTTAGGGCCGAAGCCTACTACAAGGACTATGACAAGCTTGTAAAGTATGATACAGAGCTTGCACAGTTTAATTCTAACTTTAATAATGCAGGTGATGGCCATGCAAGTGGACTGGATATATTTTGGAGAGACAACAAGAATATAAAAAACTTGGACTATTGGGTTTCTTATTCTTATTTGGATACGGAACGGGATTATAGAAATTTTAGAGAGAAGGCAACCCCTAATTTTGCTCCTAAGCACAGTCTTTCAGTAGTGACCAAGTATTGGGTAGATGATTTACGGTCCCAAGTTGGAATGTCTTACAATTTTGGGTCTGGAAGACCATATGATAATCCGAACACTGCAAATTTTATGGCAGAGAAAACCAAAGCCTACAATAATTTAAGTGTTAACTGGGCATATTTAATTTCACCTCAAAAGATACTTTACTTCTCTGTAAGCAATATATTGAGCTTTAATAATATTAATGGATATCAATATTCCAGAACACCCAATGCAAACGGAAACTTTAATCGCAGAGCACTTACCCCAACTGCAGATAGCTTCTTTTTTGTTGGTTTCTTTTGGACCATTAGTAAAGACGGTACAAGCAATCAATTAGATAATTTATAGAATAGTATTTATATATAAAAAGGCTGCTTCAATTTAATAAAGCAGCCTTTTTATTATCTTAAAAAAAAAAATCTATTCAATGGTATATGAAGTTTTTACAACTTGTGTTAGCCTAAAATAGCCGTTTGCATAATTTTCTGGGTTGGTATAGTTTACGCAATTTCCTTTTAATGCAACTGGTGTTGTACTAAATGGGCCATCACTTTCTGTTTGTTCTATAAGAATATACATATAGTTGTAATAGGCTTCAGAAATGCCATAAATGTAAATATCCACTATATCGCCAGGAGTTAAGGGAGTATCCTCATCATCATCAATTTCATACCACCAATCTATTTCATTTCCATTTACAAACTCATCATTGCCAACCTCCAAGTAAGGCAAAAGGTCTCCTTGCCTATGAAATTTAAAAAGGTAATTGTTTCCTTCTTCTTGTGGGTCTGTAAAAATGGTACTTATTTCTAAGGCATCCTCATCAAAACCCTTGTCTTTGGACTGTATAACATCATCTATGTCCACAACAGGGTATAAAGTATCGTTTGCAGTATAGATTTCTCCATTATAGACTACCTCTAAAGTGTATGAATTGCCTATTATAGGGACAAAGTCTGTTGCAATATAACTACCGTTGTTTTGGTCCATGAAAATAAATTCCGTCCCATCCATATCATTGGTCACTTTAACGGAAGCACCTGCTACGGGTGAATTTGTTGTTGTATTATAATATTCTGTTGAGGTACTCAACTTTATAGTTTGATTATTGCCCGCTGTACCTTTTTCCCAGTCCAGAGAGGCTTCAATGACCAATCTAGAAGGTGCTGTTTGTACATCAACATCGATAACATCTGTACAAGAAGTAAACACGATTATTAAAAATATGATTGATAGTTTTATGTAGTTTTTCATCTTTTTAAAATTTAAAATTATAGGTTGCTGATGGCACCATGCCAAAAATGGCAGTTCTTGTAGCTTCATTTGCCCCAGTTTCAACATTTTGTCCAAAACTTATGGAAGCAGCATTCTTACGGTTATAGACATTGTAGATTCCAAAGACCCATTCGCCCCGTATCTTCTTATGGGGTTTTCTGTTTGGAGTCCATGTAGCGGATAGATCCAATCTATGATAAGCTGGCAACCTGTCCGAGTTTCTTGGGGCAAAACTTGTAATGGATATTCCTTCATACTCATACTGTCCATTAGGATAGGTTACGGGCCTTCCCGTTTGATAGACCAGATTGGCTCCAAACTTCCATTTATCATTGAACTTATAAGCTCCAGTGACCGATATATCATGGGTTCTGTCATAGGGTGTGGAATACCAATTACCATTGTTTATTCCAAGTCCACCAGCATTACCGCCGGGAGCTTTTTGTTCAGATTTGGATAGGGTATAAGCTATCCATCCCGTTAGGTCGCCTTCGTTTTTTCTAAGTAATAATTCTAAACCATAAGACCTTGACTCACCATTTAAAATTTCTTGCTCAATGGTATTGTTTCCGATAAGGTCAGAACCATCTATGTAGTCAATTCTATTGTCAACGGTTTTATAATAAATTTCGGATTCCAATGAATATTTGCCATCCTTAAAGTTTTTAAAATAGCCAAGTGCATATTGGTCAGACAATTGGGGTTTAATGTACTTTCCGCTGGGTGTCCAAACATCTAAAGGCGTAACCCCAGAAGTATTGGAAAGTAAATGGATATACTGAGCAGCCCTAGAATATCCAGCCTTTAGGGAAGAATCATCATTTATTTGATAGGCCATGGATGCTCTTGGCTCAAAATTATCAAATTTGGCAATGGTCTTTCCTTTTTCGTAGTTGGTCTCCCCAATTGGGGTTCCCCTTTCATAAATACCTAATAGAGAGTTATAAACTACAGGTTGATTATTTGCATAATCTACCATGGCTTGGCCTCCCAGTCTATTAAAAGTGCTATATCTAAGCCCATATTGCATGGTAAGTTTATTGGTAAGCTTGTGTTCGGCATTTATATAGGCACTGTTTTCCAGGGCTTTTTTACGGTCCAAGGACAAGGCATTGATAGCGGATGTTTCTGTAGTTGGTCTTATTTGCCCAGGGTCAAAATCATAGTAAATACTACTTACGCCAAAATCCAGCTTGTATTTATCGCTCAAATAATATTTAAGGTCATATTTTATATTAAAGTTTTCTATGGCAGATATCCAATCGAACTCTGCAATAGTAATGCCCAGGTCATAATCATATTTACTATAGATAAGGGACAAATTAGAGAAGAGACGCTCGTTAAAAATGTGGTTCCATCTTAGGTTGCCAGATAAATTACCATAATTACTTTTAAAACTGTTACCAATTTTAAAGTCATCCCTTCCAAAATAGCCAGATAAGTACAATCTGTTATTCTCATTTATGCCATAATTGCTTTTTAAATTTAAATCATAAAAACTTACTGCATCTTCTTCCCCGGCTGCTTTTAGTAGGTGATGGACATACGAGGTTCTACCGGCAACCAAAAAAGAACCCTTGTTATTGAACATGGGACCTTCCATGGCCAATCTACTGGAAATTAGCCCAATACCACCTGTCATAGCAAAATTTTTATTGTTCCCGTCTTTTTGACGTATATCCAGAACCGAGGAAACACGCCCACCGAAACGAGCAGGAATACCACCTTTGTAGAGTTTCATATCCTTAATGGCATCTGCATTAAAAATTGAAAAGAAGCCAAGCATATGGGAAGAATTGTAAATAATGGCTTCGTCCAAAAGAACTAAATTCTGATCTGTAGCACCTCCACGCACATGGAAACCACTGGAACCTTCTCCATTATTGGTAACTCCGGGGAGCATTTGTAATGATTTAACAATATCTACTTCGCCTAAAACCACAGGCATTTGCTTTACAGTGCTTATGTTTAATTTATTAACACTAACCTCTGCTTTTTTTAGGTTTACACGCTCTTTTTCTTCATCGGTTACCACAACCTCTTTAAGTTGGGTAGATGTTTCTTTTAGTTCAATATTTAGTTTAATGTTGCCATTCAACTCTATTTCCTTAATGAAATCGGAATAGCCCATATAGGAAACCACTAAGGTGTATGCCCCCTTGGGAGCGGTGATGGAATAAAACCCATATTCATTGCTAATACCACCAATAGAGGTGTCTTTTAAATAAACTGATGTTCCAAAGAGGGATTCTCCATTGATTTGGTCCGATATGGTACCGCTGACCGTAAAACTCTCCTGCCCCATAAGAATAGAGGAAGAAAATAGAATTAATAAAAGGATTTTTTTCATGTAACTGTTTTTTGATTGTTTAATTATAGACAGACCAAAAAACCATAGGTTGCATAGAAAGGCAATTTTTTTTAGTATAGAAGAAGGAATGGTTCTTAAGAACCTATGTATAATAACTAGGTTTTATTAAAAAGCGAGTAATACATCGAAAAAATAATTCTGTTTACCCAAAAAGATATAACTTAGAGTATAATCCCAAATCAATAACAAGTTTAACCTATGCTCTAAAAACTACTCCTACACTCATTTTATTTTCATTTTTATTACCTATACAATAGGTATTATTCCTATTGGGGAGATGCTTTTTAGTGCGGAAAATACGTATGCTATGTTTTGTATAAAGCTAACTAACTCAAAAAATACCAATTTTGGCTTTTCCATAAGCACATTTTTATTCCTGTTCTTAATGGGAACTGTATTCAATACAGTTTCTGCTCAAGAAGAAAATCCTTACGTATCCTATGATGTTCCATTCCAAAACCTGTTAAAATTTAATAGGTTTTTAATAAACCCAACTTTTTCAACAGTAAGAGAGGATAAGTCTTATATAAACATGTTTCATAGAAGCCAGTCTGCTTACTACCAAGATAATGTTCAGAATTACTTTCTAAGTTATAGTGGCAGGATTAATGACCGTACAGGGCTAGGGATAAGTTTTTACAATCAGCAAGAAGGTGTTATTTCAAATTTTGGTGTACTTATGAATTATGCTTATGGTATTAAGCTAAGTGATAAGAGCAACATGACCTTTGGGGTAAATATACCTTACTACAATAGCAGTTTTGACCAAAACAGAGCTATTACAGTTGAAAATGATGTTTTATTGAATGATTTGGAAGATAGCTCCATTTTGGCTTTTCAACCTGGGTTGAATATTTCTTATGGAAAGTTTGATTTTGGTGTGTTTGCAGAAAACCTTTTTGATTTTAATCTTAAGACGGGCGAATCTTTAACGGAGTTCAATGAAAAAACATATTCTGGACACATACAATATACACATGAATTAAAGAATACCCGAGGTGCTTTTGAAAATGGTAGGCTTTTACCTTTATTGAGAGCAAGATTAAAAGGAGAAACGGGTGTTGTATATGGAGGGGGGCTTATTTTAGATTTACCCAAATTGG
This sequence comes from Saonia sp., assembly GCF_056326165.1. Classification (NCBI taxonomy): domain Bacteria; kingdom Pseudomonadati; phylum Bacteroidota; class Flavobacteriia; order Flavobacteriales; family Flavobacteriaceae; genus Saonia; species Saonia sp. Next base: position 65,354 of record NZ_JBWFBN010000008.1, read on the forward strand.
GTTGGCTACAAGGTGGCTATGATAGTCATTATGGAGTGTCAGCAGGTACAGGCTTTAATCTTAATCGTAGACTTTCTTTTGGATACAATTTTGAAAAAGGACTTTCTAACAGTGTTACAAATCTTGGAGTTACCCATGAAATTTCTGTTGCTTATTCTTTTGTTCCGAATCTTACAGAAGATATGGTTAGCAATGATATTGATGTGCCTGAGAATGCAAAACCGATTGATGAAAAAACAGGAATGCCATCATATAATTCCTTATTAAACGAAATTGAAAAGCTTAAAAAGCAACATGGTGAAAATTATGCTGTAATTAATGAATTGATGTTTAGGTTAGATTCATTAGAAGCCAATAGAAATAATGATTTGGAGAATCGTTTTGTGTCGGTAATGAGAATGGTGAAGCGAGAGACAAAAGGTGAACGTCCAGATATAGAGAAGAGAGCTAAGCAAATATACTTTGTTAATAATGACAAAAATGTAAAAGAGGAAAATGCGGGGCTTACCATGTTGGATGAGGCCAAGCTGAACCTTGACAAACAATTGGCCGCTATTAAAAACGACGGTGTTGGCATGGCTACCAATAAGAACGATATTAAAATAAAAGAGTTTAGAAATCTATCTGGTATTAGTGAAGGGCACTATATTGTGGCCAATGTATTTGGTACCGAGAAATATTTGGAAAATTTTGTTAGTACCCTTAGAGAACAGGGACTAGACGTAAAATACTTTACCAACCCCGAAAACAACCTAAATTACGTGTACCTAGAACGCTATGAAAATAGTGTTGAGGCCGAAAACGCCTTTAGATCCAATTTTAACGGAAAGTACTTTGAAGACATGTGGGTAATGCATGTAGACAATAGCCGTTATGAAGGAATGGCTACTTTGGAACTAGAGGATTAACAAAACTGTGCCGTACATCTCATCCTTTCCTGGACTTTCATGTTCAGGAAGGGTGTTTTGTACTAATACTCATCTACATCATCTAACAAAGATTGTGGCCTAATAGATGTTTTTTGAACACTATTTTCATCATCTACCATGGTTAATCTTCCCCAATCATTGTTCCAGTTTCCATATAAACCATCAGAAGTAATATTATATTTACTTTCCCCATCTGGTTGGTCGCAATCGCCATTGTTTACAGCTCCCCAAGACCAGTTGAGCCATCCAATTTCTTTTTCTTGACACTGCTTCATTGCATTTACATAAGGAAAAGCGGTGTTGCAATCGTACCCGTTGGGCTGTGGGCCTTCACCAAAAAGGAACGGAATACCATCGCTTACAACTAAATCTAAAAAGCTGTCCAATCTACTTTGGCTGTTGTTTACCCAATAGGTATGTACAGAGAACATTGTATTATTTAGAGGGTCGTGGTTGAACAGTTCTTCCCAATTACGGGCAATAATACCTTCATCTTTTCCCCAATCCGATGAATCTATGATTAATGGAACTTCATAACCCTTGTCTCTTAGTTTGGTAATGGCATCTTTGTAATTGGTTAGGAATATTGAATCTCCACCACTAGGCCCAACTTCGTTTGCTATATTAAGCAATACCCATTTTTTGTATTTGTCCATTACTGCCTTTACATCATCTTGTAACCAATAATCTACGACCGCTGGTAGTTTAGTCCAATCTCCTGTTGCATCATGCATTTCTACCATTGGTATCATACCATTTCTTATGGAGTTGGCAATAAGCTCGTCCAGTTCTGTTAAATTTCCAGTTGTTAACCATACTAAACGAATTGTATTGGCACCGGTTTTGGCAATTTCCGATAAAATAGAAGCACCAGTTCTATCGCTGGACCATATCATCATTTCATTAACACCACGCATTATTACTTTTTCACCAGTCATTGTATATAAGAACCTGCCTTCCACATACATAGTTTCTGGAGTTGATGATGTCTCTTCTTCTTCTTCTTCTTCCGTTTCCTCTTCCTCAGCTTCTTCTTCTTCTTCTTCTTCTTGCATTTGTTCCTCTTGTTCTTCTACTTTTTCCTCGGCTTGTTCCTCAAAAACAGCTGAGTTTGTGGATGTACATCCAGTAAAAAATAGAAAAGAAAGAAAGAAGATAAACAGGGTAGTTGGGTATTTCATAGAAGTATGTAATATGGTTTATAACCCAACAAAGTTATCCTTAATGCAGTGATACTTATGATTAAGAAATGTCAATTCCTGATAGAATATTGCGGATTTATCTATTTTTACCGATAAATTAGTTAAAAACATCAATTTTATTCCTTTTTCCTATGATTTCAATAATCCAATAAATCAATTGCCCAATACCCCCAACAAAAATAAAGAGCAATACCCAGACCAAAATCATATTATTTTCTTTAAGGTTTGGATTCTGCACAGCATGTATAATGTAGAAAATAAGACTGCCTAGGCATATAAAAATCATTAAAAATATCATTATAAAAAAGAAACCAAAACCTCTCCAAAATTCTATTGGTGGTTGCCCATCATTTTCAAGCTCTGGTAAATTGCTGAAAATGGAATATATAAAGAAAAAATATCCTATAAGCATTAGGAATAATGAAATGAAAGGAGCCAAAGCAAAAAATCCTTGCCAAAATTTATTGTGTAACATAATCCTATGATTTAAAAAACTATTTATCCGAAATTCCGAGTACTCGTAGGGGAATCAGCTTTTGTAAGTGGGTTAAACCCCAATTGGCTATCGCCCTACGATTTAAAGATAGTTATTTTTTCATTTGTTTGGCAATGGCATCACTACCGGGATTGCCAGTTTCTTCTAGTTCTTCAATAATTTTTGGATGATCCCCTGGCCTTCCTTGGGAAAGTTTATAAGCTGCCTGTATATCTGTGATTTCAATTTTAAAACCGACTACACCTTTTATTTGTCGCATTGTTTTTGAAGATAAGGTATCAATGGAAATTGGATTTTTAGAGCCTTTTTCATACTTGTTTACCAATTTATGCATGGAGTCCAGAACCTCATTTTCCGAAAGAATTTTAACTGTACCGTAGACATGCACGGCAATATAGTTCCAAGTTGGCACTTCCTCTTTTTTATACCAAGATGATGAAACATAACTATGGGGCCCATTAAAAATGCACAAAACTTCTGTGTTTTCAGAAAAGGTTTTCCACTGGGGGTTTACTTTGGCAATATGGCTTACTAAGATATCTTTTCCATTTTCATCAGTGTCCAATTCTAATGGAATATGCGTTGCCCATGGTTTCCCATCTACCTGATTTATAAGAATGCCAAAGCTATTTTGTTGTATAAAACTTTTTACTTCTTCTAGGTTTTCATTTTTGTAATAATGTGGAATGTACATAGCTAATCGGTATGGGTTTTGGCCGAGGTTTCTACTAATTTATTTATGCCCAAAAGTTCTTCTTCTGTAAGATTTCTCCACTTACCAACGGGAACATCCAGAGTAACATTCATAATGCGGACTCGCTTTAGTTGGGTTACTCTATAATCCAAATACTCACACATTCTTCTAATTTGACGGTTAAGCCCCTGTGTAAGAATTATTTTAAAAGTGTTTTTGCCAGTTTGTTCCACATGGCATTTTCTGGTGACTGTATCCAGAATAGGAACACCAGCACCCATTTTAGTAATAAACTCTTTAGTAATGGGTTTGTTCACTGTCACTATATATTCTTTTTCGTGATTGTTACGAGCTCTGAGTATTTTGTTTACAATATCCCCATCATTAGTCAAAAAAATAAGGCCTTCACTTGGTTTGTCCAATCTGCCAATAGGAAATATACGTTTGGGATACCCAATAAAATCTATGATATTGTCTTTTTCTACCCCCGTATCTGTGGTGCAAACAATACCCACAGGTTTGTTTAATGCTATGTATACATAGTCTTCTTTTGACGGAGAAATAAGCTCACCATCTACACGAACCTCGTCCTTAGCAACAATCTTGGTTCCCATCTCTGGGACACTACCATTTATGGTCACTCTGCCTTGTTCAATAAGCTTATCTGCTGCTCTACGTGAGCAATAACCAACTTCGCTTAGGTATTTGTTTATTCTTGTTGCTTTATCTTCCATTGTGCTAATACCACTTTCTACAAAGCAAAATTACGATAATGAATTGGTTTGTAATTTTTGGAAGGATTTAGTTATTTAGATTGACTAAGTTCAAGTTCAATTTTTCGCCATGGGTAAGGTCCAAAATGTAAATCCAGAGCCATACGTATGGCGTTCATCTCAATCCAATCCTCGTAATTGTCCCAATCATGGTATTTTGGTAGGTCTATGTATTTAGGAATATCAGTTAGGCCAGTGCCTTTATCAAACTCAATTTTTACAGCGGCTCTTAAATCTTCTAAGAACTCTCTAACTTCAGTTACCTGAGTTTTATCTCCAATAAATTTACCATCCGTTCCGTGAGCAAAAAGGGCGGTATTAAATTCCATTGCTTCAATTTCTTTTAAAGTGCGAATCCATTCGGTAGGAGTAAAGTCGGGCACAATGGTATAAACAACACGGTGAGGAATTACCAAGTCCGCGATGTATACAATTTTCTCTTCAGGAAGTCTAAAAACCGTCATTCCCATTCCATGGTTAATTCCATGATAGCTAAGTTCTAGTTGCTTGCCGCCCACATTAAAAATGGTATCCTTTCCTTGCCAATACGTATCTGGTTGTACTAAATCCTCATGAGGGTTTGCCTGTAACCATTCATAAGCTTCTTTATGAGCAATAAGGGTTGCGCCAGTCTTTTTAAAGGCTTTTCCACCTTTAGAGTGGTCCCAATGGTTATGACTCATAAAAAGATGAGTAATGGGTTTGCCTGTAAGTTTTTTAATTTCAGCTACTACTAATTCTGCATGTGTATTGCGTGCGGGGTCAATAACAAGAACGCCATCATCTGTAATTATAGCTAAAGAATAAAAATTACCTTCTTTTTTACCAATGCTATAGACACCATCAGCAAGTTTAATAGCATTGGGTTGTTTTTCTGCTTTTATATTTTGAACAGTATTGTCTTTACTTTCTATGGATTTCTTTTGCTTACACGAAAGGAGTAAGAAAAAAAATAAAAAAAATGTAACTAATTTATACATGATTGGTAGTTGGTTTTGGCACGATAATATACAAATAAAAAAGTCGCTTTATAGCGACTTTTAAATTACAATATTATGTTATGTTAGTCTCCTTTCTCGGGAGAAATATATTTATAAACAACTCCAGCTAAAAGAGCACCTACTATTGGAGCTACCCAAAATAACCATAATTCTGACAATGCCCAATCACCAACAAATACTGCCTGACTTGTACTACGAGCAGGGTTTACAGAGGTGTTTGTCACTGGAATACTAATTAAATGAATTAAAGTAAGCCCAAGACCAATTGCCAAACCAGCCAAATACTTGGGAGCTTTAGAATGTGTTGCTCCTAAGATGATGATTAAGAACATAAAGGTCATTACAATTTCAGTAATTAGTGCCGCACCCATACTAAAACCTCCAGGAGAATGCTCGCCATATCCATTAGCTGCAAAACCACCAATACCATTAAAGTCAGCTTTGCCAATAACAATCATATATAAGATTCCTGCACCAGCTATAGCGCCTAGCACTTGTGCTATAATGTATGGCACAATGTCTTTGGCATTAAAACGGCCGCCTGCCCATAATCCTAAGGTAACGGCTGGGTTTAAGTGACAACCAGATATGTGACCTATGGCATATGCCATAGTAACAACAGTAAGACCAAAAGCCAAGGATACCCCTACAAAGCCAATTCCAAGTTCTGGAAATCCTGCCGCAAGGACTGCACTTCCACAGCCACCTAAGACCAACCAAAGGGTGCCAATAAATTCTGCTACTAATTTTTTCATTTTTAAATGTTTATAGTTAATAATTACGGTTAAAGTGTCTTTAAATGTACTAAAAAAGTGATTATATACAATTCATCCTTTAATAATTACAATTCGGTATTTCTTATTCTGAAAAAGAAGTAAAGCACCACATCTTTGTAGTGTATTAATCAAATTAAAACAAACAGTTATGAAAAAAATAATCACTTTATTTCTTCTTTTAGCTATTACAGCCTTGAGTGCCCAAGATCAGTATACCAAAGGAATGCAAAAGGCATTTGATTTTTGGGGAGAAGGAAAAATTACAGAAGCCTCCAATCTTTTTGAACGAATTGCCATGGCAGAAATGGACAATTGGTTGCCCAATTATTATTTAGCGCAAGTAAATACAGTTGCTGCTTTTACAGAGAAGGACAAGGATAAACTTGCTCAGTTATTAGGAAAGGCCCAGGAGGCAATAGACATAGCGAAGGCTATTTCTCCAAACAATGTTGAGATTATGGTTCAGCAGGCAATGATACACACAGCATGGGTAGCTTCAGATGGAGCTACATATGGTATGACACTTTCTCCAAAAATTGTATCAATATATAATAAGGCTCTTACAATTGCTCCAAATAACCCAAGAGTAATCTTAAACAAGGCCGAATGGGATATGGGCAGTGCCAGCTATTTTGGTCAGGATACGGCTCCATATTGTAAGGATGTAGAACGCTCCTTAGAACTTTTTGCTAACTTTAAACCAGAATCACCTTTTCATCCAAATTGGGGAAAAGAAAGAGCCGAACAAGTATTGGCTAACTGTAAAGAATAATTAAAAATGAACGGGACAATTAAACAAATAGCAACCCTTTTTGGAATAGGTACTGTTATATTTCTGATAGATAGTGGTATTAGTGCGGGATTTCAATTTAAAAGTTTCAATGACGCATTGATTAACTTTGGTTTTCATCAATTGTATTCTTTTGTCCTAGGTTATATAAACATCTATTATTTTGACTATTTAGAAAAAAGAAAATGGAAGCGTACACGTAGGGACCAAATTAAGAGAATATTAGTGGGTGTTATTGGGTCTGTAGTATTTACCCTAATAGGATTGTTTTTACTAAATATGGTTACAGAAATGACTGTAGGTGGAGAGTCATTTCAAGAGTTTATAGATGGGGAGAGCTTAGAGGATTATCAATTTGGACTTTGGATTACCCTATCAATAGTAGCTATAGGACATTTTATTTATTTCTATAATAGATATCAACAAACTAAGGTAAAAGAATCACAAATTGTTGCCAAGACAGAGTCGGCTAAGTTTGAATCTCTTAAGAATCAATTAGATCCACATTTTTTATTCAACAGTTTAAATGTGTTGACATCTTTGATAGGAGAGAACCCCCCTGCTGCAGAGAGGTTTACAACAAAATTATCTAAGGTATATAGATATGTATTGGAGCAAAAAGACAAAGATTTAATCTCTTTGGAAGAAGAATTAAAGTTTGCCAAATCATATATGGAACTTCTTAAAATGAGGTTTGAGGATGGTATTGATTTTAGTATCCCAGAAACTGTGAGCAATCCAGAATTAAAAATTGTTCCCTTGTCCTTGCAGTTGCTATTGGAAAACGCTGTAAAGCATAACGCCATTACTTCTAGTAACCCCCTAAAAATTAGAATTTTTGAGGAGAATGGTTATTTGTCAGTTGAGAACAATATAAGCCCTAAAACGGCTTTTGAGAAAAGCACAAAAGTTGGTTTAAAGAACATTAACCAACGATATAGCTTAATTACAACCAATAAGGTTGAGGTGACAAATGACAATAAAACATTTAAAGTAAGATTACCATTATTAACACAAGAAATTAAAAAAATGAAAACAGATTATATAAACGACAGCAACAAATACATTAGAGCAAAAAAGCGTGTGGACGACTTAAAAGAGTTCTACGGAAGTTTACTGGCGTACTGCCTTGTAATTCCTTTTTTAATTTTCATCAACTATAGAACATATTGGGGTCACCAGTGGTTTTGGTACCCAATGTTAGGTTGGGGATTGGGACTAGCTATACAAGCTTATAAGACTTTTGGTTATGGCTTTAATTGGGAAGAGCGTAAGATACAAGAGTACATGGATAAGGATAAAAACAATAAACTTTAATTGCTATGGAAAGGGATTATATAGAAGAGGATCGTTACCTAAGAGCTCAAAAGAGAGTAAAAGATTTAAAAGGATTTTATTGGCATGCATTCTGGTATGCTGCTGTGAATATTTTTATCCTTATAATGATTTACCGGAATTTAGGAAAGAACGAAAGCTTTTTCCAATATGGACATTTTGCCACAGCCTTTTTTTGGGGAATAGGACTAATGTTTCATTGGATAGGTGTTTTTGGTGTCAGAGGTATTTTTACAAAAGACTGGGAAAAGAGAAAAATAAAGGAATACATGGAAAAGGATAATAATTAATAATACAAATTATGGACTTTGAAAATTCAGAAGAAAATAGAAAATATATAAAGGCAAAAAACCATGTGGATAAAATGAAGAGTTTTTATACTCACATTATAGCATATGTTATACTAATACCTGTATGGATATTTATAAATTATAAAACATATTGGGAATTTAAATGGTTTTGGTTTCCTGTCATAGGAATGGGAGTCAGTATTATTATTCACGCTTTTATGGTCTTTGGATATGGCAAGGATTGGGAAGAACGTAAAATGAAGGAGTTGATGGAAAAAGACACATTATGAGTTTTTTTAATTATGCCATTAAAATATAGGGCAATGGAAATTATTGAAAATAAGGAAAACAGAAAGTACATAAAAGCAAAGAAAAAGGTAGAAGCTTTAAAGGGGTTTTATACTCACACGTTTGTAATTGCATTGGTAATACCGTTTTTAATTTTTATAAATTATATGACCTATTGGGATTATCAGTGGTTCTGGTTTCCATTGGCAGGAGGCGTGTTAAGTGTGCTTATTCATGGGATTGTGGTATTTGGGAACAACTCAGGTTGGGAACAACGCAAGATTAAGGAGTTTATGGAAAAGGAAAATGAATATTGATTTTCATACTATGAATAATGACTATTTAGAAGAAGAACGCTACTTAAGAGCGGAAAAAAGATTAAAAAATGTAAAAGGGTTTTACTGGCATCTTTTTTCTTATATCATTGTAAATACTGGTTTTACCTTATTTATGCTAAATAGTGACCTACCTGTAAAAGAGGGGATGGATATGGGATTTAACGGCTTGGGAGTGTATGCCATTTGGTTCCTTTGGGGCATAGGGTTGTTGGCTCATTGGTTATATGTTTACGGCGTAGAATTTATTTTTTCAAAAAAATGGGAAAATAAAAAGACAAAGGAGTTTATGAAAAATGATAAATAAAATTAAAAATGAATGTACTAATCATTGAAGACGAAAAACCGGCGGCAAGACGCTTGTCTCGTTTGTTGGGAGAGTTTGGAGTAGAGGTTTCTACGATGCTTCATTCTGTTGAGGAATCTATAAACTGGTTTAATAACAATGAACATCCTGATTTAATTTTTCTGGATATCCAATTATCAGACGGACTTTCTTTTGAAATTTTTGATGAAGTAGAGGTGAGTAGCGCTATTATTTTTACAACGGCATATGATGAATATGCTTTGCAAGCTTTTAAGCTAAATAGTATAGATTATTTGTTAAAACCTATCGATGAAGAGGAGCTAGAAAGTGCCGTAAAAAAGTATCGAAATTTGATGCCTTCCAATCAAAAAATTTCATTGGATTTTAATGATATAAAAAAGCTATTAGGAAACCCGATTGAGAGGGAGTATAAAAAAAGATTTACAACTAGGGTAGGGCAGCATTTAAAAATTATAAATGCAGATGAAGTGGAATGTTTTTATAGTGAAAACAAAGGCACCTATGCGGCAACAACGGATGGGCGAAATTATTTATTGGATACTACTTTGGAAAACTTGGAAGAAGAACTTTCCCCCAAATTATTCTTTAGGGTTAGTAGAAAGCATTATGTAAACATAAACCATATAAAAGATATAGTTTCTTATACAAATTCTAGACTAAATATTAAGATGAACAGGTTTAATGACCAAGAAATTATAGTAAGTAGAGAGCGTGTAAAAGACTTTAAGTTATGGTTAGAGTAAAATAATTTAATTATCTGGTACATAATATTTTAAAACAACAAAAAAGCAACTATAAATAAAACTTATAGTTGCTTTTTTAGGTCTTTTTTATAAAAATTACTCCACTCGATTGTCATCAAAAGATGAAGGTAGTAATTTGGGGATTAATTTAATAAAAATTGGTAATAAAACAGCACCTCCAGGTAAAATAAATATTGCTAAGGATGGAATACTTTTAAAAATATCTAACAACTGATTTTGGATTTTTTTCTTCTCTTCTTCGGTTAATTCTTTTACGGTGGATTTAGAAATAAGAGTTACCAATTCTTTGCTTTCAGACAATTCTTTTTGTAGTCGTTTACTATTTCTAAGAATTAATTTCTTAACAACTTTGCTCATGCTATCATAAAACTGATAGGCCAAATTATGGTCTTTTAATTGAGGTATAAAGCGTTCATTTTTGTCAAAAAATGAGGCGATATTTCCAAGGTGATTTAATACCTTTTTTTTGCTAAATCCTAAGTCATTTCCAACTTCAAAAATAAATTCGGATTCTTTAAAATCCAAAGACTGATCTTCCCATACAGTTAGACAGGTTATATCCAAAAAATATGTATTTTCTTTTGTGGTTGATTGTCCAATTATTTTTGTTTTTAATGTTTCATCAAATTTTCTTTCTACCCCATTAATAAAAGTTAAGGATGACGCAAATAGCTGGGCCAACTTTTTATCCTTTTCGTTTGTCTCTTTAGAATTTAAAGCATGGTATGCCAAGTTTATGGTAACATGTTCTATGTTTTGTGCATACTTAACAATGTTTTTTTCTCCTTGTAAATACTTCTCAAAGACCAATACATCTATAAAAAGAAAAGAATTGGTAATACTACTGTTAAAGGTTTTGCTTATAACGTTATCTTCTATATATACTCTTGAGTTTATTAGTTTTTCTAGTTGGGATGAAGTTTTTTTTCCTGTAAGTAGTTTGCCTAAAAACGATATGCTTGCTATATCTAGTTTTTCATAGAAGTTAAATAGACACTCCAGAAAATCAATAAATTCTATTTTTCTTTTTTTAAAGGAGTAAGTATAATACAGGGCAGTAAGCAAATTAATTTTAGCCTTTTCATCTTCTGTAAGCTCAAGTTCTATTTGAAAGAAATTTGGTACGCCAACATTTAACCCATAGATAAACCCTGTTTGTTTAAGGGAATCATATAAATCGTTAAAATTAGCATAGGGTGAAGGTATTTCCCCTACCAAATGCCCAAACTTATCTATCCAACCAGATGCAGAGGGGTTCATGGGCTTTTTTATTATTCAAAAGTATAACAAAAACTTATTAGAAGTACTGTGAATACTTGTTAATCAAAAATAATTCTTTTTAAATAATTTAAATAAAATAGTAGGAAAAATATTACATATAAAGTATATTTGTCTTTTTGATATACACTCTATTTTTTTGGTATATAAAAGTTTAAAATATTGAAATTCCCCTAAATCTGCCAATTATGGAGTACTATCTTTTTATTTTATGGATTTTTATAATGCTATCCCTGATAGCACGTGTAATTTATGCACATAGAACCTTATTAAAAACTAAAGAAGGACATAATGGTTAGTGTTTATTAAAAGTTCCCTTTATTTCTTTTTTTTTTGATAAGATATTGTTTAAGTCTATAAATTAAAAAAGCCGCTCATTATGGGCGGCTTTTTATATATAGTAAGGTTATACTTTTCAATTCTTGTTGAGAAATATGGTCCCCATTACTGCTACTTCATTCCACGTTTTACTAACACCATCCGGTCCTGTATGAAGTATTTCACATGCTTTATTTAATGAAGCTAACGCATCTAAAGCATTCCAGTTTTCTAAATTTAGAGTGCCTGTAAAATTAACATGATTATCCTCTGTGATTTCATAATCCAATGGTAATGTTGCCGAAACTCCATTCAAACTTAAATTTACAGAACATTTTTGGTCAGCATCAATTGTTAAAGTTCCGGAGATTAACTCTGTATTTTCCATCATACCAAAGAAGAATTCAATGATTTTTGGGTCTCTAGTACCAGTTGCATCATTAGTAAAAAGGCTACTCACGGGTATAGAAAATTCTAGACCATTAAGTGTCTCAATTTGTGTTACTGCCGGAGAGGAATTCTTTAATTCCACCTTAGTAAACTTACCACCAACAGGTAGTTTGTCACTGGTTTTATAAGCCGTAAAACTTACAGAAGTTGAATCTGACACTATGCTGTACATTTCTTCCTTTTCGGCCTCCTTTTTGGCATCATCATAACCGTCTTTAAATCCTTTTTTAAAATCTTTGCAACCAGTAGCTATAATCAACATAGCTCCCAAAATTTCTATTAATATCCACTTTTTCATTTTAAATGTTTTATTTGTGTTTAAAGTTACAGAATAAATTGCTCTACTATTTCTAATCAATACTAAATGTTTTAGTTTCTTTAAATGGGGAAACATCCAATTTATTAATAGCTTCTCTATAGGTCTTCCATGTATCGGTAAAAAAGGAGTTGGTCTTTTCAAGAGCACTTTTTAGCTCTTCCTCAGCAAATTGAATCAGCTGCTTTTCGGTTGCAGTGACCCCGTTTTTTCTTGTAGAAGTATAATAGTCAGCATTCCCAATTCGTTGCATAACGGTAATTTCCGGGTTTCTGGTAATTCCTTGTCGTTTGTCCACTTTTCCAATATAAAGTGCTACTATGGAGTCTATTTCTTTTACAATATCCTTGGAAGCTTTTATTTGATCTTTGTATTTTTCTTTATCTAACTCTTGCAGTTCCTTTTTATATTTTTCGGCCACATTTTTACTTTCATTAAGTTGTTTTACCGCATCAGCAGAGATTTGGGTGAGTTCTTGGATTTTTTTGCCAGTTTCATACACTTCGTTAATGGATGACACGGATACATTAAGTCTTGGATCGCTCTTAACTTCTATTGTTGTTTCCTCAACTAGATCCCCATAATGCATTTCTACTTTATAAGTTCCTGGTTTCACTTCCAGCCCACTTCGTTCATTATTGCGCTTACTAATTTTTCTTGTAGGTCTATCCGGTCCTTTTTCGTCCATACTCCAATACATTCTATGGAATCCGGCTTTTTTAGGTGTTTTTTGTTTTAAGGTACGAATCAAATTATCACCATCATAGAACTTAAAGAAAATGGTATCCTTTGTTTTTTCTCTTACTTTGGTTGAGTCGGTTTCTTCTTTGTTTTCTTCACCTTTGTCACCATCCTTTTTTTCTTCTTTTTTCTTTGCTACTTCTTTTAGGTAATAAGTGAACATAGCCCCCGATTTTTTGTTCTCACCGTTATAAATTGCATCACCACCAAATCTACTGCCCGTTGGTTGTTGGTAAGCGGCTTGATAAGCAGTAGGTGGGTCAAACAACTCTATTCCCTTGCCTAAAATTGATTGATTGGCAGCCAAAGCTCTTAGTGGACGAATATCATCTAATACCCATGCAGCACGACCAAAAGTTCCAATAATTAAATCTTGCTCCCTTGGATGAATTGCCAAATCTTTAACAGAAACGGTTGGAAATCCTTCTGTCCATTTTTGCCATAAAGTACCAGCATTAAAGGAAATGTAAAGTCCGTCATCTGTACCTAAAAAGATAAGATTAGGGTTTTCTGGGTCTTCTATAATGGAAAGCGTATAACTTTCTACATCGTTGGCATCAACTATTCTAACCCACGTTTTTCCGTAATCTTTTGTTCTGTAGGCATAAGGAGTATAATTAAAACGTCTGTAATCATTGGCAATCAATAATGCCTCTCCCTTATTGTTTTTTGATGCCTTTATTTGTGGAATCCAACTACCTTTTGGTAAACCTTTTATGTTTTGGGTAACCTCTATCCAGGTTGCACCTCCATTTTGGGTATAATGTACGCGACCATCATCAGTACCTGCCCAAAGCATATCTTTCTCTATCGAAGAAGGTTCTATAACCAAAACAGTACAATGGTTTTCCGCCCCAGTGGCATCCATAGTTAATCCCCCACTTTCACTTTGTTTTTGCTTCTCTGGGTCGTTTGTGGTCAAATCCGGAGAAATAACCTCCCAAGTAAGTCCTTTGTTGGTACTTTTGTGTACAAACTGACTTCCAAAATAAACGGTACTATTATCAAAAGGGTCTTGACCAATACCAGCATTCCAATTAAACCTTAGTTTGGTCTTAGCATCTGGTGGGGTAGGGCGTACAATATAATTATTGCCAGTTTTCCAATCATAACGAGAGACAAACCCCTGTTGACTCATGGCATATCCAAACTGGGAATCATCCAAATCTGGAACAACATCAAAACCGTCACCAAAGGCAATTTCTTGCCAATAACTGTTGCGTATTCCCTGAGCACGCCATACATAGGCAGGCCCACGCCATGATCCATTGTCTTGCATTCCCCCATAGACATTATAAGGATATTCATTATCGTAATTAATATGATAAAATTGCGCTACAGGTAGGTTGCCTATAAAACGCCATGATTTCCCACCATCTTTGGTAATATTTAATCCACCATCATTACCATCAATCATAAATTGACCATTGTCTGGATGTATCCACCATGCATGGTGGTCTGGATGAACACCATTATCCACATTATAGGCTGGCATTAATTGTTTAAAACTGTTACCACCATCTTCTGATACATTGATATATGTAAAAACAGAATACAATCGGTTTTCATTTTGAGGGTCTACATAAATTTCTGAATAGTAAAAAGGTCTATTGCCAATATGTGCTTTATCATTTATTTTTTTCCATTTAAAGCCTCCATCTTCAGATTTGTATAAGGCATTCTTCTTAGCTTCAATAAGAGCGTATATTATGTTGGGCTTGTTTTTACTTATTGTAATACCAATTCTTCCCATATTTCCTTTGGGCAATCCATCTTCATCTGTTAATTTCTTCCAGTTTTTTCCGCCATCATGGGTCATATAAAGACCACTGCCTTCCCCACCAGACTTAAAAAACCAAGGATCCCTTTTATGTTCCCACATGGCAACAATCAATTTATTGGGATTGGTGGGGTCCATAACCATATCGGCCACACCAGTTTTGTTGTTTACAAAGAGAACTTTCTCCCAGGTTTCCCCACCATCGGTGGTTTTAAATACACCGCGCTCTGCATGTTCACCCCAAGGAGAACCAATAGCTCCAACATAAACTACATCTGGATTCATAGGGTTTATTAATACTCTGTGGATGTGTCTGGTTTTTTCCAAACCCATGGATTTCCAGTTTTTTCCGCCATCCAAGGATTTGTAGATTCCGTAACCGCCATTAAGACTGTTTCTAGGGTTCCCTTCACCTGTTCCTGCCCAAATTACAGAAGGATTAGATTGTTGTATGGCCACAGCTCCAATGGATGCTGTAACTTCTTTTTCAAAAATGGGTTCCCATTTAACTCCGCCAGAGGTAGATTTCCATAAGCCACCAGAAGCGGTTCCTACATACATAATATCAGGATTGGAATGTACCACATCTATTGCGGTGACACGACCGCTCATACCGGCTGGGCCAATATTTCTGGGTTTCATGTCTTGAACCATGTCCATTTTAAATTGTTGTGCTGAAGTAGATAACAGTGCTAAAAATAGCACTAAAGAAAGTAGTTTTTTCATCTGTAAAAGTTGAGTTAATTAGTCTTTCTAAAGATAAAGAAATCTTATAATTATAACCTTAAAAAAGTATGGGGAAATTACCAGGTATTCCTAGACTTTATATTTTCTTTACACAGTCTTATAATTTCATTGATTCTCTTAAGCCTTGTTGCTTCTCTTTTTGCCTGATTAAGCCAATACAAATAGCTTTTGCGATATCCTGGAGCAAAATTTTGATAGTTTGTATGTGCTAACTTATTTTGGTTAAAAGCTTTTTGTAAATCAGTTGGGACAACACCATTTTCCACATCATCTAAAACTGTCCAAGAACCATTTTCTTTGGCCACTTTTATTGTTCTCTTACCACTTTGGTGCATTAACCCTTCTTTTGTTAAAGTCTTTATATATGTTTTGTTTAATTTGCTCCAAACACTTTTAGGATTTCTGGCACAAAAATATTGTCTGCGTTTTCCATCTCCCAAGCTCTTAACCGTACTATCAATCCAACCATAGCACAGGGCCACTTTTACCGCTTCTTCCCAACGCATACTATCCATAGGATGTTCTACTTTATAGAATATAAGATAAATTCCTTCTGAGGATTTATGATTTTCATGTAGCCATTCCCTCCAATCAGTGTCATTTTTAAAATAGAGCTCGGGTATTTCTTTCATTTTTTCACTTTTATTTAACATTCAATATCTATAGGAGATTATGAAGATGCAAATTACTATCACTATATTTATTGACTTAATAACTTATCAAACTAAAAATAAAGATTTTATCATGAAAAACATGTTTTGGTTAGCAATAGTACTTGTGGGTCTATTGGTTGTGGGATGCGGAGAAAAGAAAAGAGCAGGAAAGGCAAAAGTATTGGTGTTTTCTAAAACCATGGGATTTAAACACTCATCCATTCCTAATGGGATTGCTGCTATACAAAAATTAGGGGAAGAGAATAATTTTGAAGTTGATACTACAACGATTTCTGATTCTTTTAAAGATGAAAACCTTGAAAAATATGCGGCGGTTATCTTTTTGAATACAACAGGAGATGTACTTGATAATAAACAAGAGGTTGCTTTTGAACGTTACATACAAGCTGGAGGAAGTTATGTGGGTGTACATGCAGCTGCGGATACGGAGTATTCATGGGGTTGGTATGGCAAATTGGCGGGAGCATGGTTCCAAAGTCACCCAGCTGGAACACCAGAAGCTGACTTTCATGTAAAAGACGCCACTTTTGGAGCTACTAGTTTTTTGACTGATTCTATATGGCACAGAGCAGATGAAATGTACAACTACAAAAAAATCAATCCAGATATTAATGTGGTACTTACTGTAGATGAAAGCACTTATGAAGGTGGTGAAAACGGAGATTTTCACCCAATGAGCTGGTATCATGAGTTTGATGGGGGTAAAGCTTTTTATACTGCCTTGGGACATACAGAAGAAAGTTATACAGAAGAAAACTATTTAAAACATTTATTGGGAGGAATACAATATGCTATAGGTGAGAATTTAGAGTTGGATTATTCTAAAGCCACTTCTATGACGCCTCCTGATGCCAATCGTTTTACAAAGGTAGAATTGGTTGTAGGAGATTTTTATGAGCCTACGGAAATGGCAGTACTTCCCAATAGAGATGTATTGGTTGCACAAAGAAGGGGTGAAATTATGTTGTACAAACATGAAACCAAAGAAGTCTCGCAGGTTGGGTTTTTAGATGTGTACCATATGACATTGAACACCCCAGGAGTAAATGCAGAAGAAGGGCTTATGGGCTTACAGAAAGATCCTGATTTTGCCAATAATCATTGGATATATATGTACTACGCACCAACTGGTGATAAATGGGTAAATAGACTTTCCCGATTTAAATTTGAGGATGATAATATTGTAATGGATTCTGAACAAATTATTCTTGAAGTGGATAGTCAAAGAGAGATATGCTGTCATACAGGTGGTTCCATTGCCTTTGGTGGAGATGGTCTGTTATATTTGTCTGCTGGGGATAACTCAACACCTTTTAATGAGCAAGGAGAAAAATATGTAAATAATGGTTTTGCACCATTGAATGATACTCCAGGACATAAGCAATATGATGCTCGTCGTTCTTCTGGAAATTCCAATGATTTACGAGGAAAAATTATGCGTATAAAGGTCAATGAGGATGGTAGTTATGATATTCCTGAAGGAAACCTCTTCCCAGTGGGAACGCCAAAATCCAGACCAGAAATATATACAATGGGGCATAGAAACCCATATAGAATTTCTGTTGACCAAAAGAATGGATATTTATATTGGGGAGATGTGGGGCCAGACGCCCGTGCAGATAGTTTGGAAACCAGAGGTCCAAGAGGGTATGATGAAGTTGGACAGGCAAAGGAAGCAGGCAACTATGGATGGCCTTATTTTATAGGAAACAACTTTCCGTATAGAGAATACAATTATGAAACTGGGGAGAGTGGTATGGCCTTTAATCCAGAAAAGCCTTTAAATAACTCTAGGAACAATACTGGTCTTACTGAATTGCCACCTGCCAAATCAGCATTTATATGGTACCCATATACAGCTTCTTCTGATTTTCCTGGAGTTGCAACGGGAGGGAGAAATGCAATGGCTGGACCCGCATATTATACAGATATGTATCCAGAAGGTGATGCTAGATTACCAGATTATTATGATGGAAAAGTAATAATTTATGAGTGGATAAGGGGCTGGATGAAAGCAGTGACCCTAGATGATAATGGTGATTTTAGTAAAATGGAACCTTTTGCTCCGGATATTAAACTTAATAACTTAATTGATATGGAAGTTGGTCCAGATGGAAGAATTTATTTATTGGAATATGGAAGTGGGTGGTTTGCAAACAATGATGATTCTGGATTAAGTTATATAAATTTTAATGGCGGAAATAGACCTCCAGTTATTGAAGGAGTTGAGGTAGATGTAACTTCAGGAAAATCACCTATGGCAATCAATGCCAAAGTAAATGCTGAAGATTTAGAAAGAGACGCTATTACATATACCTGGAATTTGGGTAATGGAGAAACAAAAAAAACTACAGAACCAGAATTAGCATACACCTATTCAGACAATGGAGAATATAAAATATCCGTTGAAGCAAAAGATGATGCTGGAGCTGCAGCCAAAAGCGAGGGAACCAATGTTTTTGTTGGAAATACAAGGCCGGAAGTCAAAATAGATATTGTAGGTGGCAATCAGTCTTTCTTTATTCCTGGACAAGCTGTGGAATATACAGTTTCTGTAACAGATGATGGCAGTGCAGATAGCGTAGACGAATCCAATATTTATGTGTCTGTTAACTATATGGAGGGGATGGACGAAGCATCACTCTCCAATGTAGGACACCAACAGGCTTCTGCAACCATTGCAGGGAAAGTACTGACACAAACTATGGATTGTAAATCTTGTCATAAGGAGAGCGAAACATCTATTGGACCTTCTTATTTAGAAGTATCTAAAAAATACCAAGTAGGAAGAAGAAGTAGAAACTTTAGATATCTGCAAGAGAAAATAGTTGAAGGTGGTAGTGGAGTCTGGGGCGAAGTAAATATGCCTGCGCATCCAGATATTACAGCTGAAGAAAAAGCCCAGATTGCTAATTGGATATTGTCCTTGGCTGATACCAGACCTAAAAAGCCCTCTTTGCCATTGTCTGGTAAGATAATTCCAGAAGCCAGTAATTCTGGGTCCACTATGGTTATAAGCGCCAGTTATACAGATGGAGGGGAGAATAATATTAAACCTTTGACAGGAGTAAAATCTGTAGCGTTATCTAGCAATACGGTCGCTTTTAATCCAGAATTAGAAAAAGAAGGCTTTATGGACATTAACTATAATGGAATGGACTTGTTGATTGTCAATAGTGCCAATGGATGGTTTACAATGCCCAATATGGATGTTACAGGAGTAAAGGCCATTACACTAATGGCAATGTGGCAAGCACCACCTGCTGTTGGGTTTAATTTTGAAGTGCGTTTAGACAATGCCGAGGGCCAATTAATTGGTTCTGGGAGTTTAAACACACCGTTATCTGGTCAGGGAGCACCAATACAAATTCCTTTGACAGCAGCTGTAAATGGGAAACAAACTTTACATATTAGTTATACCAAGCAAAAGGATACAGAAGAAGCTGTAATGGTTGCACTGGCCAATGCTACGTTTAATTAGAATTAAATTAAAACTATACTAAAAAAGGGTCGACAATTGTCGACCCTTTTTTAATGCTTGTGTTCCAGATAATGTGTTTTTAGAATATCTTCTCCAAAATCATTTCCTTTTTCCCGCCATATGCTGTGAATGTGGTTGCCATCTTTTTGAAACCCAACATTGTCATACTCAATAAGAAAATCGGGACCATTTATAATATAGTAATGAGGGCTTTTGGGCTCATAACTACCAATCCATGCAAAGTATATTTCATCTATACCGGATTTTTCTATGGCCAAGAAGGCTGCACTAGCTTTTTCGTGCTCCAAATTGTTTATATATTCCTTAATAAGGCGTTCCAAAATTTCTTTTTGGGAACTGGTCATATCTGTACCCTTAATACCATAATAGGTAGTGATTCTTTGTTCATGGGATGGATTGGTTATAATGTCCCCAGGAACCTCACCACTTAATGTGGCCACCTTTTTTTGGTCGTCTGATAGCGAATTGATTAAGAGAAAGCCATAATCCTCTTCTTTGCTCAATACCCGCAGGCCAGCATATTTTGTGATTTGCACTTCTGATGGGTCAGTTCCCAAAAATAGGGGAGTCAAGGATACTTTGTCTCCCACTACAGATAAGTTGATAGAAAGATGATGTCCACCAAATTTTAATCCCCAAGGTTCTGTGGGGTTAGGGGTGTTCCATATAGATACAAAGTAGTTTTTATAATCCCAATCCAATCTTTTTATTTGCTCAAGAGTTTCTTTACTAATTGCTTTTCTCTCATAGGCAGTGGCATAGACTTGGTTTAAAACATCATCCAAATTCATGATACTGGTAGTTTTTAAATATCCCTGTGAACTAAATAAGGTAGTAAGAATATGGTGAAACTTAATTTTGCTTGCTTCTGGTAAATCTCCAAAACGTATTCCGGGCCTTTTGGCCAACCCTACAGGCAGATTGGTCCATTTGGTACGTAGTGTATCATTAAACTCATATGAAATGGTTTTTAGCTCATCTTCATTTAAAGTCTTAAGAAATGCAGAGGTAACCGTATTTATTTCCTTTGCTGTTTGGCCAAAAAGGGTTGAGGTTTGAAATAATAAAATAACTAATACAGTGAAAATGGATTTCATGGTTGGGTAGGTTTAAAAATGAATTGTTTTATGACTTAAAAGTACGTATATATTTTACAGATAGGTAAAAACTTTTACTCTAAGGAAACTATAGCAACAAAAGTACGCCGCAGGCGTATTCGACATCATCGGTCTCGGCTATGAGTAGTTGCATGGTTTTGCGATTAACTTTGCAAGTACACTCCAAACTGAAAATCCGAGAAGATTTTCAGAAGTAGGCGAGAACAAGCAATTACTTATAGCCAATGCTGTGAGTAGTTTTTTAATTTTCATTCTTTATTAAATTCCGTAATTTTTCAAGTTGTGTATCCGATTGCCAAAGAACTTGCTTAATATCTCTCTCAAATTTTATATCGGGTTCTGTTCCGTAACCGTCCAAAATTTTTCCATTTTTTTGAAAAGAAACCATTGTGCTGATTTTTCCAAATAATTTTGAGTTAGGCAAGTCAACCCAATCGCTGTTGCCACTTGAGCCGTCTGTTATTGCTCCGGCAATTTTGATGTTCGGCAACCCTTTAAAAGCAGAAACAAAAACTGATGCTGCGCTAAAAGTCTTTTCGTTGGCTAAAATGTAAACAGGTTTGTTGTAGTAAAAAGATGGTTTGGCCAACTTCTTTCCGTTCAATAATCCAAAATAGTATTCACTGTATTTTTTTTCATCTAGTTCATAGATTGGTATAAAGGTTTTCAAAAATTCAGTTGCCTTTTTTTGTTCTCTTTTATCCAATTCGGAAAGGGAAAACAAAAAACGGCTATGCAAACTTTTCTTGTAATCTTCTGGTAATGGTAGCGGTCCTCTTTGTTTGGTGGCGTTTATAATATAAATAGAATCTTGATGTATCAAATATTTTGCAAATTCATACAACAAATCGCGGGTTCCGCCATTGTTGGCCCTTACATCAATAACCAAAGATTTGCTATCATTGTGGATTGATTGCATAAATGAATTGACTTTATCAAAAAGAAGAGGTGCTTCATCTTTATTGGCCATTTCAGGAATCTTGATATATGCTATGTTATTCTTTATACTAAATAGTTTTTCAATAATTTCGGGTTTGTTGTAATCTTCGTCTTTTACGAAAAGATAATCTACTTCAAATTTTTCATCCCAAGGTCGTTGTCTTTTGAATTTGTTAACTACTGAAACTGTCAAAGTTGTGTCATTTTCTATAGTTGAATCCGAAAGTGTCAATTTTATTTCTTTAGGTAATTGTCTGTTGAGAAGTATGTAATTTTTTTCAATGTCCCTAATATCTCTTACTGCATATGTAAATTGGGTTTTTTTAGGTGCTTTTATGTCTTCTGGGCGTATTTTTTTAAGGAAATCTTTAATATCGATTCCGTCAATTTTTTTGAGATATGGAAATTTAGGATTGAGTATTTCTAACTCTTTATTTTGATTTTTATTCAAAACAATAACTTTATCATCTACAGGTGCGTAAATGAATGGTAAAAACAGCGATTCGTTTAAATCATAACCTCTTATTGTATTTAAGGAAGAATGTCTGTCTCCAATTTTTGCCAAAGTGTTGGTAATAAACAATCCAAAATCTTCAAGTCTTGTAGAGTCTTTTATTGTTTTTAGATAATTTTCAAATTCATTATTGAAGTCAAAACCGTTTAGATAAGCATAGGAAGATTTATCATTTAAGGTTTTTGTCAGAAATTCAATATCTTCATTTATCTGTTTTTTAGTCAGCCAATTTTTCTGTGCTTGAGAATTGATGGCAAACAGCCCAAACAGAATTGTAATCAGGGTTTTTAATTTCATTAAGGTATTTTTTAAATTACGCACAACGCCGCGCTATGTACGACAGCTGCGAAAGCAGTGTGCGAGAGGGAGCGCTGGCTGTGAATTTTAAGGAAATATAGCAAAATCGGGTGACTGTTATTTGGGAATTTGACTTTTTTTGGTATTTGTGTCCCAAATAACAGACTTCAAGAAGGCCACGTAGTGGCCGTATCTTTTGGATTTTGCGCCTGCCCGCTCCATTCAGGCGGGGTATTGGGAATAAAATTTGTCGACCAGATTGCATAAACGCAGGGGCCCGTTTAAGGACACTTGACGTTTTATGCTTTGTTAGCATTTTTTTTCTTTTTTTAATCGCCTTAAGTCCAAGTATTAACAGGGTAATAATCAATGCTACGAAAAAGACTGTCGTTGTCATACTTTTTATAATGGAAAAAATATTCGTAGCATCCATTGATAATTCCGATTGGTCGGGGTAATTGTTCAACATATTTATGATTCCAAGATTCTCTAAATAATCGGCTATTCCAGCAATTATTGGTAGGAAGCTTAGGTAGAAATAGGTAGAATTTAGTTTATTCATCTTTTTCAAAAAGTAGGCAAACAATAAACAATTACTGATTCCAAAGAGAAATGGATAAATCATATCAACTGGAATTTGGTTATACAAATATACCTCCCGTCCATTTTCTCCTAAGGCTTCAAAGAGAGAGTTTATATATTCTGAATCATATCCCGTTGGCATCATATCCAATAATTTCATCCCCTTAGAAAACGTCATTGTTTTTGGGATTGTAACTATCAGCATTATAACGTAAATAAGATTTGTAAGGACGAAAAGTAATAAAACCTTTTTACCAGCCAAATTCTTAGTTACAATTTCTTTTATTCTCTTCATTTCTTATTTTTTAATGAATGCTAACGCCGCGCTATGTGAAGTCGACTAGCTTTTGGTGCGTATACTGCGATAGCAGTGTAACAAAAGTACGCCGCAGGTGACCGAGCGTAGCGACCGATGAATACTTTTTAAAAACAATAAAAATCAATAAATAATTCGACATCATCGGTTTGTGTATGGTTAGTTGCGTGGTTCAGCAACTAATTTAGTAAAAGGAAAGCGAACGTTAGGGAAATCCGAAGGATTTTCCGAGTACACACGACCCAAGCAATTAATTATACATGTTGTTAGCCTTTAGTTATTTTTAGTTTTATTCTTCAGATGTTGCTCCAATCAACAAAATTATTCCCTCATATTCCAAATTTCGTGTATAGGATCTCCTTTACTGGATACCCCCTTGTGATTCCATTTTCCATCTATCAATTCATAATTAAATTTTAAGCTAAGTCCAGCTTTGGAATCGTCTCTTGAAAAGAATTCGATGTTCTCAGTATATTCACCATTTATGGCTGTGTACGTTCCTCCACCAGTTCCCATAAATTGTTTTGTTTCTGTATTGTAAGCAATCCATTGAAATCGAGTTCCAGATAAAATTTTCATAGTTTTTCTTGGTCTACTTGTATCACGTAAATCAGTTTTGCCTTCTCTTATTCTACCAGACATTAACCAGGCTCCTTGCAATTTTCCTGGTACACCATTATCTATTCTATTCAATTTCATATTGCCATCAACAATTTCAATTACATTATCAGTAATAATCACCTTAAAACGTACCTCAGTACCGACACGTTCAGAATTATCTGTATGAAATTCTACTTTTTCTGTCATGATATCTCCTTCTAATTTCCATGTACCACCATTGGAGTGAATAAATTTTCCAGTAGTTGTATTATATGTTGTTAATACTTGATAGCCATTGGCAAAAATAACCACGTTTCTTAATTTGTCTCCATTTTCAGAAGTTGTATAGTTTTCCCAAGCACCAATAACACTTTGCGCATTAATTCCAAATGACATTATAATACAAATGAGCAATACAAATATTTTTTTCATGACTTTATATTTTATTAATTACTGAGAACATAATATTCAACCTGTTTAAAATATCTTTTTTAATCGCATTAAAATAACCAAGTTCTTTTAATATTATAGAATTTGGTCATAATGAAGGCTAACGTGTTTGTGTATGATTTATGCGGTTAAAAGTGCGATACACTTTCCGCAGTTGCGGAAAGATAATTAATTCGCGTGAATTCCGATTAAGGAATTCCGCAGCAATTAATTATACACGGTGTTGTACAACGTTTTTATTTTCAGTTTGCTATTCCGATTTTCGTAAATAACTCACGAACTTGACTTAATTCTGATTGATCTTTAAAATTCCCCAAGTTCCTTTTTTTTCCATTTTTTAATTCTAATGAAAATCTTTTCTTTCCGAAAATTGTTTTTTCTTTAAGTTTACTTATTTCTTCAATAGAGATCTTTTCCACTGTTGACGTTTTGAATAAGAACATAAAAAGTACAACTAAGGAAACGATTCCCACACCAATCCAGATATATTCAAGAAAACCATATTCAGTTATTTTTTTTCCAAATATTCTGATTAGTGCATTTGTTAAATTAAGTATCATTAAAAATTTTAAAATCAGATATTGGTTTTTTAATCCATCTTTTATTTCAATTATGTTTTCCGATTCGTTAAATTTTATTTTCATCTTTTTCGGGTTTCGTAAATGTTGTACAACGCCCCGCTAAACGTAGTGAGGTTCTGGCTTTTAAAAATAGTGAATTTATTCACTTGTTTTTAAGGGACAATTGAACCTTGCCAAATTGCTTTTAGCGATTGTTGTGTAATGTGCACGGTTAGAACCGGCAGCGCCAAAGCTGTTTGTAGGTATTGGGCACAAGCAATTTGTTTTAGCGGGGCGTTGTGTAAAATTTCCTGTGGGGCGGGAACAACGGAGTTGTGTAGCAACATAGGTCAGCTTCAGCTGAATTTTACACAACAATTAGATATAGATCATATGATCTATATATCTTTTATATGGGTTACTTCTTTTCTGTATCTATATAAAAATTTTCATCAATACTAAACGTAGATATATCCCCTTGTAATGTTTCGGTTTTCCATGCCTCATTCTTCTTGGGGAACAACCAGTGTTCGGTGTTGCCCATAAAAACTCTTATAGGCATATCAAAATCTGCTACCACATTGGTATATCTATATGTAATGGCATTACCCTCCAGCTTATATTCCAATACAGGAATTTTTGTGGTTCTTAGGTATTGGTTAAAAAAGGCAGAGAGGTCTTTTTTTGTTTTTTTACTTATGTAATTTTCTATCTGTGCTGTAGTCACTGTTTGGTGGTAAAATTCTTTGTTAAGCCCTCTTAATACCTGTCGCCATAATTCATCGCCCTCTATTAACTGTCTTATAGTATGTAATATGTTGGCGCCCTTATTATACATGTCACCAGAGCCAGCTTTGTTAACATTATAAGGACCTATAAGAGGCCTATTGTTCCTAATACTTTTTCTTACCCCAAGTACATACTCAGAAGCTGCTTTTGTGCCATAATGGTAATCTAAATAAAGACTTTCGGAGTACATGGTAAATCCTTCGTGTACCCACATATCTGCCGCATCTTTATAGGTAATATTGTTGGCGAACCACTCGTGTCCAGATTCATGGATAATAATATAATCGAACTTTAAACCCCAACCCGTACCAGACAGGTCACGACCCAAGTACCCATTGACATACTTATTGCCGTAAGTTATAGAACTTTGGTGCTCCATCCCCAGATAAGGTACTTCTACCAGTTTAAAACTATCTTCATAAAAAGGGTAGGGGCCAAACCAATGTTCAAAAGCTTCCATCATTAGGGGAGCTTGTTTAAATTGTTCTTTTGCTTTTTCTAGATTATCCCTTAACACATAGTAATCCATATCCAATGTGCCTTTTTCGCCTTCATATTTTTCTCCAAAATGTACATAGTCCCCAATATTGACATTCACCCCATAATTGTTTATAGGGCTTTCTACGGTCCAATGATAGGTTTTGGTATTTTGGTGTTCTTCTACTTTGGTAAGCCTGCCATTGGAAATATTCATTAATTCCTTGGGTACAGTGACACTAATATCCATACTATCTACTTCATCGTACATATGGTCCTTATTGGGCCACCAAACACTGGCACCCAATCCTTGGCAGGAGGTTGCAATAAAATGTTTGCCGTTCTCATCCTTTTTCCAAGAAAAACCACCATCCCATGGAGCTCTTACAGCTTCTTTGGGATAACCAGAATATTGCACAATTAGTTCATTGATTGCACCTTTCTTTTGCTTCTTTTTTAAGGTGATGAAATGTGCATTGCCATTGGATTCAACTTTTAACTCTTTTCCATTTTGGGTAACCTCTTCAATCTTCATTGGAGGTTGTAAATCTACTTGAAGCACCTGGTTTTTTTCTAACACAGTATAACGAATGGTGTTGGTGCCAGCAATATATTTTTCATCGGGTTTTACCTCAATATCCAGATGATAATAGGTAAGGTCCCACCAAGAACGTTCTGGTGTAATACTACCTCTTAAGGTATCTTGTTCCGTAAATTGTTGTACTTGTGCAGAAAGAGTCAAGGTTGCACCTAAAAGGAAAATTGAAAATATTTTTTTTATCATTATCTCAATATTTTATTTGGAAATACCACTAGACTTTCATGCCCATTTTCGCCAACAGCGGCAATTCCGAAGAAGAAATTATCAATCACTATGCCATCTAGGGTATATTGCGTTACATCCCCAACATATCTGCTATAATCCCATGTTGGGGAGGTCGTGTCTCGCCAATAGATTTTATATCCAACAGCCCCATCTACCTTACTCCATTCAAATTTTGCAGAAGGCTCAACTATACCACCAATTTTTACTTCTTTGGGCGCAGGTGGCGCCCAGGCAATAGATGCCAAGTTTATGGCATTTACAGCAGTCAATTTTTTGGCATAATCAAAATTAACGTGTCTTAGTACATCGCCATATTCAATTCCATTTTCAACACGAATATCTTGATGTTGCTGCGTGTAATTCTCATGTGCTTCCATTATCCGTATCCCAGCATAACCTGCATCATTAAAAGGCCTGTGGTGTCCACCACGTCCAAAGCGATCTAACCTATAGATTAGCATAGGGTTCATTTCTGGCATATAGGTTTTAGTGGTTTTATGGACAAAACGTGCCAACTGGCGAGAAATACCATCTACTTCTCCACCATAAAAGCGTCTAGCTCGCCTTTCTTGTTCAGTTTCTGTGGGTGGTACAGGCTCGGAAAATATCCTAAAATCCACATTACTTACTACACCATCTACACCTTTAATATTACCTATCATATCATTGTTCAAAATCCCAATGATCTCCCATCCCATTTCTTTGGCATGAGCGGCCAGGCCTTTACCACCATACAATCCTTGTTCTTCACCAGAAATGCCTGTGTAGATAATACTATTTTCAAATTTATATTTAGACAATACACGTGCTGCCTCTATGGTGCCGGCCATACCACTGGCATTATCGTTAGCACCTGGGGAATCTGAAGTGTAGTTTGTGGGGTCGCTCACGCGAGAGTCTATATCTCCACTCATAATTATGAATCGGTTAGGGTATTTGGTACCGCGTTGTACAGCTACAACATTTACCACCCAAACATCATGCACTATACGGGCATTATCGCCTTTTTTAACCAAATCTTTCTGATAGAAAACATCTAAACAATTGGAACAATTAGAGGATATTGCCTCAAACTCACTCTTAATCCATCGCCTTGCCGCTCCTATGCCCCGGGTTTCAGAAAGGGTATCACTTAGCGTATGGCGAGTACCAAAATTTGCGAGGGTAGTAATATCCGCCTTGATATTTTCAGCGGAGACTGCTTTAATAATATCATAAACGCGTTGGTCTGTTTGAGCAAATAAGATTGAAACAGATAAAAGGGTAACAAAGAGAAGTAGTTTTTTCATTTTTAAATAGTGTTGTATTTTTTATTGAATTGTTTTGCATGGAAATAACAGAAAAGACCAATTAAAGAATATGTAAAACCTGGGGCGCCTATGATTAATCCAATCTCTGAAATTGAAAGTAATATGGAAATGACCGCTACACCGGCAAAAATGGCAAAATGTCTAGTATAGAACAGTAAGGTTATGGCATTATCTATTTCTTTGGTTTTTTTGTAAGCTCTATAATACATTAGAGAAATGCACAGAAATATTAAAAAAAAGCCTATTCCATAGAGTGTAAATAATTGACCAAGTTCCGCTTTCGTCATACCTCCTCCATTTCTTAAAAACAGATTGGTTAAAGAACCAATCATTGATTTTAAAGGAAAAACATAGTATAAAACAACGAACAATAAAACAGAGTTGAATGCAATAATCCAGTTGTCTATATAATTTGTTCTACGAAAAAAATTGTAGTGCATTTTCCAAAGCATAATCAAAACAAAAAAACTAATGGCAAAACCTATAAAGCCAGTAAAACTGATATTTAACACGGAAAATTCATCAACAATCTCCAAAGAAACCACCATTAGTGTCGCTGCAAAGGCAAACACAGCATCACTAAATGCTTCTATTCTACTTATGTTATGAAGAAATTTCATGTGTCTAAATTAATATATAAACTGCTTCAAAAGTTCTCTTACTCTTTTAGTGCTTTCTACATAGTATCTAGCCTGAGTTTTTTGCAAACCTACTTTTACGGTTACTGTACTTTCTGGAAGTTCTTGAAACATATATTCATCTGTCCAATCATCCCCAATAGCAAAGACAAAATCATAATTATCCTCTCCCAACATGCGAGCAGAGGCTCTTCCTTTGTTCACATTACTGCTTTTAACTTCCATTACTTTGTTGCCATTTAACACGCTAATGTCATCATTCCCAATTAAGCCTCTTAAAACTTCATGAAGTTCATTGGCTCTTTTTGCTCCAAAATCTGGGTCTGTGTTTCTATAATGCCATGCCAATGAGTAGTTTTTTTCCTCAATGAATGTGCCTGGAGTACGGTCCACAAAGGACTCCAGAACTGGTTGGATTTTTTCCATCCAATCTCCATTCACTTTTTCCAAAAGCTTAAATTCTTCCCCTTTTCTAGAAATCCAAACACCGTGCTCCACAATCATATTATACTTTTTTGGAAGAAACCATTTGGTAAAGGTTTGTTTGTCACGGCCACTAATTAGGAACAGGGTAGTGCCTTCTTGGTTGTGCAATGCATCCAAAAGTTTATAAAGTTCTTCATCTGGGGAAGCTTTTTGTGGATCTTTGTGAAAACCAGCCAAGGTTCCATCGTAATCTAGAAACAATAATCTCTTTTTTCCTTTCTTGTATTCTGTAGTTACCATGGACAAAATGGAGTCCGTCATTTTTCTGGAAACAAATTCTTTGTTTTCATCTTTTTGGTTAACCAACGTTTCCATAAAACTGTTGGCCCAAGTCTCTACATTGTATCGGCTTAATCTGTTCTGTAGTAATGCATTTCTTCTAATTTGCTCTTCAACAGGCATGGTAATAGCCATTTTTAATGTATCGGCTTGCTCTTCAAAATTGTTGGGATTTATCAATAAAGCCTCATTCATTTCATAGGCAGACCCGGCCATTTCGCTCAGAATAAGCACACCAGTTTTATCTGTTCTGGTCGCTATATATTCTTTGGCAACCAAATTCATTCCATCCCTAAGAGGAGTTAACCATGCAATATCGCTAGAGGTATAAAGATCTATCAGGTTTTCAAATGGGAGCGACCTATAAAAATACCAAATTGGTGTCCAGTTTACGGTTGACAATTCTCCATTTATTCTACCAACTAATTCATCTACTTCTTTTTTAAGTAATTGATATTGAGGAACATTAGAACGAGATGGCACTGCTAAAATAATTAAGCGCACCTTTTCTTTATATTCAGGATATTTATTTAAAAAATATTCAAAAGCATTGATTCTTTTAGCAATTCCTTTACTATAATCCAATCTATCTATGGATAAAATGAGCTTCGTATCTGGAGAAGACTCTTTATGTTGATCCAATCTTTTTTGAAAATCCGAACGATTATCCTTCTTGTTGGTATCATGTACTTTGGCAGATTCATTGAATTTTTTATAATCTATTCCCATTGGGAAAGAATCAACTTTTATTGTTCTGTTCTCTAAATAAATATCATTAAAACTTACCTCTAAACCAAGCAATCTTCTTACAGAACTTAAGAAGTGTCTTTCGTAATCGTAGGTGTGAAAACCAATTAGATCTGCCCCCAATAACCCTTGGAGTAGTTCTTCACGCCAAGGTAATGTTCTAAAAATTTCATAAGAAGGAAATGGAATATGTAGAAAGAAACCTATGGAGGCTTTTGGCCTTTTCTCCTTTATTAGCTGGGGCAACAACATTAATTGATAGTCATGAATCCAAATAATATCATCTTCATCTGTTTGCTCTAGGATGGCATCTGCAAATTTTTGATTCACTTTTTTATAAGATTCCCAAAACCCTAGTTCAAACTCGGAATATTCAAGAAAATAATGGAACAAAGGCCATATGGTTCTATTGCTAAATCCAAAGTAATAACCATCAATATCATCTTGTGTTAGTTTTACTTTGGCACAACCATGGTCTTTTAATGCTTGATCTATTGCTGGTTCAAGTATTTGTGGGGTGTCCTCATCCGTTAATCCGGACCAACCCATCCAAAGACTTTCACTTCCTTGATGCACGGATTTCATACCTGTTGCCAGACCGCCAACACTTGGTGTAGCGGTAATTGAACCGTTATGAATTTGTAACTGAACTGGTAATCTGTTTGAGATTATGATAGTTTTGCCCATAAATTGGAAATTTTTTGCCCTTTCTTGAAAATTATTTCTCTAAATTTCGGCAAAATTGATGGCATAAAAAATTAATAGAAAAAGAATTAAGAATATTGAGTGTATGGATAATTTGGATTACGGAATTATTGGAAATTGTAGGAGTGCAGCGTTGATTTCAAAAACAGGGTCTTTGGATTGGTGTTGTTTACCAGAGTTTGATTCATCTTCTGTATTTGCTAAAATTCTTGATGAGGAAATTGGCGGGAGTTTTGAAATAAATGTTGATGAAACCTATACCATAGAGCAGCGATATAAAAAGAATACGGCAATATTGATTACCACCTTTTCTGATGGTGAAAATACTTTTGAGGTGCATGATTTTATGCCAAGATATTATAAAGAAGATGGTGGCTATCAGGCACCTCCAGAGGTGGTAAGATATATTAGGCATATTTCTGGAAAGCCCAAATTTACTATTAAGTATGACCCAAGGCTAGAATATGCAGCTGGCGAAACAAAGACTTATGTAAAGCATAATTTTGTAGTTAGCTTAGCACAAGGCGAAAAATTCGACACTGTTTTTCTTTATACCTCTTTTAATAAAAATGCAGTAGTAGAAGGTAGAGAAATAGAGGTTGTTGAAGATGGTTATTTCCTTTTTGGGTACAATGAAAAGATTTTATTACCATCCACTCGTAAATTGTACTTGGAATTAGAGCGTACAAAGGTGTATTGGTTAAATTGGACCAATAGAACACCCAATTATAAAAAATATAATACTGAGATTACACGTAGCGCCATTACTCTAAAATTATTGAGTTATGATAAAACCGGCGCTGTGCTGGCCGCCGCTACAACATCATTACCAGAAACAATTGGTGAAGTTCGGAATTGGGACTATCGTTTTTGTTGGATACGTGACTCCTCTATGGTTATAAAGGTTATATCTGAACTTGGACATAAAAATATTGCTAGAAGATATTTACAGTTCATTATTGATTTGATTCCTGATAAGGATGAAAAACTTCAGATAATGTACGGTATTAATAAAGAGAAAAAGCTAACTGAGGTATCACTAGAACACCTGAGTGGATATAAAGGATCTAAACCTGTACGTGTTGGGAATGCGGCATATAAACAAAAGCAAAATGATATATATGGCATTCTAATGGATGTTATTTATCAACAATTAGCAATGTTCACTACAGATATAGAAAATGGTGAAGAACTATGGGGAATTACTAAAGGAATTGTTTGGATTGTTGGTAATCACTGGAAAGAAGCGGATAAGGGTATTTGGGAGTTTAGAGCAGAAGACAGGCATTTTACCTTCTCAAAAGTGTTGTGTTGGGTTGCAATAGATAGAGCTTTAAAAGTGGCTAAAATTCTAGGAAAATCTAGAAAAATTGAACAGTGGTCCATACTGGAAAAGGAAATAAGGGAAGATATTCATCAAAATGCGTGGAATGAAAAGAAGAATGCATTTGTACAATCGTATGGATCTTCTCATTTGGATGCATCGGTACTTTTGATGGAACCTTATGGGTTTATTGATGCTAGAGACCCCAAATATATTGGAACTGTAAAGGCCATAGAAGCAGAATTAAGCAATGACGGATTGTTATACAGATATAAAAATGAGGATGATTTTGGATTGCCTTCATCCTCTTTTACCATTTGTACATTTTGGTTTATAAATAGCCTTTTTAAAATTGGAGAGGAAGAAAAAGCCATAGCGCAGTTTGATAAATTACTTAGTTATAGTAATCACTTGGGATTGTTCAGTGAAGACATAGATTTTAAGACCAAAAGATTGTTGGGGAACTTCCCACAGGCATATTCACATTTGGCATTGATAGAATGTGCCGTAAATTTTTCCAAA
The DNA here is from genome assembly GCF_056326165.1 of Saonia sp. Lineage (NCBI taxonomy): Bacteria > Pseudomonadati > Bacteroidota > Flavobacteriia > Flavobacteriales > Flavobacteriaceae > Saonia > Saonia sp. Next base: position 98,640 of record NZ_JBWFBN010000008.1, read on the forward strand.
AAAGAAGGAGAAGAGAAGATTTTGGAATCCATGAGAGAATAAGACATAAAAAAAACGCTCCCAAAAGGGAGCGTTTTTAAATTCTGCTTCTTCTTTAAAGCACTTACTTGAATTAGTCAAAGGTATAACCATTATCTGCAGCCACCTTGTCCGCAATTTGTGTGCGTAAGGCTACTACATTAGGTTGATTTGTATATTTTGTAAAACGTTTAAGGCCCATAAGCATCATTCGCTGTTCATCTCCTTCAGCAAAAGAAACAATAGCTTCTTTTCCTTTTTTGATAACAATATCTACAGCATTGTATAAGTACAATCTGGACATTGCGATTTGGGTAGCTTGTGCTTCTTCCCCAAAACGTTTTGCATTTTTTTCTGTTCTTAAAATGGTAGACTCTGCCATATATACTTGTATTAGAATGTCAGAAGCAGCCATTAATAATTGTTGATGAGACTCTAAATCGGGCCCAAATTTTTGTACTGCACTACCGGCTACCATTAAGAATACTTTCTTTAATCTGGTTACAAGGTCTTTCTCTTCAGCAAATAGCTCTGAATAATCTGGAGTGTCGAAAGATGGAATACCCATCAACTCTTCACCAACAGCAGTGGCAGGACCTAATAAATCAACGTGCCCCTTCATTGCTTTTTTTACCAACATTCCTACAGAAAGCATTCTATTTATCTCATTTGTCCCTTCATAAATTCTAGCAATACGAGCATCTCTCCATGCCTTTTCCATGGGAGCATCTGCACTAAAGCCCATTCCTCCAAAGATTTGAATACCTTCATCAGTAACAAATTGTACAAGTTCCGAAACGGCAACTTTAAGAATAGAACATTCTATGGCATATTCTTCAACACCTTTTAATTCAGCTTCTTGATGTGAATTGCCAGAAGCTTCTCTTAGAGCAATTCTATCTTCAATATTTTTTGCAGCTCTATAACAACCAGATTCACTAGCATAACAAGCAGTTGCCATTTCAGCAATTTTAGATTTAATAGCTCCAAAAGTTATGATTGGAGTTTTAAACTGAATTCTTTCGTTGGCATAATTTACAGCCTCGCCAATGATTCTTCGTTGGGCCTCTAAGCATGCTGCTGCCAATTTAATTCTACCAATATTAAGAGCATTCATGGCTATTTTAAAACCATTTCCTCGCTCCGAAAGCATATTTTCCACTGGAACCTTTGTTTCATTAAAAAATACTTGTCGGGTAGAGGAGGAGTGAATTCCTAATTTCTTTTCTTCATCACCTAAAGTAATTCCATTTTCTGGGTTATTCTCAACAATAAAACCAGTAATATTCTTGTCATCCCCAATACGGGCAAAAACTATAAATATGCTACAGAAACCAGCATTGGAAATCCACATTTTTTGCCCAGTTATTTTGTAATGCTTTCCATCTTCTGATAATACAGCTTTTGTTTTTCCTGAATTGGCATCAGACCCAGCTCCAGGCTCGGTTAAACAATACGCACCAAACCATTCGCCTGAAGCTAATTTTGGAACATATTTTTGTTTTTGCTCTTCTGTTCCATACAATGTTATTGGCATGGTACCAATTCCTGTATGCGCCCCGAATGCAGTGCTAAATGAACCTGTGGCACCAGAAATATAATCACAAACAAGCATAGTAGAAACAAAGCCCATTCCCATACCACCATATTCTTGTGGTACAGCAATGCTTAATAATCCAAGTTCACCAGCTTTACGCATACATTCCTCAGTGTAGGCATAATCTTTATGTTCAAATTTTTCCCAATGAGCCCATAGTTCGCGATCAACAAATTCTTTGGTTGATTCACGCATCATTTTATGCTCTTCAGTTAAATCTTCAAGAGTAAAAACATCGTCACAGTTTGTTTCTTTGACCAAAAATTGCCCACCTCGTAAGATTTCTTTGTTTGCTATATCTGTACTCATAATTTTAATTACTTAGTTATTTCAAAAATTCATAAATACCTGCTGCACCTTGACCAGTGCCAACGCACATTGTTACCATACCGTATTTACCTTGCATGTTTCTTTTTCTCATTTCATCAAATAATTGAACTGATAATTTTGCTCCTGTACATCCCAATGGATGACCTAAAGCAATAGCACCACCATTTACATTAACAATGTTTTGATTTAAATCTAACTCTCTTATTACCGCTAATGATTGGGAAGCAAATGCCTCATTCAATTCAATTAACTCCACATCATCCTGTTTTAATCCAGCCTGTTTTAATACTTTAGGAATTGCCTTTACTGGACCAATTCCCATTATTCTTGGTTCTACACCAGCGGCTGCATAATTTACCAAACGTGCAATAGGTTCAATATTTAATTCTTTTACCATGTCTTCGCTCATGACCATTACAAAAGCGGCCCCATCGCTCATTTGGGAAGAATTCCCAGCAGTGACACTGCCACCTGCTGCAAATACAGGACGAAGCTTATTCAATACCTCTATTGAAGTACCTTTTCTAGGGCCCTCATCTTTGGTAACAGTATATTTTTTTGTTGCTTTCTTACCATTTTCATCAATGTAAGTTTGCTCCACCTCAATAGGAACAATTTGGTCTTGAAAGCGGTCTTCTGCTTGTGCTTTTAAAGCTTTCATATGAGAATTAAAGGCAAACTCGTCTTGGTCTTCTCTGGATACTTTAAATTGATTAGCTACGGCTTCGGCCGTGTTTCCCATGCCCCAATAGTAATCTTCATGACCAGCTTTAGCCAAATCATAATTTAGTTCCGTTTTATAACCAGTCATAGGTACCGAACTCATACTTTCAGCTCCACCGGCAATAATACAATCTGCCATTCCAGACTGAATTTTTGCTGTTGCAATACCAATTGTTTCAATTCCGGAAGAGCAAAAACGGTTCACTGTTACTCCAGGTACATCAACAATATCCAATCCCATTAAGGAGATTAAACGTGCCATGTTTAATCCTTGAGAACCTTCTGGCATGGCATTGCCCACAATAACATCATCTATTCGTTTTTTATCAAGCTGTGACAATTCTTTCATCATGTATTCAATGGTTTCCGCTGCCAGTTCATCTGTTCTTTTAAAGCGAAATACCCCTTTTGGTGCCTTGCCAACTGCTGTTCTATATGCCTTTACTATATATGCTGTTTTCATTTTTATAACTAATTTCTTAAAGGTTTTCCTGTTTTAAGCATGTGTTGAATTCGCTCTAATGTTTTTCTTTCTGTACAGAGGGATAAGAAAGCTTCTCGTTCTAAATCCAACAAATATTGCTCAGATACTAAGGTTGGCTCGGATAAATCTCCACCTGCCATTACGTAGGCTAACTTATTGGCGATTTTATGGTCATGCTCACTAATATAGTGGCTTGCTTCCATGGCATCTGTACCAACAAGGAACATTCCCAATGCTTGCTTTCCAAGAACTTTTACATCTTTTCGTTTTACAGGTTGGGTGTAACCTGCCTCTGCCATTAATTTTGCATGAGCTTTAGCGGTTGCTACTTGCCGGTCCTTATTGACCACTACGATATCCTTTCCTTTTTGAAGCACTCCCATATCAAAAGCTTCATAAGCAGATGTTGATACTTTTGCCATACCAATGGCCAAAAAATATTCTTGCAGGACATTAAGCTCTATGTCTCCTTTTTTAAAGGAATCCGAAGCTCGTAATGCAAACTCCTTAGACCCACCACCGCCAGGAATAACACCAACTCCAAACTCAACCAAACCAATATAAGTTTCAGCTGCTGCTATGACCTTGTCAGCATGTAGTGAAAGTTCACACCCACCACCCAGGCACATTCCATGTGGAGCAGAAATAGTAGGAATAGATGAATAACGCATGCGCATCATAGTGTCTTGGAACATTTTTATGGCCATATTGAGTTCATCATATTCCTGTTCAACCGCCATCATAAATATCATACCAATATTAGCTCCAACGGAGAAGTTGGCCGCTTGGTTACCAACAACAAGACCTTGGTAATCCTTTTCGGCCAAATCCAAGGCTTTATTTAATCCAGCTAGGACATCACCACCAATGGTATTCATTTTTGATTGAAATTCCACATTTAAAATACCGTCTCCCAAATCCTCTACTACAACTCCACTATTCTTAAATACTTCATTGGCCTTTCTAATATTGTCTAAGATGATAAAGGCATCTTGCCCTGGAATTTTTTCCATTCCTTTTTTAGGAATATCATAGAAATATGTTGCTCCATCTTTTACTGAGTAGAACGAAGTTTCTTTCATATCGGAAACCCAATCAGCTGCGGTTAACCCTTCTGCTTTTATTAGTTCCAATCCTTTTTCTTTGCCAATTGCATCCCATATTTGAAATGGACCATGTTCCCAGCCAAAACCAGCTTTCATGGCATCATCAATTTTATATAGCTCATCGGTAATTTCTGGAATACGATGTGATACATAGGCAAATAATTGCCCAAAACTTTTTCTAAAGAATTCTCCAGCTTTGTCTTTTCCATTCACTAAAACAGGAAAGCGGTCTACAACTTTATCAATGGTCTTGGTGAGTTCCAAAGTGGCAAATTTTGCGCTTTTTTTAGAGCGATAATCCATTGAATCTAAATCCAAGGTCAAAATTTCGCTTTTACCATCTTTACCTTTTACTTTTTTATAAAAACCTTGCCCAGACTTACTGCCTAGCCACTTGTTTTCTGACATGGTTTTGATAAAATCTGGTAGTTCAAAAAGACCTAAGCGTTCATCATCCTTACAATTTTCATGAATTCCATTTGCAACATGAACCAAGGTATCTAAACCAACAACATCAACGGTACGGAAAGTGGCAGATTTTGGTCTTCCAATAACTGGGCCTGTTAACTTATCTACTTCTTCAACCGTCATTCCCATCTCTTTAACTGCATGGAAAAGACTTTGAATACTGAAAATACCAATTCTGTTTCCTATGAATGCCGGAGTATCTTTCGCGATAACAGATGTTTTTCCTAGAAATTGTTCTCCATAACTATTTAAAAAGGACAATACTTCAGGCGAGGTTTTTGGGCCAGGAATAATTTCAAATAACTTTAAATATCTAGCTGGGTTAAAAAAGTGTGTTCCACAAAAGTGTTTTTGAAAATCATCACTTCTTCCTTCACTCATAAATTTGATTGGAATACCAGAAGTGTTGGATGTTACAAGTGTACCAGGCTTTCTATGCTTTTCAATATTTTCAAATACGATTTTTTTAATATCCAATCGCTCCACAACAACTTCAATAATCCAATCAACATGTGCCACTTTAGCAATATCATCTTCTAGGTTTCCAGTAATAATTCTACTGGCAAATTTTTGATGATAAATAGGGGAGGGTTTAGACTTTAGTGCTTTGGTAAGAGACTCGTTTACCAAACGGTTACGAACTACTTTGTCATTTAAGGATAGTCCTTTGGATTTTTCACGGTCATTTAATTCTCTTGGTACTATATCTAATAACAAGACTTCTACACCAATATTGGCAAAATGGCAAGCAATACCACTTCCCATAATTCCGGAACCTATAACGGCTACCTTTTTAATATGCTTGTTCATTAATTTTATTGAATTGATTAATTAGTTGTATTCTGTTTTATAAATATTTCTTTCTCTGCAATGACTTTGTTTATGGTTTCTATTACTTCAAAAAAACTATTTAATTTTTCATCTGACACATGCTCTTTTATAGCATCATTAAATCGTAATACAGCATTTTTAGAATCTTCCCTTTTTTGTAAACCCAATGGGGTTAGATGTATTAGAACTCCTCGACCGTCCTCAGGATTCGGTTTTCTGTAAATAAAACCTTTATCCTCCATTCTTTTTAAAATCCTTGACAAACTTGTTGCCTCCATTCCCATTTTAGGCCCCAATGCCGTAGAGGGAGTACCCATTGAACGACTTATACTAAGAAGAGTAAAACCAACTGCCATGGTAGAATCAAAATTTTTGGCTTCTTCATTATACATTTTAGAGACCGCTTGCCAAGTAGCTCTTAAAGCATAATCTATCGTCATTTCTTTCATAAAGTCATTTTTCAATCTTTCAAATATATAAAAAATTTATTATGCATGCATAATAAATTTAAAATATTCGATAAGAATATTAGGTAAAAAAAGTAGAATGGAAGAATATAAATACTTTCCTTTTTTAACCGCCTCGTTTTTTAATCTCAGAACTTACAAAAACTGAAGCAAAAATTGGAATCATAGCAAGTGGTCCCATAACCGTTGGAACTAGGTAAATTAATATTGATTTTTGCCCCTGTTCCAGTTGATATATAGCAATACCTAATACAAAACACATTATAATTAATGCAGCAATACCAATTCCTAATAAAATTTTATTGTACTTTTTTAGCTGTAGGGTTGTGTGTTTTTCTAAGGCCATTATTTATACCAATTTAATATTGACGATTTAGAAAAGTTTTAACGCTCGTAAATATCATTATATAAATCTAAATATTTTTCCTTGATTATTTTACGCTTAAGCTTCATAGTAGGGGTAAGGTGTCCACCTTCAACAGTCCAAGTATCTGGAGTTAGCCTAAACTGTTTTACTTTTTCCCATTTGGCAAAATTTTCATTACAAGTATCCACTTCTTGTTGGTAGCGTTCCAGAACTGCTGTATTACTCAAAAGATTATTTTTATCTACTTCTGTATAACCGTGTCTTTTTGCCCATTCTTCTAAAAAAGCAAAATTTGGTTGAATAAGTGCAGCTGGCATTTTTTCTCCTTCACCAACAACCATCACTTGTTCAATAAAACGAGATTCTTTCATTGAGTTTTCCAATAATTGAGGAGCCACATATTTACCTCCAGAGGTTTTAAACATTTCTTTCTTACGGTCGGTAATCATTAAAAAACCATCTTCATCAATTTCTCCAATATCTCCAGTATGGAAATAATCTCCAGACATTACTTCAGCGGTTTTTTCTGGGTCTTTATAATAGCCCATCATAACATTTGGCCCCTTGCACAAAATTTCACCATCTTCTGCAATTTTTACTTCTACACCATCCATTATCTTACCTACTTTGCCAATTTTCCATCCATGATTTTTCATTTCACTTACAGAAATACCAGGAGAAGTCTCTGTAAGACCATAGCATTCCATAATTGGCATTCCAGCTGCCCCAAAAATATGCCCAAGCCTTGGTTGTAGAGCCGCACTACCAGAAGCCATCATTTGTAAGTTACCACCCATTGCTTCTTTCCATTTACTGAAAATCAATTTTCGGGCCAGTCCCAACTTCTTTTCATACCACCAACCATTTTTACCATAAGGTTCAAATTTGAAACCTAATTCTACAGCCCAAAAAAACAATTTCTTTTTAATTCCAGTTAACGCTGTTCCCTTGGCTATAATAGCATCGTAAACCTTTTCTATTAATCTGGGGACCACCGTCATGGCAACGGGTTTCACTTCTTTCATATTATCACTTATCTTGTCCAAACCTTCAGCAAAATAAATTTCATAGCAAAGGAATTGATAGGCATAGGAAAATGTACGTTCAAAAATATGACAGATGGGTAAAAAGCTCAAGACTTTGTCTCCCTGTTTTAGTGGCAATCTTGTTTTTGCAGAAAGCACGTTTGATGTAATGTTGTTATGGGAAAGCATAACGCCTTTTGGTTTTCCAGTTGTACCAGAAGTATAAATTATGGTAGCAAGATCTTTTGGCTGCACAGCATTTTTTCTTTCTTCAACCTTATCCTGATTAGAACTGTCTTCCCCAAGTTTTAATACTTCTTCCCAGTTATTGCAATTGTCTAAAGCATCAAAAGAGTAAACATCTTTTACAGTTTTTAGTTTTTGGCTGATTTTTAAAATCTTATGAAGCACTTCACTACAAGAAACAAAAATGTATTTTGCCTCTGAGTGATTGATAATGTATTCATAATCATCTTCAGAAATAGTGGGATAAATTGGAACTGTCTGTGCCCCAATTTGTAACACTCCAATATCCATGATGTTCCACTCTGTGCGGTTGGTCATGGAGATAAGAGCAATTTTATCATTGGGTTTAACGCCCAGCCTTAACAATCCACGACTAATGGCATTTGCCTTATCTATATACTCTTGTGTAGAGGTTGCGACCCACTTACCATTATATTTAGTCACAAGACTTTTTTCCAATGGAAAGTTTTGCAATTGATAATAAGGAAAATCAAATAATCTAGTGACGTTTTGCATACTAAGTATCTAAATGGTAATTGCAAAATAAGAAAAGGAAATGGTTTAATAAAATAGAATTATTAATGAAAAGTGATTTTAATTGATAAATCAGTATTTTATAATTAATTTTTTGAAGATGGCAATCTACTTTTTATCCACTTTATCTGTCCATTATGATTTGATTCATGCTCACAGATATGAAACCATTTACAGTAATTGTTTGTTGGTCCCCACTGCCAATTTTCATCTATTTGCATCAGCCATTCATCATCTCTTTTTGCAAATTCTTTAAAGGTATTCTCTCTAACTTTAGTCATATGGTCAATATAATATTCCAAATCGTTACCTTTAATTTTTTCTCGGGCATTTTGGCCAAGAAAACCTGGAAGATTCAATTCCTCCTTTTCCTTGTCCAGAATTTGGTCATAACTGATGTTTTCCAAAGTAAAAATTTGATAAAACCTGTCAACAGCAGCCAAATGCATAAGCATTGCTCCAATACTATTGGAGTTCTCATCATGTAAATAATCCAAATCTTCAACTGTTAAACCCTTTACTGTTTCCAATACTGTATTTCTCATCCACGTCATCATAGAAACCAGAGTTCCAATCTGTGGTGAATAGCCTTCTTTTGGACCAATAATATTGTCTTGGAAAGTTGAATTTGAGAATATTACCTTTGTATTACTTGAAGAAGCAAGAATATTAGTAGCTGCAATTCCGCCAATTGCAAATAGAGAAGATGTTTTAATGAAATTTCTTCGATTGAAGCTCTTGTTTTGATTTTCCACGGTTAATGTGATTTATCAATCAAATTAACCTTTTTATTTAGGTCATCAACTTAATTTTATCTTAAAAAATCACTTTTTGGTTTTCTCAATCCAATTTCTGGCATTTACAAAAGCTTCTAACCAGGGAGAAACTTCATCTTTTCTGTTTTGTGGATAGTGTGCCCAGTTCCAAGGGAAAATACTACGCTCTATATGTGGCATGGTTACCAAATGACGTCCAGATTTGTCACAAAGCATGGCTGTATTAAAATCGCTTCCATTTGGGTTTGCTGGGTAGCTGTCATATCCATATTTGGCAACAATTTCATAATCATCTTCAGAATGTGGCAAACTGAATTTACCTTCACCATGGGATATCCAAACCCCTAAGGTTAAACCTTCCAGTGTTGAGAGCATTATAGAATTGTTCTTTTGAATTTTTACAGATGTAAAATTACTTTCATGCTTGCCAGATTCATTGTAAGTCAATTTTCCATGAGTTTCATGTTCTGGATTTATCAAATCCAATTCCATGAACAATTGACATCCATTACAGATTCCAACCGAAAGTGTATCATGTCTTGCAAAGAATTTTTTAATGGCTGTATTAGCCTTTTCATTATATTTTATAGCCCCAGCCCATCCTTTGGCACTTCCCAAAACATCAGAGTTAGAGAAACCACCTACAGCACCTATAAACTGTATGTCTTCCAAAGTTTCACGACCAGATATTAAATCGGTCATATGCACATCTTTTACATCAAAACCGGCCAGGTACATAGCGTTTGCCATTTCTCTTTCAGAATTGCTTCCTTTTTCACGAAGGATTGCTGCTTTTGGTTTCTCTACCTTACCAGAAATGACAGGTGCTGTTCCTACAAAATTTACAGGAAAGGAATAATTTAGAGCTTGATTTTTATAATTATCAAAGCGGTCTTTTGCCAAATTTTGGGCAGTTTGTTTATTATCTAGTAAGTACGATGTTTTAAACCATGTATCTCTAAGCGAAGACACATTCAGCCCCATTTCCATCCCTCCATTTTTGATGGTCAATGCACTCCCAGAAACTACCTTTCCAATTTTTTTGAAATCAATCTGGGCATTTTTTAAGATTGTTTCAATAGAGTTGTTTTTGGCTTGAAAAACTATACCGGCATTTTCTGAGAACAATAATTTGATGGTATCCACTTCACCCAAATTGGTTAAATCCAATTCTGCACCTAAATTAGTATCTGCAAAGCACATTTCTAACAAAGTAGTAATTAACCCACCTGAGGCTATATCATGACCTGCTACAATTTCACCATTTTTAATAGCAGTTTGAATAGTATTAAAAACGTTTTTTACATATTCAGCATCCACAACGGTTGGAGCCACATCACCAATTTTATTAAGAATTTGGGCAAAAGATGAACCACCTAACTTGTACGAATCCTTAGATAGATTAATATAATAAATATCACCTCCATTTTTTTGAAGAACTGGCTCAATTACATTGGTTATATCATTACAATTTCCTGCTGCTGAAATAATTACAGTTCCAGGAGCAATTACTTCACTATCCTTATATTTCTGTTTCATGGAAAGAGAGTCCTTTCCGGTTGGTACATTTATGCCTAAAGCAATAGAGAAGTCAGAAATTGCTTTTACCGCTTCATATAATCTAGCATCTTCCCCTGCATTTTTACAGGGCCACATCCAATTAGCAGAAAGAGAAATTGATTTTAGCCCTTCTTTTAATGGTGCCCAAATAATATTGGTCAATGCTTCTGTAATACTATTCAAGCTTCCAGCAGTTGGGTCTATCAACCCAGAAATAGGGGAGTGGCCAATAGAAGTTGCAATCCCTTCTTTACTTTTATAATCCAGCGCCATTACCCCGCAATTGTTTAAAGGCAATTGTAATGGTCCCACACATTGTTGTTTGGCAACACGACCGCCAACACATCTATCTACTTTATTAGTCAGCCAATCTTTACAGGCTACGGCTTCCAATTGCAATACTTGCTCAAGATAATCATGGAAGTTTTCCAGAGAATATGTTAGTGCTTCATATTTTTTTTCAATGGAAGTATCCGTCATTATAGTTTTTGGAGAACTTCCAAACATATCGGACAATGCCAAATCCATGGGTTTTACGCCACTGGATTTGGATTCAAATGTAAATCGGTGTTCACCGGTAACATCACCAACAGTGTACATTGGTGAGCGTTCTCTTTCAGCTATTCTTTCAAGTAAGTCAATATCTTTTTCGCCAATCACAAGTCCCATTCGTTCTTGGGATTCGTTCCCAATAATCTCTTTTGAGGATAGGGTTGGGTCACCAACTGGAAGCTTATCCAAATCAATATTTCCGCCTGTTTCCTCTACCAACTCCGACAAACAATTTAAGTGGCCACCAGCACCGTGGTCATGTATAGAAACAATGGAATTTACATTGTTTTCCACCATTCCTCTTACCGCATTTGCAGCCCTCTTTTGCATTTCTGGATTGGAACGTTGTATGGCATTTAATTCTATTGAAGAATCGAATGCTCCTGTATCTGCACTAGAAACGGCAGCACCCCCCATACCAATACGGTAATTGTCACCACCTAGAATTACAATTTTATCGCCTTTTTTTGGAATGTCTTTTATGGCTTGGTCTGCTTTTCCATACCCAATACCACCGGCTTGCATTATAACCTTGTCATACCCTAGTTTACGCGCTGTCTGGTCTAACGCAGTTGAGACCTCTTGATGCTCAAAAGTTAGAACGGAACCAGCAATTAAGGGTTGTCCAAATTTATTTCCAAAGTCCGACGCTCCATTGGACGCTTTAATTAAAATGTCCATTGGAGTTTGGTAGAGCCAATTTCTTTCAGGAAAAGCATCTTCCCAAGATCTAGTTTGTTCCAGTCTAGAATATGAAGTCATGTAAACAGCAGTTCCTGCAAGTGGTAGAGAGCCTTTTCCTCCTGCAAGTCTATCCCTAATTTCTCCCCCAGAACCTGTTGCTGCCCCATTAAAAGGCTCAACAGTGGTTGGGAAGTTGTGGGTTTCAGCTTTTAAGGAAATAACAGATTCAAATTCTTTTTCTTCATAGAAATCTGGCTTATCGGCACTTTTTGGTGCAAATTGGGTCACTTTTGGTCCTTTGACAAATGCTACATTGTCTTTGTATGCAGATACTATATCATTAGGGTTTTCTTCTGATGTTTTCCTAATAAGTTTAAACAGGGAAGTTGGCATTTCTTTACCATCAATCACAAAAGTGCCATTAAATATTTTGTGTCTGCAATGCTCAGAGTTTACCTGGCTAAAACCAAAGATTTCTGAATCGGTTAATTTTCTTCCTATTTTTTTTGATAGGTCTTCCAAATAATCGACCTCTTCATCATTCAAAGCCAATCCTTCTTGGGTATTATAAGCAGCAATATCCTCGATTTCCAAAATGGGTTCAGGTTGAATATCAATCGTAAAAATACTTTGGGAAAGCCCAATATATTTTTGGAAAAGCATAGGATCAAAATCGGAGAAATCCTTGTTAATTACTTTAAACTCTTCAATACGTATTATTCCAGAAACACCCATGTTTTGGGTAATCTCTGTAGCATTTGTGCTCCAGGGAGTAACCATTGATGCTCTTGGACCAACAAAAATGGCATCTAATGATGCCACATTTATTTTTGGTTGGTTGCCGAACAACCATATGAGTTTTGTAATGTCTTGTTGTGAAATTTCTTGAGTGGTTTGTACTGCAAAAACCTTAGTGTCTAAATCCCCGAAGAAGTGAATCATAGAATGCGAAAATTGTTTAGCTTAAGAATGCACAAATTTACATTAAAAGATATTTTTGTAACATACATGCAGAGGTGTTTTTTACTTAGTTATTAACGATTTAATACTGTTTTAAATATTAAGTTTTGAGTTAGTACTGTATAATTGCCAAAATCTCACAAGGCATTACAACTTATTATTAATTAAGAGAATAAATATTTGCGTAAAACATAATAATGCCCTGTTTGCATTTTTTTTATGATATAATTCCAGTAAATTTAATGGAATTAATGACCAACTATATGATTATGAATGGAAAACGTTTTTTTGGAAGTGTATTGATTGTACTTTCTTTGTGTGTATCTAATATTGGATTTGCTCAACAAAAGTATAGCAAGAGTAAAATTGAGAAGCTAAAACAAGAGGCTTCTGTGATAGTAGAATCTAGTAAGAAGGAAACTCAAGTGATGATTGATAAAATTTTCAGTTTTTCTGAATTGGGTTTTCAAGAGTTTGAATCATCAAAATACCTTACGGGGATTTTAAAAGAAAATGGATTTGAAATTGAAACTTCAATTTCTAATATCCCCACAGCATGGTTTGCCAAGTGGAGTAATGGGGAGGGACCGGTTATTGCGGTAGGTAGTGATGTTGATTGTATTCCAAAAGCATCCCAATATCCTGGAGTTGCATGGCATAAACCTATTGTGGAGGGAGCACCTGGCCATGGAGAAGGGCATAATTCTGGAATTCCAATGAACATTACGGCCGTTTTAGCGGTAAAAGAAGTTATGGAAAAAGAAGGAATAACTGGCACATTGATTGTGTGGCCAGGAATAGCAGAAGAATTAGTTGCTGCAAAGGCTTGGTATGTAAGAGATGGTCTTTTTGACGATATTGATATGTGTATTTTCACCCACGTTTCCAGTAATCTTGGAGTTTCTTGGGGCCCCACTAGGGGAACGGGGTTAATTTCTGTTGAATATTCTTTTGAAGGGGAAGCGGCTCATTCTGCTGGAGCACCATGGAGAGGCCGTAGTGCATTGGATGCAGCTGAATTAATGAATATTGCTTGGAACTATAAAAGAGAGCACTTACATCCTTTAAAAAGATCGCACTCCATTTTTACTGACTCTGGTGATCAACCGAATGTAGTACCATCTAAAGCAGCTATCTGGTTTTATTTTAGAGATATTAAATATGAGGGAATTATGGAAATGTACAAAGAGGCCAATGATATTGCCGATGGTGCTGCTTTAATGACTGGAACCACAGTTACTTCCAAAATTTTAGGTACAGCATGGCCACGTCACTATAATAAGGTCATAGCAGAAACTATGTATAAGAATATTGAAAAAATTGGTTTGCCAGAGTGGTCAGAAGATGATCAAGCCCTTGCCAAGGCAGTACAAACAGAGGTGAGTTCTAAGAAAATCGAAGGATTGAGTACCAAGTTATCTCCTCTTAGAGGACCCGTGTTAGAACCTATTAGTGGAGGATCAGATGATATTGGAGATATTTCGTGGAAAGTACCAACAGTTACTATGGGTTTTCCTTCTAATATACCAGGATTGCAAGGACATCATTGGAGCAATGCTATAGCAATGGCAACGCCAATTGCTCACAAAGGCGCTACTGCCGGAGCTAAGGTAGAAGCGATGACCATCTTAGATTTTCTTTTAAAACCAGAATTACTAACTAAGGCTTGGGATTATTTTAATAACGAACAAACAAAGGAAACAAAATATGAGCCCATGATTTCGGAAGATGACATGCCTCCTGTATATCTTAATGCAGATAAAATGGGAAAGTTTAAATCTCTTTTGGAACCTTTTTATTATGACGAGACAAAATATGATACTTATTTGGAGCAATTGGGAGTAAGCTATCCTACTCTTAAAGAATAGAGAATTAGGGAACTTATTACTTTTTCTCTAATAACGCCATATAAAATCCATCAAAACCACTTTTGGAAGCATAGACTTTATTTTCTTTAACTAATTTAAAGTCTGTGCCTTCCTTAGAAGATAAAAAAGAACTCACCTGATTGGAGTTTTCTTGAGGTAAAATGGAACAGGTGGCATAAACCATTTTCCCTCCATTTTTTATTATTTTGCTATAATTTCTAAGTATCTCTTGTTGTGTTTTGGTGATTTTTTCAAGAAAATCTGGTTGTAATTTCCATTTGGTATCTGGGTTACGTCTAATTACACCCAATCCAGTGCATGGAGCATCAATCAAAACTCTGTCCGCACTGCCATACAATTTTTTATAAACTTTAGAAGTGTCTATTTCTCTAGGTTCAATATTATGCGCTCCGTTTCTTCTTGCGCGTCTTTTTAACTCTTTTAGCTTACTACCGTAAATATCCATAGCAATTAATTGCCCTTTATTTTCCATTAAAGCTGCTAAGTGAAGGGATTTTCCACCAGCTCCTGCACACGTATCAACAACTCGCTGACCAGGTCTTACATCAAGAAGTTCTGCTACTAGTTGTGAGCTTGCATCTTGAACTTCAAATAAACCTTTTTTAAAAGCATCAGTTACAAAAACATTGGCACGTTCTGGTAAACGCAATGCAAAAGGGTATCCCTTTATGGGCTCAGTAGTAATACCCTCATCTTTAAGGGTGTTGCATAATTGTTCTTTTGTATTTTTAAGGGTATTTGTTCGCAAAATAACTTCTGCCTTTTGGTTTAATGCAGCCAACTCTTTTGTCCAAAGTTTATCACCTAAAGCTTTTTCACATAACTCGTCTATCCAATCTGGTACAGCTTCTCTATATTTTCTAATTTTTGAAAGCTCATCAAATTTTCCTTTGATACGTCTTTCTGGTGTAGGCTCAATCTGTTTCCAATCTGGTAATTCAATTCCCTTTAGAACTGCCCAAACAGCCCACATTCGAAAAAGTTCTGGTCTGCTATAAGGTGCCTTTACTTCGGCTATTTCTGCATATAATCTTTTGTACCGAACCATTTCATAGGTGGTTTCGGCAATAAAGCCACGGTCACGTGCTCCCCAACGTTTATCATATTTCAATACTTTTTGCACAACTTTATCGGCATACTCTCCCTCATTAAAAATTAAATTTAAAGCATCAATGACCGCAAAGACCAAGTTTCTATGTAAACGCATCTAAAAAAATTAAGAATGTAAAGGTATTGTTTTGATAGTGATTCCTCTTATTTTTAGCAAAATTTAAAGCTATGAAATACATTTTCGTTTTTGTAATCTTTTGTTTTTTAGTTTCTTGTGTTGAAGAAGAAAAGTCGCATAATTTCACCTCTGTAGAAGTTGAGGAGATTTATAAAGACTCTGTCAGCATTAGAGCTATTGAAATTATGAGCGAGAGTTTGGCCTTTGCTGGTAGTAATGGAATTTTTGGTTCTGTTGACTTAAGCACCAATAAAGTGAGAACAAATGTTCAGAAACATGATTCTATTTCACCTAGCTTTAGAGCTGTAGGACATACTTCAACCGACTTTTTTATGCTTTCTGTAGCTAATCCAGCTTTGTTGTACAAAACTGGTACTAATGGAAAAATGGAATTGGTTTATTGGGAAGAAGGTGAGGGGGTTTTTTATGACTCCATGGCCTTTTGGAATAATGTAGAGGGTATTGCAGTAGGTGATAGTATGGATGGTTGCTTGTCCATTATTATAACACGGGACGGTGGCAATACTTGGAAAAAATTACCTTGTAAACTATTACCTAAAGCTTCTGTAGCGGAAGGTGCTTTTGCGGCCAGCAACACAAACATAGAAGTGGTTGGTGACAAAACATGGATTGCCACAACGAGTAGTAGGGTATATTTTTCACCGGACAAAGGTGAAAATTGGGAGTATGTGCAAACCCCATTAATTGGAGCAGAACCCACACAGGGTATTTACTCCATTGATTTTTATGATTCAACTATTGGTTTTGTAATAGGTGGAGATTTTACCAAGCCAGAAAATAATCATGCGAACAAAGCAATTACTGTAGATGGGGGAGAGACCTGGAAATTGGTTGCTAGCAATCTGGAACCTGGATATAAAAGTTGTGTGCAATTTGTGCCAAGCGCTGGAGGTAAAGATATTGTTGCCGTTGGGTTTACAGGAATTTCATATTCAAAAGACATGGGCAACACATGGGAACAACTATCGGAAGAATCTTTTTATACGATTAGATTTTTAAATGATACCATTGCTTATGCGGCTGGAAAGGGTAGGGTTTCAAAACTAACATTTAAGTAAGTATAACTACCTGCCGCCGTGTTTTTTACGATATTCCCTTATCAATTTTTTTTGAAAGTCTTTCTCGGCCTTTATCAATAAAAGTGCTTTTTTGGCGGATAGCAATTTTTTTACTTTTAACATGAAAGCTTTGTCCAATTCCTCTTCTTCCTCTTCAATGAACAAATAACCATCCAATAATCTACCAGCTTCTTCTTCACCGACACTTTCATTGGCCAATTTGCTATAAAAGTCATGGTATTGCTTTTTTCCCAATTGGTGCCTTTTCTTTTCATATTCATTATATGCGGGCCAAAAAGTTTCCGCCTCAGTACTTGTAAGGCTTAATCGCTCTGTAAAAAAAGCCACTTTTAAGGCTTTGATTTTTTCAAACTCTTGTTTGGTCGGTTTTTGCCCAAATGACATATTTAATGCCATAAGAAAAACTGCAATGAATAATGTTGTCCTATTCTTCATCATACACATTATTTAATTCTTGTAAATCTTCAATATTACTGTCTAAATACTCAACAATTCCTTCTTGATTTATTTCTTGATTTAATATGTCATTTATTTCTACATCATGTATTGGCAATAACTCTGCCAATTCGTTCTCATTAAAATCCAATTCGTAATCTTCGAAATAATTTTCAATGCTGGTACTTGTTACATTATCAAAAGTAGGTGTCTTGTTTGTGTTTATCTTAATGGCAAAAAGCACCACAAAGACTGCTGCTATTGATGCAGCTACATAATAGTATTTTTTATAGAGTGAAACAACTTTGGTTTCATTTTTACCAACTTTTTGGAGAATATCTGTGGTTATATTCTCAAAATAGTTTTCAGGCACTTTAAAATTATTTTTAAGGCTGTCAGAATTTGGCAAAACAGAATTCTCTTCAGATATTTTGTTCAAAAGTTCAGCAGGCAAACTTTCCAAATATCCGTCTGGAATCTTAAAACCACTATTTTTCTTTCTTTCTTTCATTCTTTAGTTTGACTATCAATACTTTAAAAGGTTTAATCCTCTTTGATGAATGCTTCTATTTTTTTTACTGCCAAGTGATAGGATGCCTTTAATCCACCCACGGAAGTTTCTAAAATTTCTGAAATTTCTTCATATTTTAAATCATCATAATACTTCATATTAAAGACCAGTTTCTGCTTTTCAGGAAGTGTTGCTATTGCCTTTTGCAATTTCAGTTGAATATCATCTCCTTCAAAATATACATCCGACTGTAAATTACCGACCAATCTTTCCTGAAGTTCTACATTATTTACCCCCATTTTCTTTGATTTGGACTTTAAGAATGTAAGGGCTTCATTGGTGGCAATACGATACATCCATGAGAATAATTTACTATCTCCCTTAAAACCACCAATGTTTTTATAAACTTTTATAAAAGTATTCTGTAGCACGTCATCTGTATCATCATGGTTTAACACAATTTTACGGATATGCCAATAAAGCCTTTCCTTATAGTTGTTTATCAATACCTCAAAGGCTTTGGAAGACAACGTCTTATCCTTTTGTTTTAATTGATACAATAATGTTTCTTCGTCAATCAAAGGTATTGTCTTGTGTATTTTATATGACCTTTTTTTTAGGTAAAGGTTTAATTTGGTTACGAATCAAAAGATTGCATAGCCACCAATTTTTGATATGCGCCTTTTTTTGTAAGCAATTCTTCATGAGAACCCATTTCTGCAATTTCACCCTTCTTTAGTACAACAATAGTGTTTGCTTTTTGAATTGTTGACAGCCTATGGGCAATGACCAATGAAGTTCTATTTTGCATCATTTTTTCTAAGGCATCTTGTACCAAGCGCTCACTTTCAGTATCTAGAGCAGATGTTGCCTCATCCAATATCATAATGGGCGGATTCTTTAAAACGGCACGTGCAATGGATAGACGTTGTTTTTGCCCTCCACTTAGTTTATTACCACTATCACCAATATTGGTATTATACCCATTTGGCAGTTCTGTAATAAAATCGTGTGCATTTGCAATTTTGGCCGCATCAATAATTTCTTCCTCACTTGCATTTTCTTTTCCTAAGGAAATATTATTCTTAACAGTATCATTGAATAGAATGGAATCTTGAGTAACCAACCCCATTAAATCCCTAAGAGATTTCTTGGCCATGTCCTTAATACATATACCATCTATTTTAATTTCACCTTCGTTTACATCATAAAAACGTGTAACAAGATTTGCAACGGTAGATTTTCCACTGCCTGATTGACCTACCAGAGCCACTGTATGGCCCTTTGGAACATTAAGACTGAAATTTTTTAACACATAGTCATCCTCATATTTAAAAGAAATGCCCTGTAGCTCTATATTCTTATTGAAATCGGTTTTTACAACTGCATTTTTCTTTTCAACGATTGGATTTTCTGTTTCTAAAATTTCTAGCACTCTTTCGGCCGCGGCATTTCCTTTTTTAACCCCATAAGATGCTTTACTTATGGCTTTTGCTGGAGTTAGAATGTTATAGGCCAATCCCATGTAAGCTATAAAGGAAGAGGCGTCCAAAGTCTTGTCTACCAAAACCATTTTTCCACCAAACCATAACAATACACCAATAACAAGAATCCCAAGAAATTCCCCTGTGGGTGATGCCAAATTTTGTCGATTCAACAAGGTATTTGAGAATCTAAAAAAACGAGTTGTTGATTTTTTAAAGGTGTTGTAAAATTTAGATTCTGCATTAAAAGCTTTTATCACTCTTAAACCACCCAAAGTTTCTTCTACAATGGATAAAAATTCTCCTTGCTCTTTTTGTACTCTGTCCGACTTCTTTTTAAGTGACTTTCCAATTCTTGAAATAATCATTCCAGCAACGGGAATAAAAATAAACACAAACAAAGTAAGTTTTGTACTTATTCCGAACATAATAATGATAGTGAATAAAATGGTAAGTGGCTCTCTTACAATGAGTTCTAAAACCGATAAAAAGGAATGCTGTATTTCCAGAACATCGGAAGTGACCCTGGCAATCACATCACCCTTCCTTTTTTCCGAAAAATACGAAACAGGCAAATCTGTTATTTTTCGGTACATTTTATTACGAATGTCCTTTAAGACTCCATTCCTAAGAAAGGTAATAAAGTACATTGCCAAGTAGTTAAAAAAATTCTTTAATAGAAATAGAATAAGTACAAGCCCAATGACCAAAACCAACCCTTTCATTTGGTCATCCCCAGAATATAAATTAACTCTATAATTAATTAAGTCCTGTAAATAATCTTTAAAGTGACCTAAATCTGTATACTCTGGTTTTACTATAACTTTTTTTTCGGGTTTAAAAAGAACATCAAGCATTGGAATTAAAGCCGCAAATGAAAGCGCACTGAACAATGCATAAAGGATATTAAAGAAAATATTTAAGAATCCGTATTTGCGATATGGTATAGCAAATTTTAGAATCTTTTTGAAGTACTCCATTAACCTAATTTCAGTTCATCCAAGATACCATTAATTTTGGCATCCAATTGAGCATCAACCAATTTATAATCTGAAGATTTGCTCAAAGAAGTATTGGTTGTAATGTAAAATTTCACCTTTGGTTCTGTACCGCTGGGTCTAGCAGCTATTCTAGTGCCATCTTCGGTAACATAAATCAAAACATTGGATTTAGGGATGTCTATTATTTTATCTTCCCCAGTAATCACATTTTTTGCAATGGAAGTATTATAATCTTCTACCCAAACAACTTTAGAGCCTTGAATTGAATCTATAGGGTTTTCTTTGAAGTTTTTCAACATTTCCTTTATCTCTTCTGCACCACTTATTCCTTTTTTAGTAATTGAAATTAAATGCTCTTTGTAAAAACCATAATCAACATAACAGTCTATTAAATCTTTATAAAAGGAACTACCATTTGCTTTTGCTTGTGTTGCTATTTCGCAAGCCAGTAGAGTAGAGGTAACCGCATCTTTATCACGAACAAAATCACCCACCATATATCCAAAACTTTCTTCACCACCACCTACAAAATATTCATTTGGAAAATCTTTTATCATCTTACCAATCCATTTAAAACCAGTAAGAGACGTTTTATAGCCAATTCCATACGCTTCTGCCAATTTCTGTACCATTGGTGTAGAGACAATTGTAGTTGCAATAAATTCATTTCCTTTAAATCCTATAGTTTTTCTTTGGTCTAATAAGAATTTGGTCATTAAGACCATAGTCTGGTTTCCGTTGAGTAATTCCATTTTTCCTTCAAGGTTGCGAACTGCAATTCCCAATCTATCACTATCAGGGTCCGTTCCAACAACCATATCCGCATCAATTTCTTCTGCCTTGGCAATTGCCATTGCTAATGCTTCTGGTTCTTCCGGGTTTGGGGATTTTACAGTCGGAAAATTACCATCTGGCTTAGCCTGTTCTTCAATTACAGTTACATTTTTATAACCTGCCCGCTTTAAAACCTCAGGAATTGCAGTAATAGATGTACCGTGAATTGAAGTAAACACGATTTTAAAATCATCCTTTCCTGTAGCATTAAAACTACCGTTTGCTACAGATGCTTCAAAAAAGGCTTCATCTACCTCTTTGTCAATTAATTCTATTAGGCTTTCGTTAGCATCAAACTTTATATCTTCAAAAGAAAGGCCTTCTATTTCTGCAATAATCTCTCCATCCTGCGGAGGAACAATTTGACCACCATCTTCCCAATACACCTTATATCCATTATATTCTGGAGGATTGTGCGATGCAGTAAGTACAATGCCAGCTTGGCATTTCAAGTATTTTACCGCAAAGGAAAGTTCTGGGGTTGTTCTTAATTCTGAAAATAAATATACTTTAATCCCATTCGCAGAAAGGACTTCTGCAACTGTTCTCGCCAATGTATCGCTATTATGCCTACAATCGTATGCAATCACAACTTTTGGCTGTTTATTTGGATAGGATTCTTTAAGATAATTACTTAAACCTTGTGTGTTTTTTCCAAGAGTATATTTATTAATTCTATTTGTACCAACCCCCATAATGCCTCGCATACCTCCTGTTCCAAACTCAAGATTCTTATAAAACCTTTCCTCTAATTCTTGAGGGTCATTCTGTATAAGGTTCTCGATTTCTTCTTTTGTCTCAGAATCGAAAAAATTTGTAAGCCAAGTTTGGGCAGTTTTAAGGGCAGAATCAGTAGTATTGCTCATGAAAAATATTTTTGGTAAAGGTACATTAGATTTTTTATTTTTTGAAAAAGAGAGTCGGTCTTTCGTATTATTTTACGGGGGATTAGACCTTAATATTTGTAATTTTTTAGGTTAGATTACAAATTAACCTTTTCATCAATTGCATAATTTGCCTTGTTTTGTTTTGTTCGCAAAATAATTTCTCCTAAAAACCCAGCTAAGAAAAATTGAGTGCCAATAATCATGGATGCCAAGGCAATAAAAAATTGAGGGCGGTCTGTTATAAGTCTACCTGTAGGGTTAATAAATAGTTTATCAATTCCAAGATATAAAGCAAAACCAAATCCAATGATAAACATTAAGACCCCTAGTGCTCCAAATAAGTGCATAGGGCGCTTCCCAAATTTAGATACAAACCAAATAGTAATTAAATCTAGAAATCCGTTTATAAATCGTTCCATACCAAATTTTGTTTTTCCGTATTTTCTTGCTTGATGCTGCACTACTTTTTCTCCAATATTTATAAACCCAGCGTTTTTTGCTAAAACAGGAATATAGCGATGCATTTCCCCAGAAACTTCAATGGTTTTCACCACATTTTTTTTATATGCTTTGAGTCCGCAATTAAAATCGTGCAACTTTACACCAGATGTTTTTTTTGCTGCCCAATTAAAAAGTTTGGAAGGAATGTTTTTAGCAATGACGGAATCATATCTTTTTTTCTTCCAACCAGAAACTAGGTCATATTCTCCTTTGGTTATTAGACTATAAAGTTCAGGGATTTCCTCTGGGTTGTCCTGTAAATCGGCATCCATGGTAATTATTACATCCCCACTTGCAGCGTTGAAACCGGCATGTAATGCCTGGGATTTACCAAAATTCTTAAGAAACCTAATTCCTTTTACGTTGGGGTTGCTTTTACTAAGCTGAGAAATTATTTTCCAAGAATTGTCGATACTGCCATCATCAATAAAAAGAATCTCATATAAAAAATGATTGGATTGCATTACGGATACAATCCAATCATGTAGTTCTTTTAAAGACTCATCTTCGTTAAGTAAAGGAATTACAATAGATAATTGCAACTGCATTGTTCAATTCTAAAATTCCTTTCAAAAGTAATGCTTTTTACTTTTTAGTAGTTGTCCTTATCCTTTTTCAAAATTAAACCACTTATAAGTCCAAGAATAAGTCCAAGGATACAACTAATAATTAAACCAATTGGATATTGTAACCATGAGAGACTTTTTTGCATCTCTACACCTGTATCCCATTGCTCTTGTGTTAGTTTGGGATTTTGAGCAAAAGCTTTGGTTTTGGCTATTTCCATCACTTTATCCATAAAATCTGGTTCTATAAATGTTGTTAAAACATATTGGTATAAGAGGGAAATAATGGTTGCAATAAGGGCTATGCCAACCCCTAACTTTAATGCTTCCGAAATTTTTAGATACCCGCCATTTGCTTTTTTAAAAGCATTGACACCCATGAAAACAAAGACACCAGTAAGTAAAATAGATATTACGATTATGGGAACAGTCTGCTCATAGTGCATTTTTTGCGTAAATAACATTACACCAAAAATCACGGAGGCAAGGCCTAATAATATGCCATAGTTCAGAATGAATTTTTTAGGTTTTAATTGAATTTCTTCCATTTTATTTTAAGTTTTTAGTTGATTGTTTAATTAGTTGTTACTTCCACAATTTTGTTACATTTTAAAGATACAATTTTTTCTTTTTCTTTTTTATTAATTAGTATTGGATATTCGTATGGAAATTTATAAATTTGCACCTCCAAAATTTAAGTGGAATAAAGTTTATTAAAATGAGAAAAGGTATACATCCAGAAAATTATAGATTAGTTGCATTTAAGGACATGTCCAACGACGATGTTTTTATCACTAAGTCTACTGCGGATACTAAAGAGACTTTGGAAGTTGATGGTGTTGAGTATCCATTGATTAAATTGGAAATCTCCAGAACATCACATCCTTTCTATACAGGTAAAGCTAAATTGGTTGATACTGCTGGTAGAATTGATAAGTTCAAGAACAAATATAAGAAGTTCAGTAAGTAATAAATTACGCTTCAAAAAGTTATTAAGTCACGTTTCTATTGTTTTAGGAAGGTGACTTTTTTATTTTTACAAAAATGCCATAGATGAATTATATTCTTTTTGACGGTCCAGCTAGAAATGCCCTTCTCCCTTTTACCTATACTAGACCTGTGGCCGATATTAGAATTGGAATTTTGACCATACGAGAGAAGTGGGAAAAATATCTTGGAAACAAAACAAGCACAATTACCCAAGATTACCTTTCTGATAAATATCCAGTACTTGAATCTTCTATTAACATTTTGATTAATGCTTCTTTTTTACCAAATGAAAATTTTATGGACTTGGTTAAAAACCTAGAAGAAAATGAAGCCATTTATTATAAGGAAAAAGTTGTTGCTTTTTGTTCCAAGACAGCACAAGCAGAACAAGATTTTTCATCCTACAAAAGAATTGAGTTTAGTGGAGATGTGCTATGTATTGAGAAGACATGGGATATTTTCTCAAAGAATGGGGAAGCGCTACAAGCTGATTTTAATTTATTGACTAAAGGAAGAAAAAGCCAGCCTATTCCCAACTCAAACACGGTTATCAAACCTGAAAATGTATTTTTGGAAGTAGGCGCAAAAGTGTCCTGCAGCATTTTGAATGCATCCACAGGCCCTATCTATATAGGAAAAGATTCAGAAATTATGGAAGGTAGTATCATTCGAGGGAGTTTCTCTCTTGGTGAAGATGCTATTGTTAAAATGGGAGCAAAAATATACGGACCAACAACTATCGGCCCTCGTTCCAAAATAGGAGGTGAAGTCAATAACGTTGTTCTTTTCGCATACTCCAACAAGGGACACGATGGGTTCTTAGGGAATTCGGTGCTTGGCGAATGGTGTAATCTAGGAGCAGACACAAATACCTCCAATATGAAGAATAATTATGCAGATGTACGTTTGTGGAGTTATGAAACAGAAGGTTTTGCTCGAACTGGACTTCAGTTTTGTGGATTAATGATGGGGGATCATAGCAAGTGTGGTATTAATACAATGTTGAATACGGGAACGGTAATAGGTGTAAGTGCAAATATTTTCGGTTCTGGGTTCCCAAGGAATTTTATCCCTAGTTTTAGCTGGGGAGGAGCTTCTGGTTTTACAAAGTACCTACCCAAAAAAGCTTTTGAAACAGCGAGAGAAATGATGTGGAGAAGGGAAGTAGAGTTTGATGATAAGGAAGCAGCTATTCTAAATCATGTTTATGAGGAAACCAAGAAGTGGCGTAAAAGCTAGTTAGACATTTTACATCGCCAATAACTTCAAAACAAACTTCTTATCTTTGCAAACCCTCTTATGGAATCATCCAATAAATGAAAAAGAAAGTTGCATTTTACACTTTAGGCTGTAAGCTTAATTTTTCTGAAACCTCCACTATAGCAAGAAACTTTAAAGAAGAAGGTTTTGAGAGAGTGGATTTTTCTACTGCTGCGGATATGTATGTAATTAATACGTGTTCTGTTACAGATAATGCTGACAAACGATTTAAAACCATTGTAAAACAGGCGCAAAAGGCTAATCCAGATGCTTTTGTAGCCGCTATTGGTTGTTATGCTCAGCTTAAACCGGAAGAATTGGTTGCAGTAGATGGAGTTGACTTAGTTCTAGGAGCCACAGAAAAGTTTAAAATCACAGATTATGTAAACGACTTATCAAAGAATGATAAAGGTGAAGTTCATTCTTGTGAAATACAAGAGGTGGATTTTTATGTGGGCAGCTATGCCATAGGTGATAGAACAAGGGCTTTCCTTAAAGTGCAAGATGGTTGTGATTATAAGTGTACCTATTGTACTATTCCATTGGCTAGAGGTATATCTCGCAGCGATACACTTGAAAATGTGCTGAAAAATGCTTCAGAAATTTCAGCTCAAGGTATAAAAGAAATTGTTCTTACAGGAGTCAATATTGGTGATTATGGTAAGGGAGAGTTTGGGAATAAAAAACACAAACATACTTTTTTGGAATTGGTAAAAGCTTTGGACAAAGTAGATGGAATCCATCGATTAAGAATATCATCCATAGAACCCAATTTGCTTAAAAATGAGACTATAGATTTTGTGGCTCAAAATAATTCGTTTGTGCCACATTTTCATATTCCGTTACAAAGTGGAAGTGATACCATTTTAAAGTTAATGAAAAGAAGGTATTTAAGCAATTTGTATATAGAAAGGGTTGCCCGTATAAAACAGGCAATGCCACATGCTTGTATTGGAGTAGATATAATTGTAGGGTTTCCAGGAGAAACAGACGAACATTTTTTGGAAACCTACCATTTTTTAAATGAATTGGGTATATCTTACCTCCATGTTTTTACATATTCAGAGAGGGATAATACAATGGCAGCTTCTATGGAAGGAGCAGTCCCTAAAAATGTGCGTGCTAAGCGCAGTAAAATGCTCCGAGGACTTTCTGCTAAAAAGCGACGTGCATTTTATGAGAGTCAGTTAGGAACCGTAAGAACCGTTTTGTTTGAAGGAGAAAATAAAGAAGGGTATATACATGGATTTACGGAGAACTATGTTAAGGTAAAGACTCCTTGGAATCCTTCTTTGGTAAATACGCTCCATGAAATAAGGTTGACGGAAATCGATGAAGATGGGATGGTACGGTTAGAATTTATAAACAGTGGAGTAGAGGTATAAAAAAACCTCTTGGTTAGAGAGGTTTAAATTTACTTAGATTCTTATCCCAACGGGAAGCATTTCTTTATACTGTCTATTTTTTCGTAGAAACCCTGCTATTTGAGGGCTAGTTGGAACAACTCTTAAATTTTTATCTTGAATTTGATGAAGAACACCTTTAATGAACTCTTCTTTAAAACTTTCTCTTGTAATTTCTTCTGGGATTACAAGCTTGGTTAAAAAAACCTTACGCTCCTGTGATGAATATTCTATCTTGGCCAAGTGCCCATTCACCCTAGTTTCAAATTGACGCAAGAAACTGTTGTCATTAATTTCCATTTCATTCATATAGTCGTATTTTAATGTTGGTTTAGATAAAAAAATTACGACGTTCTCAAATCGTAATTCTTTTAATATTAAGTATTTTGACTAAACTGTATAAGTTTGAGTAAATTTAACAGCGAGCTTACAAAAGTAATAAAAAAAATGCTAAATTCCTAGTTAAAACCCATTCTCGGCCTATTATGACAGAAGAGAAAATCCACGTTTACTTTATGCCTGGCATGGCAGCTAATTCATCAATTTTTAAGAATATTTCTTTGTCACAAGATAAATTTAAAATTCATCTTTTAGATTGGTTCGTACCTAAAAAGGGGAGCAGTATTCAAGAATACGCTCTGGAAATGTGCAAGAAGATAGTGCATCCATCTCCCGTGCTTGTTGGCGTTTCATTTGGAGGAATCTTAGTCCAGGAAATTGCAAAATTGATTCCGGTTAAAAAAGTAATTGTTATTTCTAGTGTTAAGAATAAAACAGAGTTGCCAAAACGAATGATATTTGCAAAGTATACCAAAATACATAAGTTATTACCCACTGGTCTTGTTAACAATGTGGAATTACTAGCCAAATATGCTTTTGGTGAGACAGTCACCAAGCGGTTAGAATTGTATGAGGAATATCTTTCAGTGAGGGATAAGTATTATATAGATTGGTCTATAGATCAAATCGTAAATTGGCAGCATACAGGTAAGCTTCCAAATTTGGTTCATATTCATGGTGAAAAAGATTCGGTTTTTCCAATAAGTCATATAAAAGAGTGTATTCCCGTTAAAAATGGAACCCATACAATGATAATTCATCGGTATAAGTGGTTTAATGAACAATTGCCTGCAATTATTTTGGAATAAAGTAGTTGTATTTAATACCTTTAAGTCGTTAATAAAAGCACAGTTATGAAGTTTATAAAGAATATTTTAATGTTTTTAGGGATGGTTTTTGTTGTAAGCACCTTAATTTTTGCTATTCAGGACAATACAGAAGATGTTGCCGTTGTGGATGTTGAGGAAAATATTGAAACCAATAATGGCTATAGAATTTCGGCTATAGATATCCCTGAAGATTTAAACTTTGCAAATGAACCAGTTCCTTTGGATGACCCAGAGGTTATGGAGCGAGTAGATAGAGAGTTTTTGGTAAACACCTATTGGCAATCCAACGCCCTTTTATTAATGAAGAGAGCCAATAAATATTTCCCAATCATTGAACCAATTCTTGCTAAAAATGGTATTCCAGATGACTTTAAATATTTAGCTGTAGCAGAAAGTGGTTTGCAAAATGTTGTGTCTCCAGCTGGCGCAACAGGGTTTTGGCAAATTATGAAAGGAACTGGTAGGGAATATGGTTTGGAAATAAATGCAAACGTAGACGAACGTTATCATATAGAAAAAGCTACTGAGGTTGCCTGTAGGTATTTAAAAAAATCAAAAGAAAAGTTTGGAAGTTGGACTTTGGCTGCTGCCTCCTATAATGGAGGTCCTTATGGAATTCAAAAATATATGGGCCAACAAAAGGCGGAGGATTATTACAGTCTTCTTTTAGGGCAAGAAACTGGACGTTATATGTTTAGAATCATGGCTATAAAAGAAATTCTAAATAGTCCAGATAAATATGGTTTTGATATTGAAAAGGAAGATATGTATACTTCTGTGCCTACTTTCAATGTGGAAATTGATGAGCCAATAGCTAATTTTGCTGATTTCTCTAATCTTTATGAGATTAACTATAAAATATTGAAAAGACACAATCCTTGGTTAAGAGAGCCACACTTAAATAATACCTCTCGAAAGAAGTATGTTATAGAAATTCCTGTAAAAGGCTATTATAAAGTATCTAAATAAAAATAGAGGTTATATTTTTTTCATCTGCTGCTGCATCATTTTTATTTGATCCGTTAGCATATTGTTTTTATCTAATTTTTTGGCTTCCTGTAAAAGGGTTGTTGCTTCACGCTTTCTACGTTTTTGCATGGCAATACCCGCAAGACTCAATTTAGCCATGGCAACATCATAATCCATGCTTAATCCCAATTTCAAGGCTTTTTTAAAATACTTTTCTGCTTGGGTAAGATTCTTTTGAGAAAAAATAATTCCATGTAGGTAATTGTAATAACCTTGTTGTTTTTTTACAAGTGCACTTTCTGGGTTTTTAATTTTGGCCAACCATTTTTGTGTACCATCCAAATCTTGCTTCCTCATTCTTAAAAAGGACATCAAAATAATTTCATTTTTAAAATATAGAAAGATAAAGATACCAGAAAGGAGAAGGAAAAAGATTCCATTTCCAATGAAGCCTTCAATAAATTGATATACGGCATAGGCAATTATAAGGCCAGCAATGACAAGTTTTATGTTTTTATTGAACATGAATAATTATGTTATTCTTAATTAACGTTAAATATGTGTTTTAGAACGTACCAAAAAACACGCATGCAAAAGTAATAAAACTATCCTAAAATATTTTTTTAAATACGTTTGGGAAAGCAAAAACTCTTCGTATATTTGCGCCCAGATTTTGAGGGATAGCCTTTAAGATTTTTAATAACGAATTAAGGATTAAAAAATGCCTGGACAAAAAAGAACATACCAACCGTCAAAAAGAAAGAGAAGAAACAAGCATGGTTTCAGAGAACGTATGGCTTCAGCCAATGGTAGAAAGGTTCTTGCTAGAAGAAGAGCAAAAGGAAGAAAGAAATTAACTGTATCTTCAGAGCTGAGACATAAAAAATAAATGATAGAATTATTTTCTAAATATTAAAGGTGTTACTTTTTTAAAGTAGCACCTTTTTTTTGATTAAAATTATAACACAATAAAGAAAATGCCGAAAAGAAAAGATATAAAATCAGTTTTAATTATTGGTTCAGGCCCCATTATCATTGGGCAAGCATGTGAATTTGATTATTCTGGATCGCAATCCTTACGCTCATTAACGGAAGATGGAATTGAAACTGTATTAATTAATAGTAACCCGGCAACTATTATGACAGACCCGTCCATGGCGGATCATGTGTATTTAAAACCATTAACTACAAAATCTATTATTGAGATACTAAAAAAACATCCAAATATAGATGCAGTATTGCCAACAATGGGAGGGCAAACGGCACTTAATTTATGTATTGAGGCCGATGAAAAAGGAATTTGGGAAGATTTTGACGTAGAAATTATTGGAGTTGATATTGATGCTATCAACATTACTGAGGACCGTGAGAAGTTTAGAGAGTTAATGTTGAAGATTGGAATAGGTATGGCGCCACAGGCTACCGCTACTTCTTTTTTAAAGGGTAAAGAAATTGCCCAAGAATTTGGTTTCCCTTTAGTAATAAGGGCATCTTATACCTTAGGAGGGGCTGGAGCATCTATTGTTTATAAGCCAGAAGATTTTGATGAATTATTGAGCCGTGGGCTGGAAATTTCACCTATTCATGAGGTAATGATAGATAAAGCCTTAATGGGCTGGAAGGAGTACGAATTGGAGCTATTGCGTGATAAAAATGACAATGTAGTTATTATATGTACTATTGAAAACATGGATCCTATGGGAATCCATACAGGTGACTCTATTACCGTAGCACCGGCTATGACCTTGTCTGATAGAACGTATCAGAAAATGAGGGATATGGCCATTAAAATGATGCGAAGCATTGGTGATTTTGCTGGCGGTTGTAATGTTCAGTTTGCTGTAAGCCCAGATGAGAAAGAAGATATTATTGCTATTGAAATTAATCCAAGGGTTTCCCGTTCGTCAGCGTTGGCATCAAAAGCAACAGGATATCCCATTGCTAAAATTGCAACCAAATTAGCGATTGGCTACCATTTAGATGAGTTGGATAATCAGATTACAAAATCTACTTCGGCTTTGTTTGAGCCAACTTTGGATTATGTTATCGTAAAAATTCCACGCTGGAATTTTGATAAGTTTGAAGGTTCTGATAGGAGCTTGGGCCTCCAGATGAAATCGGTGGGAGAAGTAATGGCCATTGGTCGTTCTTTCCAAGAAGCATTGCATAAGGCCACACAGTCATTGGAAATAAAGAGAAACGGACTTGGTGCAGATGGGAAAGGTTACAAGGATTACGACCAAATTATCCAGAAACTAAGAGTTGCAAGTTGGGACAGAGTATTTGTTATCTATGATGCAATCCAAATGGGAATTCCGTTGAGTAGAATCCATGAAATCACCAAAATTGATATGTGGTTCCTTAAACAATATGAGGAGTTACATTTCTTAGAAAAAGAAATATCAAAATATACCATAGAATCTTTACCAAGAGAACTTTTGTTAGAGGCTAAGCAAAAAGGTTTTGCGGATAGGCAAATTGCCCATATGTTGGATTGTTACGAGAGTGAAGTCCACAAAAAACGTTCTTCATTAGGTATTAATAGGGTGTATAAACTGGTTGATACATGTGCTGCAGAATTTAAGGCTATGACTCCTTATTACTATTCCACTTTTGAGGAAGAAATTGAAACATCTGATGGTGAAAGGTATGTTGCCAATGATAGTATAGTCACTGATAAAAAGAAAATTGTAGTTCTTGGTTCCGGTCCAAATAGAATAGGACAGGGAATAGAGTTTGATTATTGTTGTGTACACGGTGTATTGGCAGCCGCTGAATGTGGTTATGAAACCATTATGATTAATTGTAACCCAGAAACCGTTTCAACTGATTTTGATACAGCTGACAAACTCTATTTTGAACCCGTTTTTTGGGAACATATCTACGATATAATTCAGCATGAAAAACCAGAAGGGGTTATTGTACAACTTGGAGGTCAAACAGCTTTAAAACTTGCCGAAAAGCTTTCTAAATACGGAATTAAAATAATAGGTACTAGTTATGAATCTTTGGATTTAGCAGAGGACCGAGGAAGTTTTTCCAAGCTGTTAATGGAAAATAAAATTCCTTTCCCAAGATTTGGAGTTGCAGAAACTGCTGATGAAGCTCTTGTATTGGCTGATGAGTTGGATTTTCCATTGCTTGTAAGACCATCCTATGTGCTAGGTGGCCAGGGTATGAAAATTGTCATCAATAAAGAAGAACTAGAAGAGCATGTAGTTGATTTATTAAGAAAAATACCCAACAATAAATTGCTATTAGACCATTATTTGGATGGAGCAATAGAAGCTGAGGCCGATGCTATTTGCGACGGTAAGGATGTCTATATTATTGGTATTATGGAGCATATTGAACCTTGTGGAATTCACTCTGGGGATTCCAATGCCACCTTACCGCCTTTCAATTTGGGTGAGTTTGTAATGCAACAAATTAAGGATCATACCAAAAAAATAGCCTTGGCATTGAATACAGTAGGTTTAATTAACATACAGTTCGCTATAAAAGATGATATGGTATATATCATAGAAGCTAATCCAAGAGCTTCTAGAACCGTTCCTTTTATTGCAAAAGCATACAAAGAACCATATGTAAATTATGCTACCAAGGTGATGTTGGGAGAGAAGAAAGTGAAGGACTTCAAATTCAATCCGCAATTAGAAGGCTATGCCATTAAGCAACCGGTATTCTCTTTTAATAAGTTCCCTAATGTGAACAAGAATTTGGGACCAGAAATGAAGAGTACAGGTGAAAGCATCTTATTTATTGATAGTCTAAAAGATGACGAATTCTATACGCTCTATTCTAGAAGGAAAATGTATTTAAGTAAGTAGTTGTTTAAGTATTTTCAACTTCAGTATTGTGCATAGCATCTTTACCGTATACCCTTTTGTACCATAGAGGAACCATGGCAAGGCCAATTACGGTTAGTATCACGGCTAGTGTAATACTTTCGGAACTGTGTCTAAACATAAGTTTACCAAGACCTACCAATAGGGTAAAAAGTGAAATGGCTGTAAAAAGTACGTCTATCATACTTTTCTTAAACCTCTTCATAGGAGCTGCTGGACTCTCTCCCATGGCAATAGCTGTGCTTTTCCAAAAACCAGATGGGTTAACTTTTTTGTAAAATGATTTTAATTTTTCTGGACTATTCCTTGGGGTAAGCAAGGTTACAGTAACTACTATTATTGTAGATGCGGCTGCCATTACTGCGATTTGCATCCATTGTTCATCAACATAAAGAAGAACTAAAGGAGCAAGTATTAAGGAGGCAACAATAGCCGAAATTTCCGAAAATAGGTTTGTTCTTTCCCATAGCCAGCGCATTAGTAAAACTGCACCGATACCAGATTCAAAAACAAGTGCAATATACCATGCTTCCTGTATAGACCCTAGATTAAACATGACGGCCAATGCTATAAAAAGAATTAAAAAATTGGATAAACGAGCTACCCAGACCAACTCCGAGCTCTTGGGTTTCTTTTTTAACCATTTTTCACAAATTATATGCTGATAAATATCGTTGCTCCAATAACTAGAACCCCAGTTAAGATGAGTGTCAATAGTGGATGCCAATGCTCCCAGAAGTCCAGTAAGCATAATTCCTTTTATTCCCATAGGGAGCATATCGTTTATACCATTTACAAAAGTAAGTTCTCTAGCAGCTGTAAAACCAACCTCGGTTGTTTCTGCCAAATCATATGGGTAAATAACCAATAGGCCCACACCGATAACTAACCAAATAAGACTGCGTAGCAATACCTGTACCCATGTAAAAATCATAGCCGCGGTACGGGCATCTTTATCCGTTTTGCAAGCAATCATCCGCTGTGCCAGGTACCCTGTGCCATCACTATTTTTTTGAAATAACCATTGGAGGCTTAAAAGAACCACAAAAGGCATTATGGCATCTTCTGCATTTGGCGTAAATGATAATAATTCCTTAGAACGAACATCACCATATATAAGCTCTATCTTTTCTAATATACCCCCAATACCACCAGCATGGTATAAAATATAACCAGCATAAATTAAGGTGCCCACCATGGCAAAATAGAATTGGGTAATATCTGTTGCAATTACACTTCGTAAACCACCAGTAGTGGAATACATAGTTGTAAAAGCTAAAATCAGGAAAATACTAATAAGGTTGTTGGTTGTTAAAATCACAGGGTCTAAAGAGACATCTCCCCCAACTACAGCAAGCCCTGTAGAAGCAACTAAATCATGTATGGGCTGGTATATGGATTCTGGCAACCAAAGATTCCAAAAAAGAAAGGCTTCTGCAATACGCATGGCAGCCACTAAGACCATGGCCATAACCGTACAATTTATTACGGTGCCATAATATATGGCTTTTAAACCTCTTAAAAGAGTTACTCCTTTACCGCTATACCTTAAATCGGCCAGCTGAGCATCTGTAATAACACTAGATTTACGCCATTGCGCTCCTAAAACCAAACCCATTATTAAAAATGCGAGACCAAAAATCCACAATCTCCAGACCAAGAAAATACCACCTGTAGCAATCATGCCCGTTACCAACAGCGGTGTATCTGCTGCAAATTGTGTTGCAGCCATACTTAATCCTGCACGCCATCCTTTTACCGTTCTTCCAGCCAAAAAATATTCTTGTAGATTTTCACCTGCTTTGGATTTAGATTTAAATCCAGAATAAATGGCATAGACAATAAAAGCGAGTACAATAACTAAATCAAGCATAAATGGTTTTTATTTATTTGGAATAATCACTTTTTAAATTAATGTAGGCAAACCCTAGATGGTTTTACCCATTAATTTACTTAGGTAAGATATGTAAATTTTGCACTATTCTACAAATTATTTGATTTTTGCGTTAAAATTTATAATATAATGGTGGTTTTGGCTCTAGTAATTATGAATTTACTAAACAATTACATGAATCATTTTTGGAATTAAGAAGATAAGAAATACCCTGTTCAAAAAGGGAAAATGTATTTGTGGTAGTAGACCTAATTATAGAGTAAATTTAAAAAGGTGTATGGATTGAGAAAAATACCATACACCTCATAATGATAGTTTAGTTAGTTTACTATTAAGAATAGATTCAATTAAAAAAATGAACATGGGATTCATTCGCTAATAACTGTACATTTTTTGGAAACTCTGCATGTAATACCAATGCGTTTTTATGATGGTGTTCCAACTCCGCCAGCTTTTTTCGGTTTAATAGGACTACTGTAGAATGTCCGTGGTGGTCATATTTGTCCAAAATAGTCGTTTGGTTAAAATCACATTGCCAATGTGTTTCTCCCATGTCTTCAGAATAAGAAAATGCTATGCTTGGAACTTGGTAATATTGATGTTTGCCAATATTCTCGAAATCAAAAACAATTCTTACTAAACCACCATCAAATACTAAGTCCTCATCTTTTAACCCCATTTCTGCCAATGAAACCTTACCAGATGTTGGTTCGTTGAAAAATACTTTAATCTCACCTGGATTTTGTTCTGTTATAAATGTCATATCTATTGTTTATTTAAATTTTTAATGACATAAAGGAAAGAATTTAAGTGACCATAAAAACTGTCATTTATCAGGTTTTAAATGAAATTTTCACTTAATTAAACCAAACGGCATATCGTTTTCTTCGCAGTTCCAAAGCTAAGGTTTCTTCCATTTTAAGCGCTTCTGCACGGTTGGTTATTGGCGGGATATGGTTGTACAGGCTAGGACGTAGGTAAGAACCATATTTTTGTACAATGTTGGAGGATAGCTTATACCCTTTTTTGTTTACAAAACCTGTCTTATGCTGTGCAAAACGCTCTTTGGGTGTTTTGCTCGTCATGCCCACATACAAACATTCCAATATACCGTTAAATTGAGGATTGGCTTCCCTAAATCTTCTATTTTCTGTGAATACCTTTTTAGAGAGTTCTATAACATAAATACGGTATTCGGTTTTGGGCATTGTTTTATGGTATTCTTTAATAGATTAGCTACAATTGAATGTGTTCTACGCTGCAGGTGTATTCGACATCATCGGTTAGCGTAAACGTAGTAGCCGACGAATGGAGGCTATTATCGTTTTACGCGTTGTTGTATGCTGGCTTCTTTTTAATTTTAAGTTATCTGATGATTCAACTATTTCATTTTTTGCAATATCATATTCCCACCTGTAGACACAAACATCATTGCTTTTACAATTTGGACAGACCTTTAACCAAGAACTATTTTTTCCCAGTTGTATGTTGGTTTCTCTTAAAGAATCAATGATTTTCAATCTTTCCGTTTCTATTTCTAAATCCTTTATCCAACTCTCAATTGGCAACAAATTTTCTAATTTTTCACTCTTAACTAATTGAACGATTTTTTTGGGTAAAAATTTGTTTGATAAATGATATTCAACTTTATTTTCATTTAATCTTGATAGTCCACAATTTCTACAACGCCATCCACTCATTTGACCATTTCCATTTCTGTAGAATTCCTCGGATTTTGGTGCTTCTTTAATTCTTCTTTTTGCTAAATTCCAAGATAGATTTTTTACTTTCTCAAAAATCAAATTCTCCCATATCCCAGATTTATCTTCTCCTCCTACCCATAAATCATTAATTGAGCCCATTCCTCCAAAAGCTCCTAAATGATGTTTTACACTTTTCTCTTTATTCCATAATTCGATATCTTTCTTAATCCAATTAGCCCAATGATTATTACCAGACTTGTGCAATAGTCGATGAAGTATATTGAGTGATATTTCGTAATGGTCTGTCATTTTTTTCCGCTTGCAAATTGAATATAAATCATATGATCTATATATCTTTTATGTGAGCACTTACGAAGCTAGTAAATCTTTTAGTAAAAACTTAAGCTTATCCATTTTAGGCTGTAGTCACTTTAATTTCCATTTAATTTGTGCATGGTCATTTCAGCAGAACGAGGAACGAGTGATGAGAAATCTATTACTATTTTGAGATTCTTCTTCGTGCCTCATTCGAAATGACAAGCTATCCTAAAAAGGATGAGATTCTTTTAATCAAAACAATAATGGTTTATTTACTTTTTAGCCAACTACTCCCACTCTGTATGAAAAATACCTTCCATATCTGTTCTTTCATAGGTATGTGAGCCAAAATGGTCACGTTGTGCCTGTATTAAATTTAATGGTAGTTTTTCTGAGGTATAGGCATCAAAATAAGTAAGAGAGTTAGAAACCCCTGGAAGCGGAATTCCATTTTTAGCAGCATATGCAACTACTTCTCTTGCAGAACCAACAGTAGCCTTCACTTTTTCTACAAAAGTTGGTGCCAGTAAGAGATTTGCCAGCTTTTTGTCAGCTTGGTATGCTTTGGTAATATCTTCCAATAATTCTGCCCTAATAATACAGCCTGCTCTCCAGATTTTGGCAATTACCGCCAAGTCTAATTCATAGCCATATTCATTGGAGGCATCTAAAAGTTGGTGCAATCCTTGCGCATAGGCAGAGATAAAAGAGAAATAAAGGGCTTCTTCTGCCGTTTTTATTAATTCCGCTTTATCAACAGCAGTAGGGGTAGGGCGGTCGTACAAAGAATCTGCCAACACACGTTCTTCTTTAAGGGCAGAGATTTCTCTCATGCTCACAGCAATATCTATAGTTGGCACGGGAATCCCTAAATCCATGGCATTTTGGCTAGTCCATTTTCCCGTTCCTTTTTGTTTGGCCTTGTCCAGAATTTTATCAACCAGCCTACCATCACCTTTATCGTCTTCTTGATTAAATATTTCTGAGGTAATTTCAACTAAAAATGATTGCAATCTGCCTTTATTCCATGTGCTAAATACTTCATGCAGTTCATCATTGTTAAGCCCACCTACTTTTCTTAATAAGTCATAGATTTCAGATGTCAGTTGCATTAAACCATATTCAATACCATTGTGCACCATTTTTACGTAGTTTCCTGCAGATTTTGGCCCCAAATAGGCAACACAGGGTTCTCCTTTGAATTTAGCGGATACAGCCTCAAAAATGGGTTTTATACTTTGGTAGGCTTCTCTATTTCCCCCAGGCATAATACTTGGCCCTCTACGAGCACCCTTAGCACCACCAGAAACTCCAGAACCAAAGAAATTGATTCCTTTCTCTTGTAAATAAGCTTCCCTACGGTCTGTATCTGTATAGAAGGAATTTCCACCATCAATTATAATATCTCCTTTGTCTAAAAGTGGCAAAAGGCTTTCAATTACAATGTCCACAATTTTGCCAGCAGGAACCAAAAGCATAATTTTTCTTGGAGTACTCAATGCTGCAACAAAAGTTGCTGCATTAGAAGTGGCATTTACCTTATTGGTATCTCCGCCTTCCTCAATTAGAGCACTTACTTTTTCTTCATCCAAATCATTACCATAAGCGGTAAATCCATTATCAGCCACATTTAAAATAAAATTACGACCCATTACACCAAGACCAACCAATCCAAAATCATACTTTACGTCTGACATATTTTTTAAAATTACTTTTTATTTAACATTCTTCTTGGCAAATGAGCCATCTCTAACGAAACCAGAAATAATCACTAAATTCCGAGGTTTAAAACATCAAATTTAAACTAAAAATAGCGACTTTTGCACCTTGTTAAAGAAATATAACATAGTTAACTTTTCTGATTAATGAGAAAAACAGACAATCAAATGCTGGTGATTTTTGGCGCTTCGGGAGACCTTACTGCAAGAAAATTAGTGCCAGCTATATTCGATCTCTTTATTGCGGGTCAACTTCCAGAAAACTATATAGTTCTTGGCGCTAGTAGAAGTAACCTTACAGATGGCGGCTTTAGGAAAAAGGTTATTGATGAGAGTCCTTTTTTAAAAGAAAAGATAAAAAATGTTTCTAAGGAGAAAGTAAAGGAATTTGCAGA
Source organism: Saonia sp. (assembly GCF_056326165.1). NCBI lineage: Bacteria > Pseudomonadati > Bacteroidota > Flavobacteriia > Flavobacteriales > Flavobacteriaceae > Saonia > Saonia sp. The sequence continues at coordinate 137,471 of NZ_JBWFBN010000008.1, forward strand.
CAAGTTTTTTTATGAAGACTTGGGAGAAAACTACGACACCTATTATGGGAGGTTGCAAACAAGGATTTCTGATCTTGACAACAAATATAACACAGAAGGAAACCTAATTTTCTATCTATCTACACCTCCGCAGTTGTATGAAGCCATTGCGAAGAATTTGGCGGATCAAGATTTAAATAATCAAACAGATGGATGGAAACGCTTAATCGTGGAAAAACCTTTTGGATATAGCTTAGAAACGGCAAAACAATTGAACAAAGGGCTTCAAACTTATTTTGCAGAATCCCAGATATATAGAATAGATCATTATTTAGGAAAGGAAACGGTACAAAACTTATTGATTACACGTTTTTCCAATAGTATTTTTGAACCACTTTGGAACAGAAATTACATTCATCATATAGAAATTACCAATGCAGAAAGTGTTGGGGTAGGCAAAAGAGGTGGCTATTATGATAAATCTGGTGCTTTGCGAGATATGTTTCAAAACCATTTATTGCAGATTGTATCCCTTATTGTGATGGAACCACCAATTAGTGACAAACCAGACGATATCCGTAATGAAAAGGTAAAGGCATTAAAGTCTTTGCGTATTATGCGAGATGAACAAACCCTTTTTGATAATACAATTAGAGCACAATATATAGCCTCTAAAATCAATGGTAAAAAAGTTAAAGGATATAGGGAAGAGGATGGAGTAGACCCAAATTCTACCACAGAGACGTACGCTGCAATTAAATTTTTTGTGGACAATTGGCGTTGGCAAGATGTTCCTTTTTATGTGCGCACAGCTAAGTGTATGCCCACTAAGGTTACGGAGGTTGTTATTTATTTTAAATCTCCGCACCATCAACTATTTCAGTCTTCGGACTTGAGTAGTAAAGCAAACAAACTGATTATTAGGATACAACCAGACGAAGGTATTTTGGTTAAAATAGGTGTAAAAGTTCCGGGTCAAGGCTTTAAAGTAGAGCGCGCCAATATGGATTTTTATTATTCCAGCTTAGAGGAAACTACAGTAATGGATGCATATGAGCGTTTACTTTTGGATGCTATGCAGGGTGATGCCACTTTGTATGCTAGAGCAGATGAAGTAGAAGCCGCTTGGGAGTTTGTAGACCCTATTTTGGAGTATTGGAAAAATGGAAAGGATGTTAGAATGTATGGATACTCAGCTGGAGTTTGGGGACCACAGAATGCGGATAGTTTAATAGATGGTATAGGAATGTGGCGTAATCCTGAGGCCAAATTGGCAGATGAACCAGATTTTTGTGTTCTTGTTTAAAAATTAATTACGACCAAATATTTAGAATGGAATTAAAAGTATATAACTCAAAAGAAGCGGTAGCGGAGTCTTTCTCAGAATATTTAGTTCAGTTGATTGAGTCTAATGAAATAATTCACATAGCTCTTTCCGGTGGTAGTACCCCCAAAGTGGTTTTTGATTATTTAGCGGAGAATTATAAAAATGAGATTGATTGGTCAAAAGTTCATTTCTATTGGGGAGATGAGCGTTGTGTGCCACCGAGCCATGAAGAGAGCAATTATAAAATGACAGTGGATCATTTGTTGAGTAAAATTGATATTCCCAATACCAACATCCATCGTGTTAAGGGTGAAGATATTCCAGAGGATGAAGCTATTAATTATAGTGAACTACTGGAACAAAAATTACCAAGCGAGAATAACATTCCCCAATTTGATTTAGTAATATTGGGAATGGGTGATGATGGTCATACGGCTTCTGTTTTTCCATATAATATTCATCTGTGGGATTCAGACAATGATTGCGAGGTTGCCATACACCCAGATTCTGGACAAAGACGTGTAACAATTACAGGTAAAGTAATTAACAATGCCAAGGAAGTTGCTTTTTTGGTTACAGGTGATAGTAAATCAGAAAAAATAAGGGAAATCATTAACAAAGAGGAAACGGCTACATTATATCCAGCAGCATTGGTAAAGCCTACCTCTGGTAGTTTATATTGGTTTTTGGATTTGGCCGCAGCAAAAGAAGTTACTTTAGAGCAATCTTAAGGTTTTCTTTTTTTAGCAATTTCAAGTGTTCCTTTGCTTTGAACTTAGAAGCATCAAATTGAGTATCCCTAGAAAAGGCTTCTTCTTTTCTTTGTTTGCTACAAGCAAACCTGCGTATTCCTTGTTCATTTTCTACAAGTAACCCAGGAATTGGAATGTTTTTGCCCTGCTCATCTTTTGCAACCATGGTAAAATAGGAAGAATTACAATGCTTCTTTTTTCCGGAAGTAATATTTTCTGATTCTACCCTTACGCCAACTACCATAGATGTTTTTCCTGTATAATTAATGGACGCTTTTAATGTTACCAATTCCCCAACATCAATAGGGTTTAAAAAATTTACACGGTTTACGGATGCCGTAACACAGTAACATTGTGAATGCTTAGAAGCGCATGCAAAGGCAATCTGGTCCATTAAATTTAAAATATGGCCCCCATGTACCTTACCACCAAAATTTGAATGGGAGGGAAGCATAAGCTCTGTTATGGATACCCTAGATTCTCTAGCTGATTTATATTTTGGCATTTATAAATTTAGTTTTGTAGGTTCTTCATCAAAGTCATCTTCCTGAGCCCGTTTTAATATGGGTTCTGGAATGGATTTTTTGGCTTTAGCACCCATTTTTTTGAGCTTTTCTATGCTAGTGACAATATTTCCACGACCTTCCACCAGTTTGTTCATAGCACCTTTGTATTCGGTTTTGGCTTCATCCATTTTTTTACCAACTTTTGTGAGGTCGATTACAAACCCTTCAAATTTATCATAAAGCGCACCTGCTTGGCGGGCAATTTCTATAGCATTACGCTGGTGTTTTTCATTGTTCCACATAGAATCAATAGTTCTTAATGTTGCCAATAAGGTCGAAGGGGTGACAATCACTATATTTTGTTCAAATGCCTTGTTGTAGAGACTATTGTCATTGTTAATGGCAACAGCAAAAGCAGGCTCAATTGGTACGAACATTAATACAAAATCTGGACTTTCCATTTCATATAGGTCCTCGTATTTCTTTTCAGACAATTGATCTACATGCTTTCTAAGGGAATTAATATGATCTTTTAAGTTTTTCTCTTTTTGGTCATCTTCGGCATTAACATACCTTTCATAATCGGTTAATGATACCTTGGAATCCACAACCATTTTCTTGCCGTCTGGAAGGTGGATAATAACATCTGGCAGAACTCTTGTACCATCTTCTTTGGTAAAGCTTTGTTGCACGGAATATTCTCTGTCTTTTTCTAACCCCGACTTTTCTAAAACGCGCTCCAATACCAATTCCCCCCAATTCCCCTGCATTTTACTATCACCCTTTAGAGCTTTGGTTAGGTTTATGGTTTCCTTACTCATTTGTTCGTTCATTTCCTTTAAGCCAAAGATTTGTTGACGCAAGGCAGCATGATAATCGATACTTTCTTTATGGGTCTTATCTACTTTTTCCTCAAAAATTTTGATTTTCTCTTTTAAAGGATTGAGAATGTTTTCAATATTTTCTTTATTGCTTTTTGTAAATTTTTCACTTTTTTCATCAAGAATCTTATTGGCCAAATTCTCAAACTCTTTTGTAAATTTTTCTTGCAGTTTTTCTACTTCTTCCTTTTGCTCTGTATTCTTTAATTGAAGGTTTTCTAAATCAGCTTGATATCGTGTTATTTGATTGCTTAATTGAGAATTTTCTATATGTAGTTGGCTTTTTTCCTCTTCGATATAGTTTAATTTTTCTTCCTGAACCGATAGCGAATTTTTTAGTAGTTGTTCTCTTTCCACCAAAGTGCTATGACTAGATTTGGTTTTTAGATTTTGAATATAACTACCCAAAAAGAAACCGCCTACAAGAAATACTAGACCTATCAATACGTAAATTAAAAGTTCACTCATTTGTTAAAAATACTTTGTAGTAAATTACCTCTGAGCCAGCCCACAAGAAATACATAAAAAAACATTTTTTTGAGTTTGAGGCAAGCCCTAGAGTACTTAAATCTGGATTATCCAGTAAAGATAAAGGTTTGACATTAAAATGCTACTTCTTTATTTTAAAGGAGCCTGTGGTTGCATCAAAACGAATAGTGTCTTTTGGGAATAAACTTTCAAAACAGGCATTTTTAATTAATTGTTTTGGTGTGCCAAAATTGGTTTTGTCATTTTCCAACACCAACATTTTATCTGCTAATTGTATTCCCAACTCTATTTCATGGGTCGTAAACACAATTGTTTTATTGGTTTCATGGGCAATCTGTTGCAAGAGTTTTAAAATTTGAGCTTTATGGTACAAATCTAAATGGGTGGTGGGTTCATCCAACAGCATAATGGAAGTGTCTTGGGCAACTGCGCGGGCAATCATTACTTTTTGTAATTGACCATCACTGAGTTCATAACATTTTTTATGTTGCAATTCTTCCAATCCTATCATTTGAATTGCTGATTTAATTTTTTCTTTATCAGTTTTAGATAAACTTCCTATCCAGTTTGTGTAGGGTTGTCTTCCTAGAGCAATGAGCTCTATAACTGTCAGGTTTTTAGAAGCAATAGACTCAGTTAGCACAATACTTATTTCGGTAGCCAGTTCGTTAGATTGATATTCTTCAAGAGGTTTTCCTTTTAAGCTAATATCTCCAGATAGTTTGGGCTGTACATTGCCCAAAGTTCGCAGCAGAGTTGATTTCCCAATCCCATTGACACCAACAATGGCACACAATTCTCCTTGTGAAACACCAATATTGATATTCTGAGCAATGGTAATCTGTTTCTTTTTGGTTGAATAACCAATGGAAAGATTTTTTATGGATAGAATACTATGTTGTTCTTTTGTATTGATAGGGAATCTATTTAAAATATGATTTTTCTTTTTCTGACCAAGAGCCAAATTACTACTGGTGCACCCACAATGGAAGTTATGGCATTAATAGGCAATACATATGCAGAGTTTGGCAATTGTGCTATTACATCACATAAGAGCATTAAAATAGCTCCATAAATAACAACTGCGGGAACTAAAACTTTATGATCAGTTGTATTAAAAATTTGACGCGTTAAATGGGGCACTGCCAATCCAACAAATGCAATAGGTCCTGCAAATGCTGTTATACCACCCGCCAACAATCCTGTAGCCAGAATAATTAAGTGTCGTTTTTGCTTAATGTTAACCCCAAGACTTTTAGCATAATTTTCGCCCAAAAGATAAGCGTTTAAAGTCTTTATCATTGCAATGCTTATAAGCAACCCAATAATAAAAATTAAAAAGAGAATACCCAATTGTGACCATGAAAGGTTTCCTACGCTACCAAAAGACCAATAAATATAGCGTTGTAAATTCTCAGCATTGGAAAAATAAGAAAGTACACTTACTAAAGCTGCAGTAATACTTCCGAACATTAATCCAATAATTAGCAGTGCCATGGTATCCTTAATTTTTGTTGCAACTACCATAACTGTAAGAAGTACTAGAAGGCTACCAATACTGGATGCCACAGCCAATGTAACATCGTTCACAAAATCATAGGCAAATAATCCGGACAATAGAGAAGTTCCCATGATTAAAAGTGCAGCACCAAGACTGGCACCAGAGCTTATTCCCAAGACAAAAGGGCCAGCCAAAGGATTCCTAAAAAGTGTCTGCATTAAAAGACCGCTTAACGATAGTCCCCCACCAACAAGAATAGCAGTAAAGGCTTTTGGAATTCTATAATTTTGGATAATATAGCTCCAAGATTCTTCCTGTACATTCCCTCCAAAAATGGAATTAAAAATACCCCCAAACGGAATACTCACGGAACCTAAACTAATGTTCAAAAAAAAGGCAATAAACAATGCTATTGCCAAAAGGATAAAAGAGGGTCTATATGTTTTTTGAATACTCATTTAGTTTAATGGAGTAAAAAAGAACAATTGATGGTTTGGCAATACTTCTGGGTGTAAAATATGGATAAGGTCCTTTAAAATTAAATCAGGTCTATTTGGTCCTAGTTCATAATACAACAATCCTCCAGTTTCACCAACTGTATTGGAAAAAGTGTATATTTTTTTGTTTTTAAAAGCATCAAACTGTGCATAATGCTGGTTGCCTTTTAACATAGATTCGTACGATGTGTATTGCGAAGGAGCAATCCAAAATTCTGCATGTTGGGCAGTGTTTAGTACGCTTTCAATACTTAGGGACAGGCTTCCAGTTTCTTTGGAGTCTTTCCATAGATAATTACTGTTTGCATCAGTTAAAAATTCCGCAGCCCAACTTTTGCCTCCTGGCAAGTACCAAACATCTTTGTACATAGCTCCACTTAAAAGAGTTGGTTTGTCATTTGCTTTCAATGCCAGCGATTTTGCTTCTTGGTATGATTTTTCAATATTATTGAAAATACTATCAGCTTTCTTTTCCAATTGAAAGAAAGGAGCAAAGAATTTTATCCATTCTGCCTTTCCCAATGGGGTTTCTTCGGTCCAATCCCCATTATAGACTACAGGAATATTGGCTTTCTGTATGGTTTCGTATATGGCATTCTCATTGTCAATTCCAAAACCTACAACCAATTCAGGCTGCAGTGCTATGAGCATTTCGGTATTTAATTGTTCATTGTTTCCTAGCTCTTTTATAAGACCTTCATCAATTCTTTTTCGTGCTTCTTTTGAAGATATATATTGGGTATCTGGAAATCCAATTAATTTATCAAGAACACCCAAGCTTTCCAAAGCGGGAACATGAGTGGTAGAAGTAGCTACAAAGTTTTTAATTGGTATGGTCACAATAGCATTATATTCATCTTTGTTTAATGTTATAGTTGCTAATTTTTCCTTTGGAACAAGTGCATAGGAGAAGTTTTTATTTGCATTTGGCCAGGGAGATACTACTGTAATTTTAGTAATGCCATTATCTGTTTTTTCAATACTAAAACCTTTTGCGTAGGAAATATCAAAAGAATGGAAATCTTGATGCGTTATTTTTTCCTTTTTTGATTTGTTTGCACAACCCAATAAAAGAACAGCAACTACAATATTGAGAGAGACTTTTTTTAAAAAGAAGTTGTGTGACAATTGTGACATGCGGTACTGTACTTAGATAGTAATTTTGATAAACTTTTTTTATGAGAGGCGATTCAAATTTAACTATATATATTATTGCTGGCATTATTCTTCTACATTTTGTTGTAGGCTTCATTTACCTCATATATAAAATGAACAAGAAAAAATAATTTTGACTATCATTCCAAATTAGTAATACGTACTTTCGTATTGAATTTAGGTTTCTATCACTTTTTGTGATAGGATTAAAAGGGAATCCAGTGAAAATCTGGAGCTGTTCCCGCAACTGTAAGCATGTGTTGAATTTATTTCACCACCTCCAAGAGTTGTTATGTACTACTACCACTGTCCATTATGGATGGGAAGGTCGCATAGCAAATTGCAAGTCAGGAGACCTGCCAAATTCAAACAAATAATGTTAAACTTTCGGGATAGAAGTTTACGTATGGGTACAGACATACTAATCTCCCGTTTATTGAATTAAACGAAATGAACAAAAATTTTATTGGGCTATGCGCCATTGCTTTGGTGTATACAAATGTTGTTTCACAACAACAAAAAGATTCCACTGTTGTCCAGCATTTGGACGAAGTTGTTGTAAGTGATTCCCGTTTTGAACTTAAAAGGGAAAACTCTGGAAAAACAGTAATAAAGATTACTGCGGATGAATTGAGAAAGAATCAAGGCAGGTCTATTGCCGAAATCATTAATACCAAAAGTGGTATTGAAATTACAGGAAGTAGAGGTAGAAAAGGAGCAATTTATGGTGTTTATGCTAGAGGTGGCAGAGGTAAGCAAGTATTAGTACTAATAGATGGTGTTAGGGTGTCCGACCCATCCTCTTCTTCACAAGATTATGATCTACGTTTATTGTCCACTTCCAGTATTGAATCCATTGAAATTATTAAAGGTGCCGCAAGTACACTTTATGGTGCCAATGCAGCTACGGCAGTTATAAACATTATAACAAAAAAAGCCACTCAAGAGAAAATAGCTTTAAATGTTCAGTCGAGTTTAGGAACCAATCAAACTACAAAAGACCAAAACTATAATATTTCTGACTTTTCGAATGGAGTACAATTGAATGGGACATTGGGAAAATTTAATTATTTAACTAGTTTTTCAAATCAATATTCCAATGGCCTTTCTGCTATTATGACTCCTAATAATAGAGAAGATGATTATTCAAATTTTAGTACAGATGTAAAGCTTGGCTACCAATTTACAGATGATTTTGGGGTTGCTATTTATGGTAATCACACCAAGTTAAGAACTCAGTTTGATGAATCTTTTGGGTTGATAGATGCTCCCTATCAGTTTTTAAGTGAACAAAAAAGAGTTGGACTTTCATCAATTTATAAATATAAAAACGGTTCTATAAATGTTAATGGATCATTTGCTGATTATGCCTCGGAAAACCAAAGTGCCTTCCCAAATATGTTTAAAGGCACTAATTTAGTTGTAGATGTTTACAATAAGTATGTTTTTAATAATGTTTTCCATACGATTATAGGCCTAAATTATCTTAAAGACGAAAGTAAATTTGACGTAGCAAAAGATTTTAAAATTACAGACCCTTACCTAAATGCCATATACATATCTGCTTTTGGATTGAATTTGAATCTAGGAGGAAGGTTAAACAATCATTCTGAATATGGTTCCCATTTTGTATACAATGTGAACCCATCGTATACCCATAAATTAAATAGTGGCTACTTAAAACTGATGAGTTCCTATGCAACTTCTTATATAACACCAACACTTACTCAATTGTTTGGTTTTTTTGGTGCTAACCCTAATTTAGAGCCTGAAGGGAACAGGACTGTTGAAGGAGGTTTTGAATATGGAAGTAATGATTTAAGAGCTAGTGCCCTTTATTTTAATAGAGAAGAGAACAATCCCATTGTTTATGGCCTTAATGGTTATGAAAACATTGAGGGATTTATTGATGCCCAAGGAATTGAGATTGAACTAGACTGGGATTTGTTTGATGCTTTAAAATGGTCCGCCAATTACACCTTTACAGAGCGGAAGGGTGATAATGCTATTCGCATACCGAAGCATAAAATAAATACTTCCTTTGGGTATGATTTTTCAGAGAAAACTTATATGTCTATGACATATTCCTATACAGGAGAACGTTCTGATACCGACTTTAACACCTTTACTGATGTGGCCCTTTCGCCTTTTTCATTAGTGGATGTATATGTTGGTCACGAAGTGATTGCTAATAAATTGAGCGTATTTTTATCCGCCAACAATTTATTGAATGAAGACTATACAGAGATTATTGGTTTTACTACAAAAGGTAGAAACATTAGAATAGGAATGAACCTTAATATGTAAGAAGATAAAAAAAGAGGCTTAAATTTTAAGCCTCTTTTTGCTTTTTACTGAATGTTCAGGTTTAAATCTAGATTCTTATCCAGATACATATTATCCTTGGCAGGAGTAAACATTTTTCTACTGGTCATAATCTTGACAGGCATTTTTACTGTAAAATCTCTTTTTCCAGAAATCCCAGTAATTTCTTGTATGGCTCTGGCCAATAAGGGCTCGTTTAAATCCCCTAAGATTCCAAGATTGGCCAAATCTTCCTCTAATTCAACATCTGGAACCAAACCAGCCGTATAATCAGAAAAACCATCTGCATTTTCATTTCTACCTACCAAAGGCTGCATGCCCCAGCTATTCTCCGAGTTAATATCATTCACTTTGCCAGAGTTATATACAAAACTATTGCTTGGAATATCTACTAGAGTAATGGAAAATTCATTTTTACCCCTTGTGGTTTCACCAATGTGTACAATATCCACATATGGAGCTAAGCCATTCATCACCAATTCACTTGCAGAGGCAGAACTGTTAGTGGCCAAAATATAAACTTTGTTAAGATTTAATGTATTAAGATTAGCTCCACTTCCGGTTTCATTTCCAAAATAGTCTTCCAATTGTTCAGCGCTTAATTCTGGTTGTATCTTATCATTCCAACGCTGCCTTATATACAGGTCGCTTGTATTTGTACCATAAATCATACTTGCCAGTAAACGAGAGGAGTTTACAGAACCTCCAGGGTTGTACCTTAAATCTAAGACTAAATCAGTTACTCCTTCTGAGCTAAATTGCCCAAAGGCATCATTAAGGTCATCATCAAAATTACTGGTAAAACGGTTGTACACTAAATATCCAATTTTATTACCATTAATATCAAATGATTTGGCAATAAAAACGGGATTTTCTACCAAGCCTTCCATTTTGGTCAATGTAACTTCCTTATCATTAGGAGTAATGGAATTATTTTCAATATCTGCCATGTTTAGCGTATAGGTATCATTATCACCAAAAAGTAACTCAACATAGTTATTTAGGTTTAATGTTTGCCCATCCACACCAGTAAAGAGTTCTCCTCTGGCAATATCTTTTGTTGAAGCATCAGAATTAGGAACAATGTAGCGTACATATCCAAAGACATCATCACTATCAGAAAATTTTACTAAGCCATATTCCAATCCATCACTTTTAGAAATACCAGCTTGGGACTGTATTAAAGTATTATAATCTTCTGCTAAAAAACTAAAACGGTCTTCTGTGAAAAGAAGTTCATCATAAAAAAAACTCTCTGGGTTCAAAAATTGTTCTAAGTAGGTAGTATATTCTTCGGTACTGGAAAAACGAGTGTCCGCCAAATCTGGTACATCGGCTTGCCAAAAATACCATAGATTTAATGCTTTCCACATAAAATCCTGTACATCCACACCAGCATTTGGATCTGGGTCTTGCCCACCTGGTTCACCCACGCCGTCATCATTCTTTTTACAACCAACAAACAATATGGTGGCACCAACAAACAATAAAATATATTTTTTCATAGCTTTTTTTCTTTTCAAGAATCAATTATCATTCCATTTAGTATTGATTCTATAACTTTCCTTTCAAATGCAATATACTTATTTTTATAAAGTACAAGCGTCTAAATTATGGACATCCAAGGAGAATAAAAATTTTTTGTAACAAAAATCGTTGTACTTCGTCTTCATTATGTAACCCTCTAATTAGGATTGCAAAACAACTATACCAAAGCATGAATCAGGCAGAATTTGTAAAAGTGGTAATGCCCTTTAAAGATAAGCTCTACAGACTAGCAAAACGTTTGTTGACTTCCTCAGAGGAAGCAGAGGATGCTACACAAGAAATACTGATGAAGTTGTGGTCTAAGAACAATAAAATTGAAGAGTATAACAATGTGGAGGCTTTTGCCATGACCATGACAAAGAACTTTTGTTTGGACAGATTAAAATCCAAACAAGCAAGTAACTTAAAATTGGTACACAGCAATTATAGCGATGAAAACACATCATTACAAAAACAAGTTGAAGCCAATGACAGTGTAAGCTGGGTAGAAAAAATAATGGAAGAGTTGCCCCATCAACAAAAAATGGTATTACAATTGAGAGATGTAGAAGAATACGATTTTGATGAGATAGCGAAATTACTGGAAATGCAACCTACAGCAGTGCGGGTAACATTGTCCAGAGCAAGAAAAACAGTTAGAGAAAAATTAATACAAAAACATAGCTATGGAATTGGATAACATAGAAAAATTATTGGAAAAGTACTTTGAAGCAACTGCTACAGTAGCTGATGAGAAAACACTAAGAGCCTATTTCACAAATGAAAACATAGCACCGCATTTGGAACAGTACGCTCCCATGTTTCAATATTTTTCCAATGCCAAGGAAGAACAGTTTACAAAGCAGGTATCCGTCACAGGGGTCGCTAAGACCAGAAACATCTATTATAAATGGATTTCCGTTGCTGCGGTGGCCGTTCTAATGTTTGGCATCTATTTTGGTAAGGAGTACCAAGAACAAAAACAAGCAGAATATGCATTTAATGAAACAAAAAGAGCATTGAACTTGTTGGCCGATAATTTTGGAAAAGGAACCCAAAAGATGGCTTATTTAACCGAGTTTGAAACAACAACTCAAAAAATTTATAATAACAAATAAAATTTAGAAAAATGAAAAAGTATATTTTAATAGTATTAATTGCAATTGTACCCCTAGCAGGTTTTTCACAATCAGCTTTTGACAAGTATGAAGATTTGGAAAATGTTAGTTCTGTGGTAGTAAATAAAAGTATGTTTAAGCTTTTAAGCAATATTAATGTAGATATTGACGATCCAGAGGCAAAAGATTTTATGGATATAGCGCAGAGCCTTACGGGATTAAAGGTTTTTATAACAGAAGATAAAGGAGTTTCTACAGATATGGCAGCAACGATGACTAAGTATCTTAAGTCTGCATCTTTAGAAGAGTTAATGCGTGTTAAGGATAAAGACGCCAATATAAAATTCTATATTAAGAATGGAAAGGATGAAGACCATGTTAGTGAGTTGTTAATGTTTGTCACTGGAATAAAAAATGCAGATATAGAAATTAATGATAGAAAGATTGAAACAGTATTACTTTCTTTAACAGGAGATATTGATTTAACAAAAATTGGAGCCCTTACTAGTAAGATGAATCTTCCGGAAGAATTAAATAAAGCGGAGAAGCATTAAGAGTATTGATTTCAGTTGGCAATATTATTTGAATTTGCCAACTGAAATTTTATATTAAAGCAATCAATCAAAAAAAACAGAAAATGAAAAGTATATTAAAAGGTTTGTTGGTTATAGTAGTAGCCTTCGTCGCTTCTTGCTCATCAACACAGAGTCTTCAAGAATATTATGTAGATAGTGCAGAAAATCCAAACTTCATCTCTTTGGACGTGCCTACTAGTATTTTGAATTTGGCCGAGGCCGATTTAACCGAGGGACAAAAAGAAGCACTTTCCTCTTTAAGGAAATTAAACGTTTTGGCTTTTAAAAAGACTGCCAATAATGAAGCGGATTATAAAATTGAAAACGCCAAAGTAAAAGATATTCTAAAGAACGATGAGTTTGTGGAGTTAATGAAATTGAATTCTAGCTATGGTAAGGGAGTTATAAAATATTTAGGTGATGAGGACGCCATAGATGAGGTAATCATTTATGGAAATAGTAAAGAGAAGGGTTTTGCCTTAGTGAGAGTTCTTGGCAAGGATATGAACCCGGCTCATATTGTACAGCTTTTACAAGCCATTCAAAAATCCGATTATAAAGGTGAAGGCCTTGGCGATATTGGAGAATTTTTGAAAGGTTAACTTTTTGGAGTAACTAAAATTTTAGTCCTGTTCTATTTATTTGGAGCAGGATTTTTTTATGGTTAACATTTGATTGTCCATTCTCTTTGTTCATACAAATTGTTATCTTGGGGCACACATTAACATTAACTATATATATTATGGAAAAAGCACAGGAATGGATTAATTATGGAATTGATTTGGCCAAAGAGTTTGGGCCTAGATTAATTACAGCACTTGTTATTTATATTATTGGATCTTGGATAATCAATAGAATTATTAAGGCATCCAAAAAGATGATGGCAAAAGGCAGTTATGATGAATCACTGCAACGATTTTTAGTAAATTTAATCTCATGGGCATTAAGAATATTCTTAATTCTTTTAGTGATATCGCGACTTGGAGTGGATGTTACCACATTTGCTGCCGTTATAGCCGCTGCTGGTTTGGCTGTAGGTTTAGCATTACAAGGTTCGCTTTCCAATTTTGCAGGTGGAGTTTTAATTATGATTTTTAAGCCGTACAAAATTGGAGATTTAATTGAGGCTCAAGGGACTTTAGGCGTTGTTAAAGAAATAGAAATTTTCACCACCAAATTAACAACTCCAGACAGCAAGTTGGCAATTGTTCCAAATGGTGCTATGGCAAATGGTAATATCATAAACTATACTGCTGAAGGAAAAATGAGAGTAGACACTACAGTTGGAATTGGTTATGACGAGGATATAAAGAAAGCCAAGGAAGTGTTGTTAGAAGTACTTACATCCAACCCAAAAGTGTTAAAGGACCCTGCACCTTCAGTAAATGTCTCTGGTTTGGGAGACAGCTCGGTTGATTTTGCAGTAAGACCTTTTTGTAAACCCGAAGATTATTGGGATGTATATTTTGCAACTTATGAGAACTGTAAACTAGCATTGGATAAAGCTGGTATTGAAATACCTTATCCACATGCAGTAGAAATACAGAAGAAAGGATAATATTATTTCTTTTTTAAAAAAGTATTAAACCCCAGTATAATTTGCTGGGGTTATTTTTTTTAATTCACTTTTAATAGCATCCGAAACTTCTAAAGTGTCAATAAAATTGGCAATGGATTGCTGATTTATTTTCTCATTGGTACGCGTAAGACCTTTTAAGGCTTCATATGGATTTGGATAACCCTCACGCCTTAAAATAGTTTGAATTGCCTCTGCAACCACTGCCCAATTATTTTCCAAGTCTTGTTCAAACTTCTCCTTGTTCAATAATAATTTGTTCAATCCTTTCATCGTAGATTGAAAAGCAATAGAAGTATGAGCCATTGGGACACCAATATTTCTAAGTACAGTACTATCTGTTAAATCTCTTTGCAATCGAGAAACTGGAAGTTTGGCAGACAAGTGCTCAAAAAGAGCATTGGCAATACCCAAATTCCCTTCAGAGTTTTCAAAATCTATTGGATTTACTTTATGCGGCATAGCAGAAGAACCAACTTCCCCAGCTTTTATTTTTTGTTTAAAATAATCCATGGAAACATAGGTCCAAAAGTCCCTGTCCAAATCTATAATAATTGTATTGATACGTTTTAACGTATCAAATAGGGCAGCCATATGGTCATAATGTTCAATCTGAGTGGTAGGAAAAGAGTGGTGCAGTCCTAATTTTTCCTGTACAAATTGTTGCCCAAAAGCTTTCCAATCAATTTCTGGGTAAGCTACTTTATGTGCATTGTAATTTCCTGTGGCGCCACCAAATTTGGCTGCACTTGGAATATCATTTAATAAATTAAATTGTTCTTTTAATCGAACAACGAAAACTTCAATTTCTTTACCCAATCGGGTAGGGGAGGCTGGTTGACCGTGGGTTCTTGCCAACATGGGAATATCTGCCCACTCGGAAGCCAAACTTGTAAGTTTTTCCAGTATTTCAAAATACTGTGGGACATATGCCTCATTCATGGCCTCTTTTAATGAAAGGGGAATGGCTGTGTTGTTTATATCCTGTGATGTTAATCCAAAATGGATAAACTCTTTGTGGACTTCTAACCCTAATGAATCAAACTTCTTTTTTATAAAATATTCAACCGCTTTGACGTCATGATTAGTAATTTTTTCTATGTCTTTAATTGTCTGAGCATCTTCTGAAGTAAAATCTTGATAAATTTTACGCAGGGATTCAAATTTTGTTGTGTCAAAGGATTTGAGTTGAGGTAAAGGAATTTCACACAAAGCAATAAAATATTCAATCTCTACAAGCACTCTGTATTTAATAAGGGCTTCTTCAGAGAAAAATGGTGCAAGATTATTTACTTTGTTTCTATACCGACCATCAATTGGAGAAATGGCGTTTAAGGGGTTTAATGACATTTTTTTGGATTGAATTTTTGAAAGGGCAAAGATAGTTATATAGTTTAAGAGTTTTAAAGTTTTGCCAATGTATGTCTGGCTCTGGCCTTGTAAGCTGCACTGCCTTGGGCATAATTTTGTTCTAGTATCATTTTTAGTTCTGGATGTATCCATGAAAATTTTGAGCCTATCAAAAGTAGGCAGGTCATAGAATGTGCTTTTGGAGCTACTTTGTGGTTGCCAATTAGCCAATCAAAACATGCAGTTGCTATTTTTTCTAGATGCCCTTCTTTTATATGCTCTCTAGTAATAGAATTCTCTTTTTTAAAATAATCTAGCATTAATAATTCGCACATTTTTGCCATAGGCCTAACAGCTGATTCGTACTTTACTGTGTGAATGTTATTTATAAAATAATCTATATGTGGCAGAATTGGCTTTATATCTTGTTTAGCAGAAAATTCCAATCCCCAACACGCTTTGGTAGAAACGGGGTCATTTACCATGAAAACAATTTCCATGAGAGGGCGGATAAGAGTTGGGTCGCCAAGAATTATTTCTGCCATTCTCCCTCTTTTTTCCCTTGTATGATCTATATAATTTAAGGAGTTGTATAGTTCTTCTTTTGTCATATTTTTTTTATAAACTAGAAATTTTATCAATTAAAGAAAAGGTAAGATTAGGGACTCCATTTACTGCGGTTTCGGAAATAATAGTGAGATTCTCAAAATCATATTTTCCAATGCTTGGTTTGGGATCTACGAAATAGATAGGATTTCCTTTCTGTGCATAATTTATAAGTCCGGCAGCTGGATATACTTGCATGGATGTGCCTATAATAATTACAATATCAGACTCCAATACAATTTCTGCTGCATGATTAAGTAAAGGGACATCTTCTCCAAACCAAACTATATGTGGTCGTAGTTGGTATCCGTTGTCACATAAATCTCCCAATTTTAAATCCTTTTTCCATTCTAAAATAGTATTAGAGTTTTGCGTACTCCTTACTTTTAAAAGCTCACCATGTAAATGTAAGATTTGGGAACTGCCAGCACGCTCATGAAGGTTATCCACATTTTGGGTAATAATGGAAACATCATAATAAACTTCCAATTCTGCCAAAGCTTTATGTGCTTTATTTGGTTCAACATCAAAAAGCTGTCTTCTTCTCTGATTATAAAAGTCCAGTACCAATTCTGGATTTTTGGCAAATCCCTGCGGGGTGGCAACTTCCATAACATCATGTCCTTCCCAAAGTCCATCTGCATCTCTAAATGTTTTTATGCCACTTTCAGCACTTATTCCTGCTCCGGTGAGTACAGCTATTTTTTGTTTCATATAACAAATTCAATATCATCAAATTTATACATTTTACATTTTTATTATATTAGAATTATGTTTGATTCTGATTTACTTACATATTTAGAGAAAATTATTTCCCCAGAACGTAAGCAAAGGTTTCTAGAAATATTGGAAAGTCGGACCAATTATATTACTGTTGCCATTGAAGATGTTTACCAAATGCATAATACGAGTGCCGTCATAAGGAGTTGTGATGCCTTTGGAATACAACAGGCACATGTTATAGAAGGAAGGTTTGGTAATCGGCTTGATAAGAACATTGCAATGGGAGCTCAGCAATGGGTTGATGTGTATAGGTATAAAAACACTACAGACTGTATAGATGCCCTAAGAAATAATGGATATAAAATCATTGCAACTACTCCTCATAATGAATCCTGTTTTTTAGATGATTTTAAAATTGATGGTAAAGCTGCTTTGTTCTTTGGAACTGAAAAGGAAGGATTAAGCCAGGAAGTCATGGATAAAGCCAATGGATTTATTAAAATACCAACAGTAGGTTTTTCTGAAAGTTTAAATATTTCTGTATCCGCAGCAATTATTTTACAATCATTAACGGTTAAATTAAAAAAAGGGAACATTGATTGGGGTATATTGGAAACCGAAAAATTAAATAAACGTTTAGATTGGTCAAAAAAATCAATAAAAAGCATTGATGCTATTTTGGAAAGATATTATACCGATAAATAAATTTCGCTATATTTATTGGACTAACTAATTGATAAACAAATGATGACATTACTTTATATTTTAGGGGGAATTGTTCTTTTAATTTTAATACTTGCCCTGTTGGCACCAAAGACTTATGATGTTTCTAGAAGTATAGAAATAACTAAACCTAGGTCTGATGTATTTAAATATTTGCTTTCGTTAAAAAAAATGGATGAATGGTCACCCTGGGCAAAAAAGGACCCAAATATGAAAAAAACTTTTACGGGAACTGATGGAGAGGTTGGTTGTGTAAGTCATTGGATAGGAAATAAAGATGTAGGTGAGGGAGAACAAGAAATAAAAAAAATAATTGATGGAAAGCGAATAGAATCTGAACTGCGATTTCTAAAACCATGGAAATCCACATCAGATTGCTATATTGATGTTGATGAAGTTTCTAAAGGAAATACAAAAGTTACTTGGGGCTTCTCTGGTAAGAACAAATTTCCAATGAGTATTATGACGCTTTTTATGAGCATGGATAAAATGGTGGGTAAGGATTTTGAAGAAGGATTAGGTAGTTTAAAAACAAACTTAGAAAAATAGAATATGGTAGGATGGTTTGAAGTACCTGTGACTAATATGGACCGGGCAAAGGAGTTTTATGAAAAAGTTTTTGCAATTGAGATTAGTGTACATGATTTAGGTGGTTTTGTTATGGGTTGGTTTCCCAATGATCCAAAAAAGTCTGGAGCACAAGGTTCTTTGGTAAAACATGAAATGTATATACCAAGTGAAACTGATGGACCACTAATTTATTTTTCTTGTGAAGACATTGCAACAGAATTAGGAAAGGTAGAAACTTCTGGAGGTAAAGTATTAAAACAAAAAACAGAAATTGGTGGCGGACATGGTTTTATGGGACTATTGTTGGACACAGAAGGAAATAGAATTGCTGTGCATTCAAACAAATAGATCTACTCTGCTAATTCCAAAAGAGCAATATCATAGTCATTCTCTAAGAGAACTTTTCCGTTTTGCACCAATACTTCTGTTTCAGAATATGTATCATATAATTTGGTGCCATCGCCGAAAAATCCCTTTACCCAAAGGTATTTTTTACCCTTGGGTAAGTTTAACCCAACTACTACCTTGTCTTTATAATCTCCATCTACATAACTTCTACTAAAGACATATGGACTTTTAGCAAGCCTTTTATGTTTTCCTGCCCCTATAGCCAAATGATTGGCTCTAAACTTCCCTAATTTTTGCCAGTGATTGTGTATCCTTCTTGTTTCGGGTAGACTGTCCAAGTCTTGCCAGTTCATAAAAGACCGTAGTGTGGCATCTCCCTCAGTACCTTCTATAGTAAGGTTTCTCGCTGTTTCATCACCATAGTAGATTTGGGATGCACCTTGTGTAAGCAACAACACATTAGCAGAGTAAATAGATTTTTTACGCTCTTTATCAAAAGGTTCCCCATCATCATGAGAGGTTAGGTAATTGAGCACACTTTTCCCTTTGAGTTCTGTATTTAAAAGAGTATTATATTTTTTAAAAATGGTTTCATAATCACTTAGGGCATCTTTTTTTAGTTCAAAATTAATAAGGCTTTTAAAGCCATAATTAAAGTAATCTACTTTTTTGTTCCCAAAATCAAATTCACGACCAGCAGAAATATTATAATTATAAACTTCACCTACCATAAAAAATGGGTTATTATCCAATACATTATCGGGGTGTTTTTTCTTCCATGTTTCAAAAGCATATGAAGCTTCTGCATAGAGTTCACTCCATGCATTTTCATCTGCGTGTTTTACTGTATCTACTCTAAAACCATCAATACCATATTCATTCACATAATCTGTCAACCACTTAATTATATAAAAACGTGGTGCTCTAGGGTGACCAGTTCTATCAAAAAAGGATTGTAATTCATCTAACTCTGTACTTAATCTTCCTTCATTTTTCCATTTGGCCAAAAGCTGATCAGGGAGCGCTATTGGTTCACTAGATTCGGTATAGATATCGGGTAAATTATCTACTAGTGTACAGCTAGTTGTATTTTCATAGGTGGTAAATTCACATGTTGGACTGGTTCGTACCCAATGTGACGGCCAAACAGAATCTTCATCTGTTACTGGCCCAGTATGGTTAAGAACAACATCTAACAAAATGCGAATTCCTTTTTTGTGAGCGGTTTTCACCAAAGTTTCCAAATCTTTTTTTGTTCCAAAATTGGGGTCTAAAGCTGTCCAATCTTTTGCCCAATATCCATGATATCCATAGGTGTTACCTGTTCCTTCGTTCACTGCACCGTGGATTTGTTCCACAGTAGGTGTAAACCATATAGCATTAACCCCTAAATCTGTAAAATATCCTTCGTTTATTTTTTTGGTGATACCTTGTATGTCTCCTCCCATGAAGCCCCTTAAAACTCCAGTTTCTTCGGTACGGTCAAAGTTAATATCGTTATCCTTATTACCATTATAAAACCTATCTGTCAGTAAAAAGTAGATATTGGCACTTTCCCATAGAAAGGGAACTTTTTTCTCTTCTACCTCAATAGAATCTGTTGCAATGGCAGTGTCATTTGTGGAAGCATTTTTGACATCTTTACAACTAAAAACCAACAGGATTAAGGGAATAGCAATAAGTAGTTTTTTCATTCTCATGAATTTTCTTTAAAGCTATAAAATGATAGTGGAAATAGAAAATTTATTTGTAGGACATTACCTCGGGTACGATAATTTAGTTTTTTCTATTTAAAACCCTGTATTCTTCATAACAACTGCTAATAGCATCCAAAATTTGAAGATCATTTGCAGTCATAATAAATGACCTAGAATAATTACAGTTGTTTAGAATGTCATCTATATCTACTTTTTCCAATTGTAAGAGCTCCATTAAAGTTTCCCTATCGAATTTTGCGGCTAAGAGATCTCTAATTTGGTCATCTTCTTTCATTTGCCTTAATTTTCTCATTTGGTTTGGTTTCTTTCCAAATAAGTTCCTTAACAAATCAGCTGGGTTAAGTATTGCTCCCAAAACTTTGGTTACCGCACTTGGAGTTTTGTTACCGCCTTCGTAGCTTTTAGATAAGCCAGAGATGCTATATTGATAAGCATTGTTAATTGGTAGATTTTTCACATCGATTTCCAAATAACCCGTAAGCTGGTATGGTTTTACTATGACTTCTTCTAAGGCATATGCCAATTCAGTCAATGTAATTTTTGTATCCTCAAACTTGAACATATCATTGGTAATTCTAACCTTTTGTGACTTGAAACCTAAAAAGGTAAAATATAAAGTATCGTTTACTGCGGCTGATATTGTAAATTCTCCTTCTTTGTTGGTAATGGTTCCTACTACTTTGTTGAGGTTCACTACATGGACACTCTCCATCGGAGTATCTGTTTGTGCGTTGACAACAATAGCTTTAATTTCCCCATTGTCTTCTTGGGCAGTTCCTATGAAGCTTATAAGGCAAAAACAAACGAGTATAATTTTTCTCATGTACAAAATCCAATTCTAAAAATAGTAAACAAAATAAAAAAACACGCTACTGCGTGTTTTTTTAATATACAATTAACTAATAAAAGCCATCTCTTCTTTTGCTTTTTCTTCTACCTCCAGAATTACTAGAGCCGCCAGAATTGCCTTTAAAAGAGCTTTTGTCCCTTCTACGACCACCTTCACTATTACTTCTATTTCTATCACTTTTCCCTCTGCTTCGGTCCCTTCCTCTATCATTGCGTCGTCCACCACCGCTACCTCCGGGATTTTTAGAAACTTCCACATTTACAAATCTACCATCTACCTTAAATTCAGAAAAAGTACTTAGTATTTTTTCTGTGTGTTCAGCATCAGTATTAAAGAAAGAGAAACTTTCTTTGGTATCTACTTTATAAATAACATCTCTATCAACATCTAAAGTATCTTTAAGGAAGTCTTTTAGGGACATCCAATCATACCCATCTTTTTCTCCAACATTTATGAAGTATCTAACAGAACCGTTGGTGGGAACTTCTCCACCTCTAGAACGACTTTCTTTTCTTTCTCCTCGTTCCCTTCTACCAGAATCTGACGAATTAAGGTCTTGAGATTTGCTGTAATACTGATAAAATCTTGTAAACTCAACCGAAACAATCTTTTTAATAAGTTCTTCACGGTCAATTCCTTGTAGAACATCAGTGATTGCAGGTAAATAATGATCTACATCATCATTGATTTTAGTATCCTTAATTTTATTTGCAAGATGATATAATTGAATCTCACAGATTTCGATTCCTGTTGGTATTTTCTTAGAAATAAAATTTTGCTTTATTTTTCGTTCTATAGCAGTGATTTTTCTTAACTCACTACGAGTAACAATTACCATAGAAATTCCTGACTTGCCCGCTCTACCTGTACGACCACTACGGTGTGTATAGGTTTCAATCTCATCTGGTAATTGATAATTTATTACGTGCGTAATATCATCAACATCTATTCCACGAGCGGCCACATCTGTTGCAACCAACATTTGTATTTGTTTTTTACGGAATGAGTTCATTACCAAATCTCTTTGGTTTTGGCTTAAATCACCGTGAAGCGCACCAGCATTATAACCATCTTCAATCAGTTTTTCTGCAACTTTTTGGGTATCCCTTTTGGTTCTACAAAAAATAACTGAAAATATACCTGGATTAGCGTCAGCTAACCTCTTTAATGCTGGGTATCGATCTCTACCACTTACAACATAGTGTTCATGTTGTACTGTAGAGGCTCCTGAATTTTTATCACCCACTGTAATCTCTTTGGGAGAGTGCATAAATTTTTTAGCAATGGTAGAAACTTCTTTTGGCATGGTAGCCGAAAATAACCATGTAGATTTTTCATTGGGAGTATTGGAAAGAATATCCTTAATATCCTCATAGAACCCCATGTTCAGCATTTCATCTGCCTCATCAAGAATACAATAGTCAATTTTAGAAATATCAACCAACCCACGGCTAATCATATCTTTCATTCTACCTGGAGTTCCCACAACTATTTGTGCTCCTTTTTTAATCTGTCTAGCTTGGTCTGTAATGCTTGCTCCACCATAAATTGCAACAACATTTACTCCTCTTTCATATTTGGAATACAATTGTATTTCATTGGTAATCTGCAAACAGAGTTCCCTTGTAGGAGAAAGAATTAACCCTTGGGTAGTTCTACTTTCGTTATTAATTTTTTGAATTAAAGGAAAACCAAAGGCTGCGGTTTTTCCTGTTCCCGTCTGCGCCAAAGCGACCAAATCGGTTTCGTCTTCCAATAAGATTGGAATTGCTTTTTCTTGTACTTCAGAAGGAGTTTCAAACCCTAAATCTGAAATAGCATTTAACAGGGACTTTTGCAGTCCCAGTGCTTCAAATTTTGTCATAATAAGTTTTACTTAATTCGCAAATATGTATGTTGCATAGAGCGGTTCTCGTAAATGACCTATTAGACTCGGCGCAACACATGCTATACCAGCGGCGTTTATTAAAGCGGCAAAGGTACTGCTATTTATTTACATGCAGATAGTTGGGGTTAAATACTTTCTGTAAGATGCTTTACCAGTTTTTGGATTGCCTTTCCTCTATGGCTTATTTTGTTTTTTTCTGATAAGAGTAGCTCAGCAAAAGTCTTGTCATATCCGTTTGGCCTAAATACGGGGTCATACCCAAAACCTTTTTTTCCATACTTCTCTGTTGTTATTTCTCCCTCAACAATACCATAAAACTGTTTTTGCTCTGTTGGCAGATTCAAGGCAATTACCGTTTTGAACTTAGCTATCCTACTCCTTTTATTATTCAATTCTTGTAAAAGTTTATCCATATTGTCATTAGAACTTTTGTGCTCTCCTGCGTATCTTGCGGAATAAACTCCAGGATTACCGTTTAACGCATCTACTAACAGGCCAGTATCATCTGCAAAACATGGATAGTTATATTTTTGAGTAACATAGTCCGCCTTTAATTGAGCATTCTCTTCCAAGGTTTTTCCAGTTTCTGGAATTTCTTCATTACACCCAATATCGGATAATGATAAAATAGTAATTGCTTTTGGTAAAAGTAATTGCACTTCTTTTAATTTGTTAAGATTATGTGTTGCAAATACCAGTTTCATTTATTTTTTTGAAAAACTAATTATGGAAGATTTCAAAAATAGTAATTTTAAAGAATGAAATTAAAAATTCCACCTGCGATAGTTGTTTTGTTTTTTGCTTTAGCAATGTATTTTCTTAATAAATTTTTACCTGTTGGTGATCTTGCTTTTTTTGGAACCAAGTATCTTATGGGTGTTTTATTGATATTGGCATTATTAATAGTATTAATTTCTTTATTACAGTTTTATAGAAGTAAAACAACAATAGACCCTGTTAAACCTTCAAAAGCTTCTAGTTTGGTTACTAAGGGTATTTATAAATATTCCAGAAACCCTATGTATTTAGCAATGTTATTGCTGTTGATGGCTTGGGGATTATGGTTAGGAAATGCTTTTAACACTATTTTGGTTGCTGGGTTTGTATCTTATATGAACGTTTTTCAAATATTCCCAGAGGAGGAAGCTCTTACCAGTCTTTTTGGTTCCGAGTATAAACAATACTGTACTTTAGTTAGAAGATGGTTCTAAAATATACTACAAAATAAATATTAGCGTTATGACTTATAATTAATAAAATTAGTGTATTTGCTTATATTTTAATATATTAGCATTTTAACTTATATATGATAGCCACAATAACAGGAGATATAATCAATTCAGAAAGGAACAACATTCAAGAATGGATGCCTGTTCTTAAGAAGTATTTTTCCAAAATCGGAAATACTCCAATGGATTGGGAAATATACAGAGGTGATGAATTTCAAATAAGAACAACACCGGAGAAGGCCATGGAAATTGCTATATCCATTAAGGCTTTAATAAAATCTTTAAAAGGACTAGATGTGCGTATGAGTATTGGTTTTGGTAATGAAACCTTTGCGGGTAATAGCGTAAGTGAATCTAATGGTACTGCCTACCAACGTTCTGGAAGATTTTTTGATAAACTAAAAAAAGAAAAACTTAATTTGGCCGTGGTGACAGGCGATGAAGAGAAAGATAAAGAGCTAAACTTTATTTTAAAACTTGCCCTGGATTTTATGGATAATTGGACTCCTGTTTCTGCCGAAATAGTTGCAATGGTCTTGGATACTCCCAATATTTCACAAAAGGAAATGGCAGATATGCTCCATATACAACAGTCTGCTGTTAGCCAACGCCAAAAAAGAGCTAGGTTAGATTTGGTTTTGGAATTACTAAGCTATTACAATAAATTAATAAAAGAGATTCCCAATGACACTACTGTTTATTAAGTTGCTTTTAGCTCATTTAATCGGTGATTTTTTATTACAGCCCATAAAGTGGGTCATTCATAAAGAATCCAACAAGGCATCATCAAAATATTTATATTTTCATGTATTTGTACATTTTGTATTGACCATGTTAGTGGTTTGGGATTTAAAATTTTGGAAACAAGCTCTTTTAATTATGGGTTTGCATTATGTTATTGATGCGGCGAAACTTTATTCAACCCCCTTGTTTAAGAACAAAAACATCCCTTTTTTTATTGACCAAATCCTTCATATTATTGTCTTATACTGTGTTGTTTTTTACGGAAATATTACTGGTCATTCTATAGAATTAATTAATAAAATAGATTGGTCTTTGGTAACGGCTATTGTATTTGTGAGCTTTCCAACAGCCATAATTATGGGAAAATTGATGGAGGCCATGTCCAAACAAATTGCTTTGGATCACAAATCGCTCCCTAATGCAGGCAAATACATTGGAATTATTGAACGCCTGTTTGTGTTGGCTTTTATTATTTCTGGTAAATGGGAGGGAATTGGACTCTTGATTGCGGCAAAATCGGTTTTTAGGTTTAATGACCTTAAGGAAAGCAATAGTCGTAAGCTTACGGAATACATTCTAATAGGCACTTTGCTTAGTTTTGGAATTGCCATGTTAACGGGAATTGTCTATACAAACCTTTAAATAATATCAATTCAAATCCTTTTTGTTTTATTTGGAATAACAGTTATAACAGATAAAATTTATGTTTAATTTTGTGCCTTAATTTATATCAATAAAAATGGTAGAAGTGGGCAGAAAATATGTGTTCGATTTTGACAGTACATTGACCAGGGTAGAGGCATTGGATGTTTTGGCAGAAATGATATTGGAGGGTAAATCCAATAAAGATGAAATTGTCCAAGAAATTCAAAAAATCACCAATTTGGGAATTGATGGTGATATTTCTTTCACTGAGTCACTGGAAAGAAGAATTAAATTGTTGAATGCCCATAAAGATGATTTGGAAGGTTTAGTTACGGAGCTTCGTCAGAAAATTTCTAAATCTATTGAAGCTAATAAAGATTTTTTTCATGACTATGCCGATGATATTTATGTAATTTCTTGTGGTTTTAAAGAATTTATAGATCCTATTGTTGAGGAGTACAACATCCCTTCTGAAAGGGTGTATGCCAATACTTTTAAGTTTGATGCTGATGGAAATATAATAGGTTTTGATGAAACCAATGTTCTTTCTGCGCATAATGGTAAAATAGAATGCCTTAAGAACTTGAACTTAGATGGAGAGGTTCAAGTAATAGGAGATGGATATAGTGATTATGTTATGCGAGAAGCTGGTATAGCTGACAAATTTTTTGCCTATACAGAGAATGTGCACAGAGCAAAAGCTGCTAACAATGCTGACCATGTTGCTCCAAATATGGATGAATTTTTGTTTGTAAATGATTTACCAAGAAGTATATCTTACCCTAAGAATAGAATAAAAATTCTTTTGCTAGAAAATGTTCACCCTGCCGCATTTAAGAACCTTTCAGAAGATGGTTTTTCTGTTGAGTTGGTAAAACATAGTCTACCAGAAGAAGAATTAATAGAAAAAATTAAAGGCGTTCATGTATTGGGCATACGCTCTAAAACGCAGGTAACTGAAAAAGTATTGGAAGCTGCAGACAAATTATTGGCTGTTGGTGCTTTTTGTATAGGAACTACTCAAATAAATCTAGACTCTTGTAAAAGGAAAGGGGTTGTAGTTTTTAACGCACCTTATAGTAATACACGTTCTGTGGTGGAGCTGGCCATTGGTCAGATTATAATGCTCAAAAGGAGCATTTTTACCCGTAGTACAGAAATTCATAAAGGACAGTGGAACAAAACTGCATCAAATGCCACAGAAGTGAGAGGCAAAAATCTAGGAATTATTGGCTACGGAAACATTGGTAAGCAATTATCTGTTCTAGCTGAAGCCATGGGTATGCGAGTGTACTACTATGATGTGGGTGATCAATTAGCTCTGGGTAATGCGGTTAAATGTAACACTTTGGAAGATTTATTAAATGTTTCCGATGTTGTTTCACTTCATATTGACGATAACAAGGCTAATAAAAATTTTATTGGAGAAAGAGAGTTAAACCAAATGAAAGACGGCGCCATATTGGTTAATCTTTCTAGAGGATTTGTCATTGATATTCCAGCTCTGGCATCTGCATTAAAGAGTGGAAAATTGGGCGGAGCTGCTGTGGATGTATATCCTGAAGAACCACGGGCAAATGGAGAATTCTATACAGAATTGCAAGGATTGGAAAATGTAATATTAACTCCACATATTGGAGGAAGTACAGAAGAGGCCCAACGAGATATTGCAGATTTTGTACCTAACAAAATTATGGATTATGTCAATTCTGGTAATACAGTTGATGCAGTTAATTTCCCAAACATAAGACTACCTAAGCAGAATAAAGCTCACCGCTTTTTGCATATACATAAGAATGTTCCTGGTATCATGGCAAAGATTAATGAAGTTCTTGCAAAATATGAAATGAATATTTCTGGTCAATATCTATCAACGGACAATGAGGTCGGTTACGTTATTACTGATTTAGACAAGGAGTATAACAAGGATGTTATAAAAGCCCTTAAAAAGATAGAGAACACCATTAAATTTAGGGTGCTTTACTAAACTTATTTATTCTGCCAATCTTGGTAAAAATAGAATAGGTTACAGTTTTTAGTTCATCACTGTCCCAATACTGTTTAATTTCGTTTATTAAACTATCTACTGGATTTTCATAATTGACGTTTTTGTAATTCTGGACACTTGACCATGAATTAAAGTAGCCTTCCAAATCAGACAAGTTAAGCTTGGACTTAATTTCAAAACTTTTGTGAAGTATTATCTCGGGGAATATGAAACCAATGGCTTCATACTCGGAATCAATGTGTTTACGTTCATCATTCCAATAAGGAGCAATAATTTTGGTATAAAAAGTATTGATGATGGAATCAATTTCCAGATTTATTTTTAAGAGACCATATCCCCAAATAGCTATTATGGCATTATTTCTACTTACTCTTATTGCTTCTTTGTAAAAAGCATCAAAATCAAACCAATGAATGGCTTGTGCCACGGTAATCAAATCAAAAGTATTGTCCTTAAAATCTGTTTTTTCGGATCTTTGTTCGCTATAAAAAATAGCACTTTTTCTTTCAGCTAGTTTCAGTTGCTTTTCACTAATGTCAGTTGCATAGACATTTTTAAAATGTTTGGACAATTCTATGGCTACTTGCCCGTTGCCCGTGCCACAGTCCCAACAATTTTCTCTTCCAGGGGTTATTTTTAATAGTTCATCATAAAAATCAGCAGGGTAGACAGGTCTATATTTTTTATAGATTTCAGCTTGTGTTGAAAACTTGTCCAGTACTTTTTTCATTGGTTTTTATTGATGATGATAGGGTTCGTTCTTTAAAATAGTGAATCCTCTATAAATTTGTTCCACAACAAAAAGGCGTACCATTTGATGCGAAAAGGTCATTTTGGATAGACTAATTTTACTATTTGCTTTTTTATATAGAATTTTACTGAATCCATAGGGTCCGCCAATGATAAGCACAAGCTGCTTGGTTCCCATATTCATTATTTTTTGTAGGTGGTTGGAGAATTCAACAGAACTGTATTGCTTTCCATTTTCATCCAAAAGAACAATAAAGTCCGTTGGGTTTAATTTCTTTACAATAACATCAGCCTCTTTATCTTTCTGTTGGGATTCAGACAAGTTTTTTACATTTTTTATATCGGGAATAATTTCAAGGTCAAATTTTACATAGTGTTTTAACCTATTTTCATAGTGATTAATAAGTCGCTCTAAATCAGAGCTGTCCGTTTTTCCTATTGCCAATAACTTAATGTTCATAAAGGCAAAGTTAGCATATACTTGCAAATCTTTAAAGATAGGCGAGATGGGTTTGCCCATTGTTTTAGTAAATTAGCAATTAGCAAACATTAGTAGATGATTACAGAAGAACAATTCGATAAAGAAATAGAACTGATTATTGAAAATGCCATTAGAGAAGATGTAGGTGACGGTGACCATAGTTCCCTAGCTTGTATTCCAAGGGAAGCACATGGAAAAGCGAAACTTTTAGTAAAGGATGAAGGAATTATTGCAGGAGTAGCGTTTGCCAAACAAGTATTTGCTTATGTGGACAACGCTATGGAAGTAGAGACTTTGATTGAGGATGGAAGCCCAGTAAAATATGGCGACATTGTTTTTTATGTCTCTGGAAGTTCTCAGAGCATTTTAAAAGCGGAACGTTTGGTGCTTAATGCTATGCAGCGAATGAGTGCTATTGCTACAAAGGCAAATTATTTTATGTCTTTGGTTAAAGAAACCCAAACCAAAATTTTGGACACCAGAAAAACAACACCAGGAATTCGAGCTTTGGAAAAATGGGCCGTGAAAATTGGAGGAGGAGAGAATCATAGATTCGCTTTGTATGATATGATTATGCTCAAGGATAACCATATAGATTTTGCAGGAGGAATTACAAAAGCAATTGAGACAACAAAGCAGTATTTAAAAGATACAAAACGAGATTTGAAAATTATCGTAGAAGCCCGCAACTTGGATGAAGTAAAAGAAATCCTCAAAACCCCTGGAGTATATCGTATTCTTTTGGATAACTTTAATTACGAAGACACACGTATGGCTGTTAAAATAATAGGGAATTCTTGTTTAACGGAGTCTTCTGGTGGAATTAATGAGGAAACCATAGGTAAATATGCAGCCTGTGGGGTAAACTATATTTCATCTGGAGCATTGACTCATTCAGTTTACAATATGGATTTAAGTCTTAAAGCGGTATAAATGTCTGCAGAAATTGAAGAACAGATAGAAAAAATACCAATTATAAATTGGGCCGCAAGATTATTAAAGAAAATAAAACTTTCTGCTTTTGAAGGCCTTTCCATGTACGACTTGCTGGAAATGTATATTTTGGGCATTGTTAAAGGGGCATTATCATCTAGGGCAAGCTCCATTGCCTTTAGCCTTTTTATGGCACTCTTTCCGTTGCTTATTTTCTTAATTACTCTTATTCCTTTTATTATACCTTATGTAAGTGTGAGCAATGAAAATTTTGATGCTCAACTATTGGTTTTTTTGGAATCTTTTTTGCCTTCTGCAACAGGGGATTATTTTGGTGATATTTATCAACAGATAAAAGACCAAAAAAGAGGAGGTTTACTATCATCATCTTTCTTAATATCCATTTTTTTAGTAGCAAACGGTGTAAATGCCATTTTTGGCGGCTTTGAAAATTCCTACCATGTAGAACTTACAAGAAACTTTTTTAGACAATATATGTATGCTTTTATGGTGGGGTTAATTCTTGCCATTTTGTTACTAATTGGCGCCATTGCCTTTGTATATTTTGAGTTTTACATTGTTGAGTATTTAAGTGAATTTGCCGCTAAAACACGAGGCTATGATTTGGAAGAGAATGATATTGTGGGAGTAACAATAGGGAAAGTTTTATTTTTTACCCTATTATCTTACTTAACCACCGCTATTCTATATTATTTTGGAACAGCAGAAGGTAAAAAAGCCAAATTCTTCTCTGCAGGCGCTTTAATGACGACTTTATTGTTTTTGTTAACGTCATATCTATTTGGAGTATATGTGGAAAAATTTGCGCGTTATAATGAGTTATATGGTGCATTGGGAGGATTATTGATTCTTATGGTATTTATTTGGCTAAATTCTAATATATTGCTCCTTGGCTTTGAACTCAATGCAACTTTAAATTCCTTAAGAAAAAACATTAAAAAATAATGCGAAAAGAAAGTAAGGTAGTATTCATATGTTTTTTTATATTTTCTTTTCAGATGACCTATTCTCAAAGTGTATTTGGAAAATGGAAGACTGTGGATGATAGGAATGGTATTGTAAAGGCAATCATTAATGTGTACGAAGAAAACGGTGCAATGTATGCCTATGTAGAAAAGATTTTAGAAAAAGGAAAAGAAGGGGCACTTTGCACCAAGTGTAAAGATGAGCTTAAAGATAAACCCGTGGAGGGCATGATGATTATGGATAGCCTCACCAAAAATAAAAATGGAGTATATACGGGGAAAACACTTTTTGACCCAGAACAGGCTATGACTTTTAGGTGTAAAGTATGGTTAAATCAAGATAACCCAAATGAACTTAAAGTTAGGGGATATTTGGCCTTTATTTATAGAACTCAAACTTGGATTAGAGCAACAGATTAAGTAGATGAAGAAGTATGCAGTGTTTTGTAAATGTAATTTTACCCATACCCCTAGAGAAGCTCTTCACTTATAGCATTTCTCAATCAGAAGCAAATTTCTTAAAACCTGGAATGCGGGTGGCCGTTCCCTTTGGAAAATCTAAAATATATACTGCCTTGGTATATAATGTGCATAATACACCACCTACTGTTTATGAAGCCAAGGATATCCATCAGATTTTGGATGAAAAACCTGTTGTAAACAAGATTCAGTTAAAACTTTGGGAATGGATGGCACAATATTATATGTGTACTACTGGAGAGGTTTTTAGGAGTGCTGTTCCAAGCGCATTTTTATTGGAAAGTGAAACCTTGATTTTGAAAAATGAAATTGATTTCTTTGATGAAACTGATTTAAAAGATGATGAGTTTTTGGTGTTTGAAGCTCTACAACATCAATCCATATTAAAAGTTCATGAAGTAGCATCTATTATTGAACGAAAAAATGTGATGCCAGTTCTACAACGGTTATTGCAAAGAGGAGTCATCAATCTAAAAGAAGAAATATACGAGCAATACAGACCCAAATTACTTAGGTATGTAAAACTGGGTGTAGAACATCAATCTGAAGATGCCTTGGAAAACTTATTGAATTCATTGACAAGGGCTCCAAAACAGAGTCAAGTACTTCTTTCTCTTTTTCAATTAGAAGCAACTTATAAAAAACCAATAAAGGTAGATGATTTGGAAGTTGAAAGTGGCGGTTCCAAAGCTGTAATTAAAGCTTTGATTGATAAAGGAATACTGGAAGAGTACTTTATTAAAACGGATAGGATTAATTACATTGGGAACAAAGAAAAACCATCAGTTTTTCTAAATGAACATCAAGATAAAGCGCTTATAGACATCCAAAAGAGTTTTGATAATAATAAAGTCACACTCTTGCACGGTGTAACTTCTTCAGGAAAAACAGAAGTTTATATTAAATTGATAGAAGGGGTAATGGAAAAAGGGAAGCAAGTTTTATACTTGTTGCCAGAAATTGCTCTTACAACTCAGCTCATTGGTAGATTACAAAATTATTTTGGAGAAAAAGTGTCAGTTTTTCATTCCAAATATAACATTCAAGAAAGAGTAGAGGTATGGAATAATGTATTGGAAAATAAAGACAAAGCCCAAATAATAATTGGTGCCCGTTCTGCCATGTTTTTGCCATTTTCCAATTTAGGATTGGTCATTGTGGATGAGGAACATGAAGCTTCCTTTAAGCAATACGACCCAGCTCCAAGGTATCATGCAAGGGATACGGCCATTGTGTTAGCCAATATGCACCAAAGCAATATAGTCTTGGGTTCTGCAACTCCAAGTATGGAGAGTTTTTATAATGTAAAAACTGGAAAATATGGTTATACAGAAATTAAAAGAAGGTATGGTGATGTTTTAATGCCAGAAATGGAATTAGTTGATATAAAAGAGCAAACCAAGAAAAAGCGCATGAAAGGTCATTTTTCTGAACGTTTGCTAGAAGAAATCACTAATGTTCTTGATGAAAAGAAACAGGTTATTCTGTTTCAAAATAGAAGAGGATATGCGCCAATTTTAGAGTGCACAACTTGTGGGCACTCTCCACAATGCCCCAATTGTGATGTAAGTTTAACCTATCATCAGCATAGAAATCAATTGCGTTGTCATTATTGTGGGCATCATATTGCATTGCAGACAAGTTGTATGGCCTGTAGTTCGCCCACATTGAATACTAAAGGTTTTGGTACAGAACAGATAGAAGAAGAATTAAATAAATTGTTTCCAGATGCCAAAGTTGCTAGAATGGATCTAGATACTACAAGAGGGAAACATGGTTATGAAAAAATTATAACCTCATTTGAGCAACAAGAATTAGACATTTTGGTTGGGACACAAATGTTGACAAAGGGATTAGATTTTAGAAATGTGGACTTAGTTGGTATTATGAATGCTGATACCTTGCTCAATTTTCCAGATTTTAGGGCTCATGAGCGTAGTTTTCAATTATTGACACAGGTGGCCGGTAGGGCAGGACGTACCCAAAAAAGAGGAAAAGTTTTAATACAAAGTTATAATCCGTACCATCAAATACTAAAGCAGGTTACTACCAATGATTTTGAAACTATGTTCAATGAGCAGTTATATGAGCGAGAACAGTATAAATATCCTCCAATAAATAGAATTATTAAAATAACCCTTAAGGATAAAGATTATAATAAATTGAATGATGCTTCGGAGTGGTTTGCTAAATCTTTAAGGAGTATATATAGAAATAATGTTTTGGGCCCAGAATACCCACCGGTAGCAAGAATCCGAAATCAATATTTAAAAAATATCATTGTTAAGATTCCAAAAGAGCTATCGGTTGTAAAAACAAAAAATAGCATTAAAAGAGTTGAAAAATCTTTTAATGCTATTTCCCAGTATAAAAGTATTCGTATTATCTACAACGTAGACTATATTTAATTAGACGTTGCTAAGGGCTTCTGCTAGCTCAGTCTTTTTATTTCTACTTAATGGTATTTGTCTACCGCTAACTTCAACATTTTTACTGTTGAACTTTTCAATTTTTTCTAAGTTTACAATATATGACTTATGTATTCTTAAGAATTTTTCAGCAGGTAATTGTTGTTCAAAGGATTTCATTGTGGAAAGAATTACAATATTGGCTTCATCTGTAACCAATTTAATATAATCTCCCAATGCTTCAATCCATTTAATATCATTAAGGATAACTTTTCTTTTCTTCAAGTTACTCTTTACAAAGATATGCTCTTCGTCTTCGTTAACTTGGTTCATTTGCTCATACTTGGCAACAGCTCTTTTAACAGAAGCGTCAAAGCGTGCCAAAGTAATAGGTTTGTGCAAGTAATCAGTAACATCATAATCAAATGCTCTTAGAGCATAATCTGGCTTTCCAGTGATTAAGATTACTTGTGGTGGGTTTTCTAATGACTCCAAAAGGTCAAATCCAGTAATAATAGGCATTTCAACATCAAGAAAAATTAAATCTATCTCATTGTTTTTAATACCGTTCTTAGCCTCAATGGCATTACTGTATTCGGCTACCAAAGCCAAGTTAGGGTGGTTGTTTACCAACTTTGCAACTGCCATACGCTGCATTGATGAATCGTCTACGATTATACTTCTTAATTTCATAAATGGGGTGATTTGTGGGGTTAAATCATCGGCAAATTACTAAAAAAACACGCTTAACTGCAACAAAAGATGTAAACATGGTATTATTTGTTGTGTACGTGGTAAAATGCATGATTAAAGTTTAGGTTAAGTTTGATTTTGTTAAGATTGTTAATAACTCTTTCAGCTAATAACGAAGATTTTTGCGTTTTCTTGTAAAAGGGATAAATAATTATTACTTTTGCCACCCTAAAAATATAAATCAATATGAATCATTACGAAACTGTTTTCATTTTAAATCCCGTTCTTTCTGATACTCAGATAGAGGAAACAGTTAAGAAATTTGAAGATTTCTTAATTAAGAATGGTGCCAAGATGGTATCCAAAGAAAATTGGGGCCTAAAAAAATTGGCATATCCCATACAGCACAAGAAAAGCGGTTTTTACCACTTGTTTGAATTTACTTCTTCTGGAGAAACTATTGCTCCGTATGAGCTAGAGTTTAGAAGAGATGAAAGGATTATGCGGTTTTTAACCGTTAAATTGGATAAGCATGCCGTTTCATGGGCAGAGAGAAGAAGAACAAAGTTAAAAGCTAAAGCGTAAGGAGTATGTCAACTATAGAGCAAACTGCAAAAGGAAAAAAAGATGGGGAAATTAGATATTTAACCCCATTGAACATTGAGACCAATACACAAAAGAAGTATTGTCGTTTTAAAAAATCTGGTATTAAGTATGTGGATTATAAAGATCCAGATTTTTTAATGAAATTGGTTAATGAGCAAGGAAAACTGTTGCCAAGAAGGTTAACAGGTACTTCATTAAAATATCAGAGAAAAGTGGCAACCGCTGTTAAAAGAGCCCGTCACTTAGCATTAATGCCTTATGTAGGTGATTTACTAAAATAATAAAGCTAATCATGGAACTTATATTAAAAGAAGACGTACAAAACTTAGGTTTTAAAGATGATGTGGTCAATGTAAAGAATGGTTACGGTAGAAACTTTCTTATACCACAAGGATTGGCTGCAATGGCAACACCTTCTGCAAAAAAGGTATTGGCAGAAAATTTAAAACAAAAAGCTCATAAAGAAGAGAAAATTGTTAAGGCTGCCAATAAGACTGAGGAAGCATTAAAACAATTAGAAGTAAAAATTACAGCCAAAACAGGAGCTGGAGACAAATTATTCGGATCTGTCACAAATATGGATTTGGCTGATGCTTTGGGTAAAGAAGGTCACGAAATAGATAAAAAGTTTATATCTATTAGAGGTGGCTCTATAAAGAGAACTGGACCTTACGTTGCAAATATTAGATTGCATAGAGAGGTTATAGTTGAGTTTCCTTTTGAGGTTATTGCAGAAGCAAAGTAGATTATTACCATATATAACATTAAAAAGAGCTGTATAATTACAGCTCTTTTTTTATGGTTTAAAGTTGTTAAAAGGATGTTCACATTTTAGGTTAATAACTGTATGTAGCTATGCGTGCATAATTCTTTTTTTTACTCTAAGTTTGCGATAGTTTAATACGTACATAACCAAATTATATCATGAAAAAAGTATTGTTTTTGGGAGCAGTTATGATTTTGTTTATCACATCTGTTTCCGCTCAAGTAACCACTTCCAATATTAGGGGAGCGGTGGTAGATGATCAAGACCTTCCTTTGCTGGGAGCTAATATTGTTGCGGTGCATACTCCTACTGGAACAAAATACGGAACCATTTCTAATGAGGATGGTAGATTTAATCTATTAAATTTAAGGGTTGGTGGGCCGTACGAAGTTACTATTTCATATGTTGGGTTTACAAGTCAAACTAGAAATGATGTCTTTCTTACTTTAGGTAAAACCTTTAATATAAATACAAAGTTGGCATCCGAAAGCCAAGCTTTGGATGAGGTTGTGGTAGTTGCTGACCAAAGTGGGACTTTTGGAAGTGACAGAACTGGTGCTGAGACTAGTGTTGGTAGAAGGGAGCTAACAAAATTACCATCTATTTCTAGATCAGCTCAAGATTTTACAAGACTGGAACCTACTGCTAGTGGAAATTCTTTTGGTGGTAGAAATGATCAATTTAACAACTTCTCTTTGGACGGAGCCATATTTAATAACCCTTTTGGACTAGATGCTCCAACACCAGGTGGACAAACAGGAGCACAACCAATTTCACTTGATGCTTTGGATCAAATACAAATAAGTACAGCGCCGTATGATGTTACTCAATCTGGTTTTACAGGAGCAACAGTAAATGCTGTAACTAAAAGTGGAACCAATGAATTCCATGGAACTGTTTACGGATTTTTCAGAAATGAAGATTTAACAGGAGGAAAGATTAAAGGAGAAACAGTTACTAAGCCTAAACTATCGCAAAGTCAATATGGAGTTAGTGTTGGAGGACCAATTATTAAAAACAAACTGTTCTTTTTCGCAAATTTTGAAAAAGATGAAAGAGATGATTTAGGAACAAATGGATTTGTTCCTAATACTGGTTCTGGAGCAATTAATGAATCTAGAGTTTTAGAAAGTGATTTAATTGATGTTAGAAATGGCTTACTAGGTGTTGGCTATAATCCAGGTGCTTATGAAGGGTTTACTCATAATTCTAATTCTACTAAAGGAATTTTTAAATTGGATTGGAACATAAATGACAATAACCGTTTGGCTGTTATTTACAACTTCTTGGATGCTTCCAAAGATAAACCTGCGCATCCAACGGCAATTGCTTTTAGAGGACCAAGTTTAAATACCTTACAGTTCCAAAATTCTGGCTATCAAATCAATAATAAATTGAAATCGATTCAATTAGAATTGAATTCTACACTGTCTGATAATGCTGTAAACAAGCTTCAGGTCGGGTATACACATTTTGATGATTTTAGAAACCCATTTTCAGTACCTGCTCCATCTATTAATATTACAAAAGATGGTTCTAATTATATAATTGCAGGACATGAGCCATTTTCAGTAAACAATAGGCTTGATCAAAAAGTATTTCAATTTTCAAATAACTTAAATTTTTATAAGGGAAGCCACACTTATACAGTTGGAGTTTCTTTTGAAAAATTTCAGTTTGACAATTCATTTAATTTAACAGCGTATGGATTTGATTTATTTGGAAGTGTTGATATTGCTGATTTTGATGCAAATAATTATGCAGCAGCTATAGCCAATGCACAAAGTGTATTTAACACCAATAATGCACTACCAGGTGGTAAAGATGGAGGATGGACATTACCAGAAACCAATGTAGGACAAATGGCATTTTATTTACAAGATGAGTGGAGTGCTTCTGAAAAATTTAAATTGACATATGGAGTTCGTTTTGACAAGCCTTTGTTTTTTGATTCGGCTGTAAAGGCACAAGAAGTTATAGATAGAGGGTTTGTTTTAGGTGACATTCCTTATTATAATCCAAATACGGGAGAATCAGTTTTGATTGATAACACACAGATGCCAAATAACGATTGGCTAATTTCACCCAGAGTTGGATTTAATTATGATGCTAATGGTGACAATACACTTCAAATTAGAGGAGGTTCTGGCTTGTTTACAGGTCGTTTTCCTTTTGTTTGGCTAGGGAACCAAATTGGCAGTCCAGATGTATTCTTTTTACAAGCAGTAGACCCAGATTATAAGTTTCCACAAGTATGGAGAACAAACATTGGAGTTGATAAAGCTTTTGAGGACGGTTTAGTTTTAACTGCAGATGTATCTTATACAAAGGATACAAATGGCCCTCATGTTCAAAACTGGGGATTGTTCTCTCCAACAGGAACTTTGCAAGGAGTAGATAACAGGCCAATATATGCACCAGCAGATATAATTGGTGGCGCTGGGGAAGGACCATTTGTGTTTACCAATTCTGATCAAGGAAGAATTATTAATGCATCTCTAAAAGCACAAAAAACTTTTGAAGGCGGTTTGTACACCATGTTAGCCTATAGTCATTTAAATGCTAAAGATGTAAATTCCATTGAAGCAGAGATTACAAGTGACGCTTTTGCAGGAAATCCAGCTGTTGGGAATGTAAATAATGATGTTTTAGGATTCTCTAAGTATGGTGACAAACATAGATTTATTGGTGTTGCAAGTAAAGAATGGACATATGGAAACGACAAATGGTCGTCAACTATATCAACTTTCTTTGAATATGCTCAGGGAGGACGTTTTAATTATACATATGGTGGAGACATTAATGCAGATGGCTCTGGAATAAATGACTTATTATATGTGCCAACATCTAGCGAAATAGGGCAAATGAACTTTTCTGGCGCTGGACAGGGTGCTGCTTTTGATGCTTTTATTAGTCAAGATAAATATTTAAGTGATAGACGAGGGCAATATGTAGAGCGTTATGCAGCTATAGCCCCTTGGAGAGGAAAATGGGATATGAAATTTATTCAAGAGCTCAAAATAGGAGAGGACAATGCCGTACAGTTTAGTATAGATGTATTGAACATTGGCAATCTTATTAACTCCAATTGGGGGCTAACACAGCTTCCAAATAGTGTGCAACCAGTGGGGGTTAGTGTGGATGCAAATACAAATATTCCTACATATACATTTGATGGTACCTTGACCGAAACTTTTGGATATGATTCAAGCTTATTATCTAGATGGCAAGCGCAATTTGGATTACGCTATATTTTCTAATAAAAAGAATTAATATTTAAAAGGCTGTGCTACTTGTACAGCCTTTTTTATTTTTGCTAAATGAAATTTACAAGACTAAGTAAAGAGCAGTTGGAGGAACTGCACCAAGAGTTCATTAATTTTTTGGCGACACAATCCATAACGGCTGATGAATGGACTAAAATAAAAACAGATAGACCAGAAGTTGCAGAAGAAGAACTAGATGTTTTTAGTGATTTAATTTGGGAAGGAGTATTGACCAAGGTTTCCTATTTGGAAAACATATCTGCTCAGCAAATGCATTTGTTTCATTTGACCGATAAGGAAATGAAATTAATTTCTGTAAAAGTGCTAAATCCAAATATTGATTTACAAACAGAAATAGGCTTTAGTTGGTTTAAGAAAAATTTCCAAGGAGATTATGTAGAGTACTTAACAGCTTCAAAAGCATATACAGAAGATAAGAATCTGGACAAATTCAATTTAATAAAACAAGGCGCTGTTATTACTAAAGGAGAGCTCTATCGTTGGTTTGATGACATGATTGAGTAATTTATCATCACTCCTAAGTAGGCAAGAAACCACAATCTCATATATTTGCAGTAGAACAAAATTTAATGGCACAGAAACCAACCATACCCAAAGGAACAAGGGATTTTTCCCCAACAGAGGTAAACAAGCGAAACTATATTTTTGATATTATAAAAAAGCATTTCAAAACTTTTGGTTTTCAACCCATTGAAACCCCTTCGTTTGAAAATTCTGAGACCCTAATGGGAAAGTATGGTGATGAAGGAGACAGACTTATTTTTAAGATTCTTAATTCAGGAGATTTTATTAGCAAAGTAGATGATGTTACCTACAGTTCTAAAAGTTCAAAATCCCTAACTCCAAAAATTTCGGAAAAAGCATTGCGCTATGACCTTACGGTTCCTTTTGCTAGGTACGTGGTTATGCATCAAAATGAATTGGATTTCCCATTTAAAAGGTATCAAATTCAACCTGTATGGCGAGCAGATAGACCCCAAAAAGGAAGGTTTAGAGAGTTTTTTCAATGTGATGCTGATGTTGTTGGAGCAAATTCTTTACTGCAAGAAGTTGAACTAATTCAATTGTATGATGCTGTTTTTACAGATTTAGGGTTAAAAGGCACCTCCATTAAACTAAACAACAGGAAGATACTTTCTGGGATAGCAGAAGTAATTGGAGCCAAGCATTTGTTGGTAGCTTTTACCGTTGCCTTGGATAAGCTGGATAAAATAGGGGAAGAAGGCGTAAAGAACGAAATGCTAGAAAAAGGTATTTCTGAAGCAGCTATTGGGAAAGTTTCGCCATTGTTTACATTGTCAGGTACTAACTCAGAGCAATTGGAGCAACTTCGAATGTTATTGAAAGATTCCGAAGAAGGTAGTAAGGGAATAGAGGAGTTGAGTTATATCATTAATTCTATTGATGCATTGGGATTGCAATCTGCTAACTTAACTATTGATGTGACTTTAGCTCGTGGTCTAAATTACTACACAGGCGCAATTTTTGAAGTGTCTGCACCAGATGGAGTAAGTATGGGCTCCATTGGTGGTGGTGGTCGTTACGATGACCTTACCGGTGTTTTCGGACTCAAAGATGTGAGCGGCGTTGGAATTTCATTTGGGTTAGATCGTATTTATTTGGTCTTGGAAGAATTAAATCTGTTTCCAGAAGCCATAGATCAATCTTTACAAGTACTATGTGTTAATTTTGGAGAGAAAGAAGCTCTAGCTGCCTTAAGATTAGTTAGTCAGCTTAGAAAAGCTGGTATTAAAGCAGATCTATACCCGTCTTCAGCTAAAATGCAAAAGCAGATGAAATATGCTAACAACAGAAAAGTACCTTTTGTAATACTTATTGGAGAACAAGAACTAGAGGATAATTCCTTTGTAGTGAAAAACATGGTAAATGGCACACAGGAAACCTACGGCATAGACATGGTTGATAGTTTTATCAATAAATTATAAAGTGTCATTATCAACTTGCTGAAAAAGAGGTGTTGCTGTCTCACAATTTTTGAGAAACCTATAAACATGCTTTAATAGCTTTAATTATTGTTTTATAGTATTCCACGTTATGTGGTACGTACTTTTTTAAATTGGCCATTCCCCAAGTTTCTTCGGCAAATGTGGTAAGGGGAATCAAATCCAGAGCCTCAACTTCACTATCTTGTTTTACTAGGTCGCTTGGCGTAGTTTTAAGCTCACATAGAAAAGTATGATGGAATTCACAGTCAATTAAAGTATCATGATGTTTTTGAACGCTTTTAAAGACACCAATCTTATGTAAATCGGTTTCTTTGATTGTTAGCCCAATTTCTTCTTCAACCTCTCGGATTGCTGAAACCAGAATATCTTCCCCAGCTCCAATATGCCCGGCCACAGAAACATCCCAAAGTAGAGGAAAAGTATCTTTGTCTTTTCCTCTTTGTTGAATTAATATTCTTCCATTTTTTGTATAAAACCAAACATGAATCGTAGGATGAAAAATACCTTCTTGGTGCGCTTTAGATTTCATAATGGTTTCTCCCATTGGGTTGCCATCAGCATCCAAAACATCAATAAGTTCATCCATAGTAATTGTTGTTGCTAATAAAACAGTTTGTCAGTTTGAGTACGGCAAAACTAATCATATATAAATTTCGACAGTACACGAACAGACATTAGTAAACCTTCTAATCAAAGTAACTAAAAGTTTCCCCTTCTTTTATAGTAAGTAACGTTTCATAAATTAAACGAATCACATTTTCTACATCATCCTTATGAACTGTTTCTACAGTGGTGTGCATATAACGTAGAGGCAGTGAAATCAAAGCGGAAGCAACACCACCATTACTATAGGCAAAGGCATCAGTGTCAGTTCCTGTAGAACGAGAAGCTGCCATGCGTTGGAAAGGTATTTTTTTAGCTTCAGCAGTTTCAATAATACGCTCTCTTAATTTGTTTTGTACAGCGGGCGCATAAGAAATAACTGGACCAGCACCGATCTCGGTATGTCCTTGCACCTTTTTCTCAATCATTGGGGTAGTAGTATCATGGCATACATCTGTAACAATAGCCACATTGGGCTTTATAGTATGTGTAATCATTTCTGCCCCACGTAATCCTATTTCTTCCTGTACGGCATTGGTTATATAAAGCCCAAAAGGTAATTTTACTTTGTTCTCATGTAGCAATCTAGCAACTTCTGCAATCATAAACCCCCCGGCTCTATTGTCAATAGCTCTACAGACAAACTTATCTTTATTTAAAATCTGAAATTCATCAGGGTAGGTGATTACACAGCCAACATGTACACCTAATTTTTCTACTTCGGCCTTGTCTTTGGCACCAATATCAATCGTTATGTTGTCAATTTTTGGTGGCTCTTCTTTTGCTTTGTTCCTTGTATGGATGGCCGGCCATCCAAATATTCCTTTTACAATACCATTTTTAGTGTGAATGTTTACCCACTTAGAAGGAGCTATCTGGTGGTCACTTCCTCCGTTGCGTATCACATGGATAAGACCATTGTCTGTAATATAATTTACATACCAAGAAATTTCATCTGCATGCCCCTCAATAACTACCTTGTATTTTGCATCAGGATTTATAACGCCAACGGCACTTCCATAAGTATCAGTTATAAAAGTGTCAACATAAGGTTTTAGATAATCCATCCATAATTTTTGCCCATTCCACTCATAACCAGTAGGGGCTGCATTATTCAAATATTTTTCAAAAAAGTCAAGGGATTTCTTTGTAATGATTTTCTTTGCGCTCATTAAAGTGTGTTTTACTACAAACTTAGGAATATTCACTTTTATTTAATAATATCATCTGATGTTTATCGTTAATTTTGGAAGGATTTTTGTTTACTATAGATTGATGAAAAAGAGTTTTCTTGTTTTATTGCTTGGATTAATGGGAACAATAGGATGGTCGCAGACTGAAGACCAACCTTTGGACTCCATTGCTAAAGAGTATATCCTTATTGAGGGGGATTCTATTTTTCAAAGCTCTATCTCTCTGGATGAAGTATATATTTTTGGGAAGCTAAAATTTGATAATAAGCAAGATAAACTTAGATATTATATTTTAAGACGTAAAACTATTAAAGTGTATCCGTACGCTAAACTAGCCTCTGAGCGTTTAGTTGAATTGAATGATAGCTTAGGAAAAATCACATCC
>NZ_JBWFBN010000009.1:0-162265 GCF_056326165.1 Saonia sp.
CCAATGGATAACCATTGGGGCTTTTTTCATCGTTTTTAGTTAAAAAAATTTTTTTAACAGCCTTATAATAGGTAATTTAATTACCTGAAATCCCCCATTTCATAAAGAACAATTATTATAAACCATTAAAACCACACCTATGAAAAGAGTAAAAAAAATAGCCCTTTCCTTTTTATGCATATCTATCTTAAGTTTTAGTATGATTGGCTGCAAAGAAGTAAAAGACCCTAAAGATGAGGAGATTCCCATGGAGGAAGAAATTGCTGAAGTTGACCCTCCAAAACAAATAATCACCAACCAAGAAGCCAAAGATTTATATGATGATTACGACAGAAAAGTTATTCCATTATTAGAAGGCATTGAAGATGCTGTAAAACCAGCAGCGCGTTTTGTAGAATATGATTTGGATGCTATTAAGCAGTATATTGCTTATGTTGAACAAGAGGCTGCCTTAGCCGATAGTACCGATGTTAAAACCTTACGTTTTTATTTTGGAAAATATAAAAAATCCAAAAAAGATGGTAAAAATACCATGTTCATTGTTCCTACAACGCAGTTTGCTGGAGTTGATTATAACCAAGGTTTTTATATAGAAGTATCTGAAGATGGCAAAAAAACTGCTGCTCCAATCATTAATTCTATTAAAGAAAATGAAAAGGGCATGGGGAGCAATGGCAATACAGTTTCAAAAAAATCGTATGCATCCATGTTACCAATTACAAATACTAAACCCACATATTTTGCCTCACAAAGTTTAACTATGAATCGCGGTACTGAAGGTCCTCCTCCAGATTCGGATTATCAATAATTACAAACTTTTGAACATAGACCAAATTATATCATTCTTTAAAGAGTTTCCTTTTTTATTGTTCTATTTATCTGCCTTTGTACTTTCGGTATATAGGTATCCTAAATACTATAATAGTCCCCTAAAGTTTTTCCCTATCATATTACTATATACATTGGTAACGGAAACACTAGGGGGTTTTATTTTGAGTTTTAAGGAGTTTAGCTTCTATTTAAATGACTTCTACCACAATAATAATCATCTGATTTTCAATATTTATGGTATTATCACTTCTCTTTATCTATTCTATATCTTCTATAAATTTATTCACTCTAAGGCCTATAAGAAATATATTATTTACGGAACTATTTTGTATTTAATTGGAAGTATAATTAATGCATTATATTCTAGCTTTATATATGAATTGCAAATTTTGGCTGATTCTATCGGAGGCGGTATTTTAATAATTTGTATCGGACTTTATTTTAAGCACAGAAAAAAACAAAATCTCCCATATTTTGGTAGTCGTGATATTTTATCTTGGATAGGATTAGGTTATGCGACTTTTTTTGTTGGATATTTACCATTGACCTTTTGCAGATATAACATATATAATTTTGGAAGAGCTTCCGAGCCTACATTCTTCAAACCACTACATTTTGCATTGATAATGATTATGTATAGTTGCATAATTATTGGTTTTCTCAGAATGAGAAGATTAAAACCACCTTCATACTAAAATTATTTGCCCAATTAAATCATGTATTTCCAATATTGATTATGATTCTGGATTTAGGAACTTTTTTAGTGTATACAATGTTGGCTTGCTATGCTATAACTTTTATAGCTTCCATGGTTTATCTGCCAAAATACCATGATACACCATTAAAGTTTCTTCCTTTTATCTTTCTATATACTTTTCTTAATGAAACCT
The DNA here is from genome assembly GCF_056326165.1 of Saonia sp. Lineage (NCBI taxonomy): Bacteria > Pseudomonadati > Bacteroidota > Flavobacteriia > Flavobacteriales > Flavobacteriaceae > Saonia > Saonia sp. Next base: position 1,722 of record NZ_JBWFBN010000009.1, read on the forward strand.
TGGGATATATAATTTTCACCTACCCTGAATTTAAATTGATAGATAAATTAGGCTTTGAACACTATAATATCATCATTTTTAACATATATGACCTTATATTCTTTCCCTACTTTTATTATATATATTGGTCTTACATTAACTACGAAAAGTATAAGAAGATTATTTTATTGGGAGGGATATTTTTCTTTTTTATAAGTATTGTAAATATGTTCATTCAGAACCCAATGCTATCAGCACAAAATTTGACATATGGATATGGAGGTCTTTTTTTAATCTATTGTATTTTTTTATATTTTTCAAAACTGCGGTATTCAACAAAAAAAGGAATAAGACAAGATTTATTGTTTTGGATAAGCTGTGGTTTACTTATCTTTTTTATGGGATACCTTCCAATTGAAATAAAACGTTATTTCAACAAAATCAACAACATTTATGAGAGCCCATATGTTAGATATATTCATCACATAGTAATTATTATCATGTATGTTCTTATAACAATTGGTTTTACAAAAATGAAGCGTAGAAAATCATTCTCAGAAACCTTATAAAAACAAAAACGCCCTTCTAACGAAGAGCGTTTTTAAATATTTTCTAGAACAAGAGCTTAAAGAGCAGCTACTTTTCTTGTCAATTTACTTTTAAGGTTAGCAGCTTTATTAGCATGTATTATATTACGTTTTGCCAATTTATCAATCATACCAACAACATCTGGTAATAAAGCCTCAGCAGCTTTTTTGTCTTCTTCACCACGTAATTTTTTAATTGCGTTACGAGTTGTCTTGTGCTGATACCTATTACGTACACGTACAGCTTCGTTTCTTCTAATCCTCTTTAATGCTGACTTATGATTTGCCATACTTTTCTTTTGTTACTTTTTTAAATGGGGCTTTTCCCATGTTTTGTAGCCCGTAGGGGAATCGAACCCCTGTTACCAGGATGAAAACCTGGCGTCCTAACCCCTAGACGAACGGGCCATTATTTACATAATTGCGGATGCAAAAATACAACTATTTTTTACTATTGCAACTTCTATATATATTTTTTTGCTCTATTTAGTATGCCTTGGCAAACAACACCCGTCTATTTGAAGATTTTCCTGTCACCATACAGCTTCCGCTCTCTTCTTTTATATTCAATGGAATACATCTAATTGTGGCTTTTGTTTCTTCTTTTATACGATTCTCTGTCTCAATGGTACCATCCCAATGTGCTGAAACAAATCCTCCTTTGCTTTCTAAAACCGATTTAAACTCGTCATAAGAATTCACCTCTGTAATATGTTCTTTGCGGTAATCTAGTGCTTTTTGATAAATATTCCTCTGGATATCCCCCATCAAAAATTCAATTTTAGATACAACTTCATCAGCATTTACTATTTCCTTTTCCAAAGTATCTCTACGGGCAACCTCAAAAGTACTATTATCCATATCCCTTTGACCTATGGCCAAACGCACAGGAACACCTTTTAATTCATATTCATTGAATTTAAATCCAGGTTTATGTGTATCCCTATTATCATATTTAACAGAAATACCTTTAGAGCGTAATTCTTTTACCAAAGGATTCACTTTTTCAGATATAGCATTCAACTGCTCTTCCCCTCTATAAATTGGCACAATTACAACCTGAATTGGAGCCAATTTTGGCGGCAGAACCAAGCCGTTATCATCACTATGTGTCATTACCAAAGCCCCCATCAATCTAGTGGAAACTCCCCAAGAAGTTGCCCATACATATTCTTGCTTTCCTTCCTTTGTTGCAAACTTAACATCAAAGGCTTTTGCAAAATTCTGACCCAAAAAATGAGATGTTCCTGCTTGTAGTGCTTTACCATCTTGCATTAAAGCCTCAATACAATAGGTCTCAACAGCCCCAGCAAAACGTTCACTTTCAGTCTTCACCCCTTTAATCACTGGTACTGCCATATGTTCTTCGGCAAACTCAGCATATATATTCATCATTTGTTCTGCTTCTTCAATAGCCTCTTTTTCTGTTGCATGGGCAGTATGCCCCTCTTGCCATAAAAACTCTGAAGTTCTAAGAAAAAGTCGGGTTCTCATTTCCCAACGTACCACATTGGCCCATTGATTAATCAACAAAGGTAAATCTCGGTAGGATTGGATCCATTTTCTATAGGTATCCCAAATAATGGTTTCCGAGGTTGGTCTAACAATAAGTTCCTCCTCCAATTTAGCATCTGGATCCACAATAATACCGCTACCATCTTCCGCATTTTTTAATCTATAATGGGTAACTACGGCACATTCTTTAGCAAAACCTGCAACATGGCTAGCTTCTTTACTTAGGTAAGATTTTGGTATGAATATTGGGAAATAAGCATTCTCATGCCCAGTCTCTTTAAACATCTTATCCAATCCCGCCTGCATCTTTTCCCAGATAGCATATCCATAGGGTTTAATAACCATACAACCCCTAACTCCCGAATTTTCAGCTAAATCTGCTTTTACGACCAATTCGTTATACCATTTGGAATAATCCTCACTTCTACTGGTTAAATTTTTACCCATTTATGTTAGTTTGGCACAAAACTTGTGACTTAATTAATAAAAATATTCGGTAAAACTAACTATTTTTAAAGTGTTCAACAATTAATTTTAATACGATGATACAATCCCACATCCCAACAAATATTAAAACTGGAGCTCTATTTGCCTTTTTAGGCATTTTAGTGGTTTCTTGCGGTTCTTACCAACAAGCTTCCTATTATGACAATGATGGAATTTATTCTAGTGGCAATAATGAAGTAGCCGTTGAGAGTAGACACAATCCTCAGAAGCAAGTTCAAAAAAATGAAACCAATGCATATGGAGATTATTTTGAACAAAGAGCAGGTGAATATGATGAAATATTGGATAGTGAAGTCTTTACAGATATTGATGAATATTATGGCGAAGCTGAAAATGATAGTTTGGCCTTGGCACAAAAAGATGATTATTTCAGCTCAGAAAATGATTATAACGGTTATGCAGGTTGGGGAGACAATGCAACATCAGTAAGTATTAATATATATAGTGGACTTGGATATGGTTTCTATAGCTTTGGAACTCCTTGGGGATGGAACAACTGGGGCTATGGTGGATACTATGGTTATGGCTTGGGATATTACAACCCCTGGAGATGGAACAACTGGGGATGGGGAGGATATTACAGTCCGTGGAATTATGGGTATGGTAATTATTACGGATATGCCTACGGTCCTTATTATAACAACTATTATAATAATTTTTATAATAATAGATATAGACGCTATGGTTTTAACAACAGTAGAAGAGGATATTATAATAGAAATGCACTAGCAGCAAATTCTTTAAGAGGAAGATCTAATATTAACTCAACAAGAAGTAATTTAAATTCTTCAAGATATAGAACTACAGGTACACGTTCTAATATAAACAGAAGAGCAACAACTGCAAGAAGTAGTACTGCATATAGAACAGGATCAACAAATAGAAGAACTGTAAGTGTTGATGGTATTGAAAGAAATACTGCATATAGAACCAGTAGAAGCACCAGAGCTGTACCAAGATATAATAGCAGTAGTAGATCTAGCCAAACATATAGAAGCACAACACCAAGAACAAGCACGTATAGAAGCGGCACATCTACGGGTGCAAGAAATGGATATTCAACTTCAAGAAGTAGTAGTACTCCAAGAACATCCACATATAGAAGTTCTAGAAGTTCCTCGGGGAACAGTGGCACCTATAGAAGTAGTAGAAGTACACAGACATATCGTAGCAGCTCTCCAAGAAGCAGTAGCTATAGAAGTTCATCTAGTGGTAGAAGTAGTTCTAGTAGTTATAGAAGCTCTTCTCCTTCACGGAGTTCATCTAGCGGAAGCTATAGAAGTTCTGGGTCATCATCTAGTGGTAGATCATCTTCTGGCAGTAGTGGTAGATCATCCAGTGGAGGAGGAAGAAGAAATTAAGAATCCATCAATCCAAATAAAAAAATTGCAAAAATGAAACTAAAAATTACTTTCATAATGGTATTGGCATGTGCGGCTATAAGCGCACAGAACATAAACGAAGTTCTCCAATACAGTACAGAAAACTTACAGGGAACAGCTCGCTTCCAAGCAATGGGTGGAGCATTTGGGGCATTGGGCGGAGACCTATCTGCATTAAATATTAATCCAGCTGGTTCCGCAGTGTTCAATTATAGTCAATTTACTATTTCTGGCACTAACTTTAATAGAAATAATGGTGTTATATATTCCAATACAACAAACAACACTCAAATCAATTCATTGGATTTAAACCAAGCTGGAGGAGTGTTTGTTTTTAATAGTAGAGGAAATTCACCTTGGAAAAAATTGGCATTTGCCATTAACTACGATATGGTGCAGACTTTTGATGATGATTATTTTATTTCTGGAAACAACACTCAGGGTATAGATAATTACTTTTTAAACTCTGCCCAAGGAGTTCCTTTTGGTTCGTTATTATTGAGAGATGGTGAATTTATAGAAGATGCATATTTGGATATTGGATCTAGTCTTGGCTTTAATCAGCAGCAAGCATTTTTAGGCTATTTTGGTGGAATTATAGACCCTGTTGATTTTGATGATGATAACAACACGGATTACATTTCCAATGCTCAATACAGCAGTGTTAATCAAGAATTTTCTCAAATCACATCTGGCTATAACAGTAAATTCACGGTAAACTTTGGTGGGCAGTATCAAGAAAACTTGTACATAGGAGCATCAATGAATTTTCATACAATATTATATGATAAAATAACTGAGTATACAGAGACAGGTTATGATGCAGCATCAGAAATTCAATTTACACATTTTGATAATCTTTTGCATACAGAAGGTGATGGTTTCTCTTTTAGCGTAGGTGGTATTGCTAAATTAAATGATAATGTTAGAATTGGTGGTAGCTATCAATCTCCTACTTGGTATCGTTTGACCGATGATACTTCACAAAGAATTAATTCTGATTTAGCGGATAGCGATATTGGTTTTATAGATTATAACATCATCAACCTATTTGAAGCATATACTATAAAAACACCTAGTAAACTTACAGGAAGTGCGGCAATTGTTTTTGGCAAAGAAGGTCTTTTAAGTTTTGACTATGGGTACCAAGATATGTCACAGGCAGAATTACGCCCAAGCAGTGACCCAAGTTTTACTTCTGAAAATACTTTTATTTCTAATGAATTAGGTGCAGTTTCCACTTATAGGATTGGTGGAGAATATAGAATAGATGCTGTGAGTTTAAGAGCTGGGTATCGTTTTGAGCAAAGCCCTTATGTTGACGGTATTACCATTGGCGATTTAACAGGGTATTCGGGTGGTATTGGTTATAGTTTTGGTGGAAGCAGGCTAGATTTATCTGTAAACAGATCCGAGCAAGACATAAACAAACAATTGTTTGATACTGGTCTTACCTCAACTGCTTTAATAAACAATATCAATACCAATGTAACTATAGGCTACACGGTGAACTTCTAGAATAGAGAGAACATAATTAGACAAAAAAACCGCCAATTGGCGGTTTTTTTGTCTATCTCAATAATGAAAAATGTTTTCGTTGTGTCTTGGCAACTATAACACCATCGTTTTGCTCGTCCTCACCATACTCAAACCTAAACCAGTAATCTGAAGAAGGCATGGGTCTACCATTAAAAGTACCGTCCCATCCTATGGTGGTATCGTCAATTTGTTTTAACAGTTTTCCATAACGGTCAAAAATAAAGACCACAGGGTTATCAAGTGTTTCTATTCCCAAAACATTCCATGCGTCATGAAATCCATCGGCATTGGGTGTAAAAAACTTGGGGTAAGCAACAACCAAAAATTCTATGGGCTCCGTTGTTCCACAACCATTTTTATCATTGATGATTACCGTATTTAAACCTGGTGGAACATCCAAAAATATTGGGTCGTCCTGAAATTCACCACCATTAATGGCATATTCATAATCTCCATCTCCAGCGACTACAAACTCTACATCATTCTGGTCAATTTCTGTTGATAAGTTGGTTTCCAAAATCTCAACACTATCCAAAACTGGAATTCCGTAAAAGGTTATTAAAATATCATCAGGGTATGTAACCCCAAAATCATCCAGCACGCTTACATAATAACGGCCAGAATTTGGGCTGCTAACCACCAATTCCGCACCATCAGGGCCAGTTCCTGTCAATGTATCATCAATAGTTCCATCATCATCATAATCAACAGTCCAAACAACACTTGCAACATCTGGTCCCGCAGGCGTACGTAATGCACTTAATACAATATCTGGATCACCTTCGCAAGCAACAATATCCAATCCTAAAAATTCGTCCCTTAAAGTACAATCCAAAGCCGTGTCTTGATCATCTTCTACAGACTGACCTGTAAATGTCAATGAAAATGGTTCTGGGTCGCCATTAAAATTGGTATTAAAATTATTTATTAGGATAAAATATATTTCACCTTGTATTACATCTATATATTCATCATAGGTATTTTGACTGCCTACTACAAAAGGTGCACCTACTCTGCCATCTTCTGGATTTACTCCAAGTCCCGTAAAAGATGTTGTATTTACCTCATAATTACAACGTATAGGTTGAGCAGTACCATTGCTAATATCTCCACAATCCACATCTGGACCGTAAACAGCAAAATCCCATTCAGCAGTATCGGACAAGGCTTCAATGTCAAAACCTACTTGACCATCGGTCCCTGCTCTAAATACATACCAAGATGTATTGTTTTCTATATTGGCAGAACTTACACTTCCTTTTTCTAAACAACCGGTTTGACGGATTACGTCTGGGTCAAAATCATCTATATCTCCACTGCCATCCGCAAATGAAAGAATGGGTGCATCTGCACAAACAGGTATGGCACTTCTACAATCTGGTGAATTTTGGGCATTTACTCCAAAGACAAAAAGGAATAAACAACACATACAACTAAGGAGTGTCCGCATAGATTTAGGGCTAACATTATACTACAATCATTAGTATAACTCACTAAGCCCTTATTTAGTATGTTTTTATCCCATAAATTGGACAGTTAATCGATGAAATGAATCTTAGAAGTAAAAAAAAGAGTCTATCTCCTCAAAGAAAAGTGATTTTCAACATATTTAGCCTCTACACGTTGACCATCTGAGTCTATATAGGTAAGCTTAAACCAATAATCGGTAGAAGGCAATTGTTTGCCATTATAAGTACCGTCCCATTCCATATTGTTTTCATCTATTTGTCCCAATAGCTTGCCAAACTTATCAAACACAAATACTATTGGATCCTGGAGTTCTGTCATTCCTATAATTTCCCATCGGTCATTAACACCGTCACCATTTGGTGAAAAATACTTTGGAAAACCAACAACCATAATGTTTTCGGAAACGGAACCACAACCATTTAAATCATTTATGCTTACTTGATGTTCCCCGGGAAAAACGTCTTCAAAAACATTTGAAGCTTGATAAGCTCCATCATCCAAGCGATATTCAAAATCTCCTTCAACATCAGTAAGTATAGTCACAGTGTTGTATTTCTGCAAATCATCTATCAATACATCTGTAATTGCAGGTGCCTTGGAAATATATACTGCTATAGAAAATGTTTCCGCACATGCTCTACCTGATTGTTCATTTGTGATGGTCAAATCATATGTTCCAGCCACTGAAACATCAATAGTAGGAGTAACTGCCCCAGTACTCCAAAAATAAGTATACCCAGCAGTTGGGGTATCATCCCCAATTGGAATAGATACAACATCATCACATAAGAAAACTTCTAATGGGAAATCCGATACTGGAGTTTCAACACTTGTCAATTCAAACTGACGAGAAGCATCATAACATATGGGGTTGGTCATAGATGTAGTCCTAACATAAATAGTCTCAGTACCAGCTTGTGTGGTATATTGTTCTGGTAATTTATTAAAACCATTCATTGCATCAGAAAGAGAACTATGATAACTAACTGTGTATTCCGATGGGCTTTGAGAACCTAAAGCTTCATTGTTTTTCTGAGATAAATCGTAAAAACTATTCATTTCCAAACAGTAGGAATCATCTGTAACCATAAAAGTGATGGGCGCATTTGAAAACTCTACCTGTACATCACTATAAATATTTCCTGTTGGCGTTACGACCTCCACTCTATATAATGCAGAAATAGTTACACTTAACGTTGGATTAGTTTGCCCAACCATTTGTTGAAAACCCGAACCCGTGTCCATAAACCAATTATAAACTGTGGCATTAGATGTGGTGGCATCCAAAACTACAGGGTCGCTATCACAAGCGGCAATAGGTGAACCCAAAAGGTTACTAATTATAGAGCAGTCTAAGGCATCGTATGGGTTGGTTTCAAAAATAGAACCTGAAAACTGAATTGAAAATCCAGAATTGTTATTACTAAAATTATTGACCAATAAATAATAATCCTCACCTGGAGCAACCTGTATCCAATCCTCATATTGTATAGAATTCGTTATGCCAGTCGGGTCATCACCAACTCCAATAAAAGAGCTATTTTCTGCATTATCAAAGAAATTACAACGAATAGGGTCGCCCAAATTGTTACAATCGTTTGTTTTGTACAATGCAAAATCCCAGTCTTCATAAGAATCAAAACCAATATTAAACCCTAACTGACCAGAAGCGTTGGTTCTAAACCTGTACCATCCAGAATTAGATTCAATTGTTCCTGCAGTAGTCGCTTGCTCCAAACATCCAGATTTGGTGGCTCCGTTAAAGTCGTCCACTCCAAAATTATATGCCCCTCCATTTACGGGCGTATTGTTACAAATTGGAATTGCACTGGAACAGTCTGGTGAGATTTGGCCAGAAACACCAAATAACCCCATAAGGAGTATTGATAAAATATGAAACACATATTTTTTCATAAGATTAGGAATCCAATTTTTTTTGAACACTAAAAATAAACCACCCATTTCCTTAACACTAATTTATGTTGTGTAACCCCTTTAAACGGATATAAAGTGCCATTTTATGTATATCTTTGCTGTTTCTATTTAAACAGTATTTAATGAAATTTGATAGTGCACTGGAAGAGCAGTTTGAAGAGCTTGGGGATGGACATGTATCATCCGCAGAGGACACTCCTTTACGAAAAGATGCTTTTTTATTAAATGATGAGGAAAAGATTGATATCATTAAGAAAAATGTAAGGGAAATTATGTTGACCCTTGGTTTGGATTTGGAAGATGATAGTCTAAAAGGAACCCCAAACCGAGTGGCAAAAATGTTCGTGAAAGAGATTTTTGGAGGTTTGCATCCAGACCGTAAGCCAAAAGCATCCACATTTGACAATAAGTACAAGTATGGCGAAATGTTGGTGGAAAAAAACATCACCTTATACTCTACTTGTGAGCACCACTTGTTACCCATTGTAGGTAGAGCACATGTGGCCTATATATCTAAAGGAACAGTGGTAGGGCTTTCTAAAATGAACCGTATTGTAGATTATTTTGCTAAGAGACCACAAGTACAGGAGCGCTTAAACATTCAAATTGTAAAAGAGCTTCAAAAAGTACTGGGGACAGAGGATGTTGCCTGCGTTATAGATGCAAAACATCTTTGTGTAAATTCCAGAGGTATTAGGGATATAGAAAGTAGTACTGTTACTGCAGAATATGGTGGCAAATTTAAGGAAGAAGCCACTCGTAGAGAGTTTTTGGATTACATCAACATAGAGACCAATTTTTAACTGTTTTTCCATAGAATGCAACTGTACAAAGACCAATCCCTAAAGCTTTACAATACCTTATCTAATAACAAAGAAGCTTTTTCTCCCATAAATGACGGCCATGTAGGTATGTACGTTTGTGGCCCTACCGTTTATAGCAATGTGCATTTAGGAAACTGTAGAACTTTTATGTCTTTTGATATGATTTTTAGGTATCTAAAACATCTGGGATATAAAGTTCGGTTTGTGCGCAATATTACGGATGCAGGGCATTTGGAGAATGATGCTGATGAAGGAGAGGATAAAATTGCAAAAAAGGCACGATTGGAACAGATAGAACCTATGGAAGTTGTTCAACGCTACACCGTAGATTTTCATAACACATTACAAAAATTCAACCTTTTACCTCCAAGCATTGAGCCTACTGCAACTGGCCATATTATTGAGCAAATTGAAATCATAAAGGATATTCTTGAAAAAGGATACGCCTATGAAATTAATGGCTCTGTTTATTTTGATGTTGTAAAATTTAATGAAACCAATGAGTATGGCAAGTTAAGCGGTAGAAAATTGGAGGATATGATTGCCAATACAAGAGAGCTTACGGCACAGAACGAGAAAAAAAATCCTCAGGATTTTGCCCTATGGAAAAAAGCAGAACCGCAACATATAATGAGATGGCCTTCTCCTTGGGGAGATGGTTTTCCAGGCTGGCATTTAGAGTGTACTGCTATGAGTACCAAGTATTTGGGAGAACATTTTGATATTCATGGGGGTGGAATGGATTTAAAATTTCCTCACCATGAGTGTGAAATTGCCCAAGCAGAAGCTAGTAATGGACAATCACCTGTAAAATATTGGTTACATGCCAATATGCTTACCCTTAATGGTAAGAAAATGGCAAAATCAACAGGGAACAATTTGTTGCCCAATGAAATATTTTCTGGTGAGAATACAATTTTAAGTAAGCCTTTTGCTCCTTCAGTTGTTCGGTTTTTTATGATGCAGGCACATTATGCAAGTATTTTAGATTTAAGCAATGATGCCTTGCTAGCATCAGAAAAAGGATATCATAAATTGATGGAATCCCTTAACACATTAGAAAATCTTGAAACAGGCGACAAATCAGATTTTGATATTGCAGCATGGAAACAAAAGTGTTACGATGCCATGAATGATGATTTTAATACCCCAATTCTCATTGCTCAGCTATTTGATGCTGTAAAACATATCAACTTAATCAAAGAAGGAAAAGAAAGTATCACTAGAGAGGATAAAACCTTATTAGAAGAATATTTGAATGCCTTTGTTTTTGATGTCTTGGGGTTGGTTAATAGTAGTGCTTCGGATAATAATTCTGAGAAGTTATCTGGTGTTGTTGAACTATTGATTGAATTACGAAATGAAGCCCGAAGCAATAAGGATTTTGCAACCTCAGATAAAATTAGAGACCAATTGGACACCATGGGTATTCAATTAAAAGATGGAAAAGATGGAACTACCTTTAGTCTTTCCTGAAATTTTTTTACCTTTTTAGGGAAATGAAAAAAATACTCATAGCTCCGTTTGTTCTTTTGGTGAAATTATACCAATATCTTATTTCCCCATTGACGCCCGCAACCTGCCGATATTCACCTACTTGTTCACATTACACACTCCACGCATTAAAAAAGCATGGTCTTTTTAAAGGCGGGTGGCTTTCAATAAAACGTATTTTTAGTTGCAACCCATGGGGAGGCAAAGGGTATGACCCTGTGCCATAATAAGATACACCCAAAAGGTGTTAATTTAACCTCAACACAAAATCCTTTTCTATCTAAATACCTATATTAGCTCTCCAAAACAACCGCTATGTACTTTTTAGGATTTAATTGGAACCCAAACGAAACCTTGTTTAATCTTGGGCCTTTACAGATAAAATATTACAATCTTTTATGGATTGCCGCCTTTGCATTGGGATGGGTCATCATGAAACGGATTTTTAACAATGAGAAAAAATCCATGGAACAATTGGATTCCCTCTTTATTTATACAGTTTTAGCGACCATGCTGGGAGCAAGATTGGGTCATGTTTTTTTCTATGATTGGCCATATTATCAAAATCATTTAATGGAAATATTATTGCCGATTAGAGAAAACTCAAACGGTTCCCTATTTGGTTTTATAAAAGGGTATGAGTTTACTGGCTTTGCTGGTTTGGCAAGTCATGGCGCGGCCATTGGTGTCATTATTGGTATGTATTTATACACTCGAAAGTTTCCAGAATTTAAATTGTTATGGGTTTTGGACCGTTTGGTAATCCCTACGGCAATTGGCGCCTTCTGTGTTCGATTGGGGAATTTCTTTAACTCCGAAATAAATGGAAAAGTAACTGAAGGAACTTTTGCACTTGCTACACGTTTTATTCGAGATTCTGATGATATGCCAGCAGCAAGAGCTATGGCAATTACCAAAGAAAAAAGCGCTAGTGCTGCTTATTCTGCCATAGAAAACAACCCAGAATTTGCTTCAATTTTAGAAGGTATTCCATATAGACATCCTGCTCAATTGTATGAAGGGGTATGTTATATTTTTGTCTTTTTAATATTATACTACCTATATTGGAAAACGGATAAGAAAAACCAATCAGGGTTCCTATTTGGGCTCTTTTTAGTTCTGCTTTGGACCATTCGCTTCTTTGTAGAATACGTAAAGAAAAGTCAAGGCGGGTTTGAAGAATCCCTTGGACTTTTATCTACCGGACAGTGGTTAAGTATTCCTTTTATATTGATTGGACTGTTCTTTATGTTCAAATCTAAAATCATAAAAAAGTAATTTTCAATGAAAATTAGATTTCTTTTTTTATTGTTTATTTTTGGGGTTCTTCTTCAAACTTCATGTAAGGAAAAATCAAAAAAAGAAGTAAAAACTGAAACTATTTCCTTCAAAAAAGAAGGAGAGCTTACCGTCTTTAAAACGCAGACTGATTCTATTTTAGCTCAAGTAAATATAGAAATTGCAGATAGCGATTATGAGACCCAAACTGGTCTTATGTATAGAGAATCCATGGAAGAAGACCAAGGCATGCTCTTTATTTTTCCAAATGAATCTATGCATTCGTTTTATATGAAAAATACCAAAATACCATTGGATATTGTTTTTATAGATTCGGACTTAAAAATTGCAAGTTTTCAGAAGAATGCGAGCCCCATGGATGAAACTGGTCTTTCCTCTCAAGTCCCTGTGCAATATGTTTTGGAACTAAATGCTGGACTTGCCGAAAAATGGTCCCTGCAAGTAGGTGATAGCATAGCCTATACCAAGAAGTAAATCGCCATTAAATGAAATTCCTTCTAGAAGGTGAAGAAACACAACGGCTTCTTTTTAGAAAGCTAGAGCCTACAGATTTTAATCTGTGGCTTCCTTTTCATAAAGAACCTTTATCCACTCAATTTTGGGAAGGGGAACAGGCTGAGCCTAAAGTTGCGTGTCAAGAATGGTTTAATAAAGTTTTTTACAGATACGAAAACAATTTGGGCGGTATGAATGCTCTTATTGATAAAAACACCAATACTCTTATTGGTCAATGCGGTCTTTTAGTACAAACAGTCGATGGCATAGAGGAATTAGAAATTGGATATTCCATCTTACCTAAATATTGGAAAAAAGGGTACGCCACAGAAGCTGCTATAAAATGTAAAACTATTGCTTTTGAAAAACAATGGGTACCTTCATTAATTTCCATAATTCATGTGGATAATATTCCTTCACAAAAAGTGGCCTTAAACAATGGGATGCATTTAGATAAAACAACAAGTTACAAAGACAATCCCGTGGGCATTTATAGGGTTTATGCCGAATAATGCATAAATTTCTCTTTCTAAAATAATGTATGTTAGATCTAAATAAAATTCAAACAATAAGCTTTATCTTATTCACTTTAAATTGCCCTTTAGCAAAGTCGAAAGGTCAGCATGTCCATATAAAAAAGGTCTCGACTCCGCTCGACCAGACAAACTGTTGTTTTGTTTAAATAGACAATAAAAGTCACGTTGAACTTATGTTAAATAGTCATATTGTATGAACTCAAAAAAGCACTGGGTCCTATTTATAAACAACCAATCCAACAAAGAGCATTTTATCCAATCGCTTTTAAAGGAAAATGTCCCAGGTTTTGAGGAATTAAGCAAATTAAAAGGGGCTTTGTTCTCAAAATTAGCATTGGTGAAATTTATAGATGAAGAAGAGCGGCACGGGTTTAAGGAAATTACCAAAGAGACTCCGCAGTTATTAAAAACCATGTCCAGTGGAGAACAGAAAAAAGCACTTCTAAAATACTTATTAGATTCCAAGCCAGACTTTTTAATTCTTGACAATCCGTTTGACAACTTGGATGTCGATTTTCAGAAAGAATTAAAACAAATTCTTAGTTCCATATCCCAAGAAATACATATTGTACAACTGGTAAGTAGAAAGATAGATGTGTTGCCCTTTATTACCCATTTTGCCAATCTGGATAACAAGAAAGTACATTTTCTTAAAGATTCATCCGCTTACTTGGATAATAAAAACGAGGGCGATATCCATTTTAAAAAGACCATTCCTCTACCCCTTAAGGTTATTCACTATTCTAATGATGTTTTGGTTGCTTTAAAAAATGTATTTGTAAGTTTTGAAGGAAAACCAGTGTTACAAAACATTAATTGGGAAATAAAACAAGGTGAGTTTTGGCAACTTATAGGAAAAAACGGAAGTGGAAAAACCACTATTCTATCCATGATTACAGGAGATAGTAGCAAAGGGTATGGGCAAGACCTCTATCTTTTTGGGCAAAAAAAAGGAAGTGGAGAAAGTGTTTGGGACATTAAAGAAAAGATAGGTTACTTTACCCCTTCCATGACCGATAAATTTACGGGGCATCATTCTTTGGAGAATATGATAATTTCTGGCATGCACGATTCTATTGGATTGTATAAAAAACCGACAGAGACCCAAACCCAGTTGGCAAAAGAGTGGTTAGAACTCATTGGCATGTGGGATTATAGAAAAACTTATTTTCATGATTTATCCATGGGACAAAAACGACTTATTATGACTGTAAGGGCCATGATAAAACATCCATTACTATTGATTTTAGATGAGCCCACTGCTGGTTTGGATGATGAGAGCGCCCTATTATTTGTACACTTGGTAAACAAAATTGCCCAAGAGAGCACAACGACCATCCTCTTTGTATCGCATAGAACAGAACCAGGGCTACAACCCCAATTTGTGTATGAATTAGAGATGAATCCAAAAGGTTCTTTAGGAAAAGTTACTAAAAACAATTAATTTGTTCCGAACAAACTGTATATAAGAACTTTAACAACTAACATAAAAACTATTAATTATGACAGCTGAACTTAAAAAAGTCCCAACTTGGTTTTGGGTAGTATCCATTATATTTTTAATATGGAACCTTATGGGCGTTACTGCATTTTTTGCAGATATCATGATGTCCGATGAAGCCATACAGGCATTGCCAGATAGTGAAAGAGAGTTATATGGTAAATATCCTCTTTGGACAAAAATTGCTTACGCACTTGCCGTAATAGGAGGATTCTTGGGTTGTGTAGGTCTTTTGCTAAAAAAGAAGTGGGCAAAACCTATTTTTATTATTTCCCTTATTGGGGTTCTTGTACAAATGGTGCACAGTCTATTTATTGCAAAGGCCATGGATGTATATGGGCCAGGTGCCGCAATAATGCCTGTCATGGTTGTTCTTTTTTCTGTCTTTCTAGTTTGGTTTGCTGGCCATTGTATTAAAAAAGGGTGGATTGGGTAATTACCAATAAATG
Source organism: Saonia sp. (assembly GCF_056326165.1). Classification (NCBI taxonomy): domain Bacteria; kingdom Pseudomonadati; phylum Bacteroidota; class Flavobacteriia; order Flavobacteriales; family Flavobacteriaceae; genus Saonia; species Saonia sp. The sequence goes on from NZ_JBWFBN010000009.1 coordinate 17,234, forward strand.
AAGCTTTTTAACAATATAACGTGTAAGATTGAATATAATCAATGGTTATATTCCCAAGTATTGGTTATTAATTATATCCCATTGTTAGCCATAATACCTCCACAAAAATAACTGATTCAATAACTTAAAATATTATGCCAATATACATAGATAGGCATGTAATGCAAGACAAAATTACAGCTGAAGATATCGCTCGTATGCATCAAGAGGACTTAAAAATTGAACATCTCTATAACTGCAGAGGTCTTACTTATTGGTGTGATGAGGTTAGAAGGACAGCTTTTTGTTTAATTGAAGCTCCTAATGCGCAAGCTATTCATAATATGCACGCTCATTCGCATGGTTCAATGGCGCATAGTGTTATTGAGGTGGATTCTTCTGTAGTTGAGTCGTTCTTAGGAAGAATAGTAGACCCCAAAAAAGAAGTAGGTGCTAGCCTTAATATAATTGATGAGCCTGCCTATCGATTTATAGCACTTATTAAATTTCAATTTATAAAAGAAAGACTTAAAATATCATCTAAACTAAATGATGAAGCTATAGCTACCATAAAAGAATTAGTATCTATATCAAAAGGAATATTGGTAAAAAAGCATTCAAATCATTTACTGGTATCATTTAAAAGTATTTCTCATGCGGTAATGTCATTGTTAGCTATCAAGAAATATTTTAACAAGCAAAAGTTATCAAATGTTACTTTGTCTATTGGGCTTAGTTCTGGGTCTCCCATTGAACAGCATGAGAATGAAATGTTTGAAAATACGATTAAACAATGTGAGTACTTTTGCAATCTAATACCTCATAATTTTGTGGTAAGTGCCACTGTAAAAGAACTTTTTGATTCAGAAAATAACACTTTAGATGCCGCATTATTAAATGACACCAATAGTTTTTCTTTATCTAAAACACAAGAATCGTTTTTTACCTCTTGCCTTCACGTTCTAGAACAAAACTATACCGATCCGGAGTTTAAGGTATTAGATTACGCAACTAAAATAGGACTTAGTAAAGCGACACTCAACAGGCGACTTAATAATTTAATTAAAGAATCTCCAAATTCGTTTATAAGAAAATTTCGACTTATAAAGTCCTTAGAACTAATCTGTAAAACTGATTTATCTATTTCAGAAATAGCTTATAAATGCGGATTTAGTACACCTTCATTTTTCACAAAAAAATTCAAGGAATTTTATAAAATTGCGCCTTCTGCAATTCGAGTAGAAGCATAACAACTCGTGATTCAAAAATTGCATTAGTTGAGATATTACAACAAGTCTCATCTATCGGTATAGATTAATTTTGCTAAGCAACTCGGGCTCGCTTACGAGATGTTTAAACGAAAAATACAATTAAAATGCAATTATCATCAAAATTTTCAATTACATCTCGGCATGTAAGCATACTCATTATTGCTATTATGTCTTTTACTTTAGACTATAACACTTTTTCTTATAAATCGATTTTTGTAGGGCTTCTATTTTCTCATTTTTTTTACGGTGCGGTTTATTCAAAAAAGAACTTAATTCAACTTAAGAAAAAGAAAGTAGCATTAATATTGGCATCAATCATTCTTTTATCTGGCCTGTATTTTTCTTTCTACTGGATAAAATATGCACCTCATTTTTTGGTTGTCCATGCAGCCTTATCCGATGCTTATTTACTACCTTTTAAAAGTCGAAATAAAGACAATGAATATTTGAAAATAGGAAGAACTATATTCTATTCCATTTGCTTCGCCCTCTTGTTTATTCCTATGAACTCAATGGTTCTTAGCATTTTTATAGGTATTGGAATATTTAGTTTAGGGTATATTTTATATGTTACAAGCGAACTAAAAAGTCTAGTTTATTTTGAGCTACCTCTCGTCCTTATTGTAATTTATATGCTTCTAAAAAATGCCGTTTTTGATATTCATTTTTTAGGATTTTACCATATACTAACTTGGTATGTGTTTTCTTACTGGATTTTAAATGTACTGGAAAAGAACACCAAAAAAACGGCACATTTCTTTCTTAAAATTGGCTTCGTATCTCTATTGTTTGTCCTTTTATTCGTTTTTTTAGTGGATACTTCCATAACACAACCTAGCTTTAAAAAAATTATAGGGTTTTGGTCTATAATTCATATTGCAAGTAGTATTTTCTTATCAAAATTTAATCCTCGTTTTTTATTGCAATTATTTTATTCTAAAAATTGATAATAAAAAATAATACTATGGCTAACAACGACTATAAGTAATTACTCGTTCTCACTTACTTCTGAACATCCGAAAAATATATAGATGAAGGGTTATTAACCATCTTTAGTGTTTTATTTGCCTTATTGATCAATAAATTATTTGATGACTATAAAAGCAATAAGAAAAAGATAATTGCTATCGAAAGTATTCAAAAAGAGTTATTTCGGAATTCAGAAATAATTGCTAACTGGAAAGAGCAACATATAAAAATTAGAAATAGAATTACGGAAATTGTTGAAGGCAAAAGTGACAGTTTGAAAAGCAAATTATTTAAATATTAGATTATTGTTCCGATACCAATGCCCACAATATGGAAGATATTGACCAAATTCTTGTGCAATTTCAATTAAGGTTTTGGGAATTAACTGGGCAAGAAGAACTAATGACCAATTTATATAAAGAAACCATTATTGAGGTAAAGAAATAACACAGTGGTTAACGAAGATCCCTATATAGATTTAATCATTCCATCTCTTTCAACCTCCCCAATCCAAATTGGTCCCCAATTTTAGTTGCTTTTCCATCTTTCATAAAGACTTCAATCATTTTTTCACTGGAAACTGTATTGTAGTCATTGTCCTTTAGTAGATAGAGAATCTCTCTGGTTTTAACATCTATTACCTCTCCACTGGAAGGATAGGCATACTTTCCGTCCATACTAAAGGTAACCCAACCTGGCATATCGCTCAATGCAATTGTTGTCAACTGTTGGTAAGGAGCTGTTGCGCTAAAAATATGCATTCGCATATTATGCCCATCGCACACCCAAACTTCTTTTTCGTCTGGAGTAAGGCCAATACCATGAGCAGGATTTCCATGCCTTCTTACAGGGCCTTTATCCCATCCTTGAACTTCAATACTCGCCAGCTTCTCCCCAGTTTTTAAATCCCCAACTTCAAAACCCAATAACTCGTTTACATTTACAAATACAAGTGATTCATCGCTATTGATCGTAAAAGGCCTGATACCGGCACTAAATGGCCCAATCTTTTGAGTTAATGTATGTGTCTTGGTTTCTGCAACATGTACAAAAGGAGAATTAATGTCTCCCATATAAACCTTGTCCCCAGAGGAGCCATAAAGCGTATTGTGTGCCCTGTTATGTACATTGATTTTGGTTATGACCTCACCGGTCTTACAATCCACTACATTCCAAAACTCTTTTTCCAAGGAAGGTAAATACATGGTCATTCCATCTGGTGAAATCGACATGCGGTCACAACCACCTTCTATAGGAATTTCCCAAATCAATTCTTCCGTTTCTAAATCTATTCTTTGCAAGGTTTCCCATGTAGAAATATATATACTATTGAGCTGTGCACTTACAGCAATGCCTTTAACATTGGATGGCGTACCATCTTCATGAAAGCCCTTTGTCTTAATTCTTTTTACAAATTTATGGTCGTTGTCCATATCAAAGACCAAAAGCCCATGACCTCCATACCCTAAATAATCCCTAATACCAGGAGTAGCCACGTATAAATAATGTCCTGTATTTTCATTGGTAGTCGAAGTTGGTAGTATCCATGCCGTACAAAGCAATATTATAAATGCGAATAAAAAGGTTCTGGTTGGTTTTCTCATAATAGGTGCAAATAATTAAATCTGGTTTTTATTGAAACCTAAAGTTACATTATCTATTGAAAAACAGACAAGTAAGAGCATAAAAAAGCCACTTTTTTAAAGTGGCTTTAATTTATATGTGAAAGAATAAGCTTATTCTTTTCCAGATTGGATACTTTTTTTCAAAGTATCAAACATTACTGGAGTAGCAATGAACAAAGATGAGTATGTACCTACAATAACACCTATGATCATGGCGAACATAAACCCTCTTAGGGATTCACCTCCAAAAATGAAAATGGCGAGTAATACAACCAAAGTGGTCAAAGAAGTATTCAATGTTCTACTTAATGTACTGTTCAAAGCTTCATTTACATTTTCACCATTTTTCCATCCCTTGAGTCCTACAATTTCCCTAATACGGTCAAATACCACCACGGTATCGTTCAAGGAGTACCCAATTACAGTCAAAATTGCCGCAATAAAAGCTTGGTCAATCTCCATGCTAAACGGCATAATTTTGCCCAATAAAGAGAATATACCCAGTACAATTAATACATCATGGAAAACGGCCACAACTGCACCCAATGAGAATTGCCATTTACGGAAACGTAACAAAATGTACAGGAATACCACAAACAAAGAACCTATGATGGCCCAAACTGCATTCTTCTTAATATCATCGGCAATGGTTGGCCCTACTTTTGTGGACTGTAAAATTCCAATAGACTTTTCAGAGGCTCCAACAGTAAAATCAGAGAAGGATGTACCATCTGGTAAGTATTTTTGAAGTGAAGTATATAATTTATCTTGAATCTCATTATCCACTTCTATACCTTCTACATCTACCTTATACGGAGTTGTAATCTTAATCTGATTGGCATCTCCATATGTTTTCACATTGGTACCACTACCAAAAACGGTATTTAACTCAGAGGCTATTTCAGAAGGATTAACCGCATGCTCAAAACGAACTTGGTAAGAACGTCCTCCAATGAAATCTACTCCTTGTTGTAATCCTTGAGTAAATAAAGAAAACAAACCTATACCTATTAAAATAGCAGAAATAACATATGCAATCTTACGCTTGCCCAAGAAATTAATCTTCGTATTCTTAAACAGGTTCTTAGTCATAGAAGTTGAGAAATCCAACGACCTTCCTTTTTTACTAATGTACCATTCTATCAACAATCTTGTAATAAAGATGGCTGTAAAGAGTGATGTTAGTATACCTATTAATAGAGTAGTAGCGAATCCTTTAATTGGACCTGTTCCAAAAATAAATAGAATTAAAGCTGTAAGGCCCGTAGTAATGTTGGCATCTAAAATAGATGAAAGTGCATTGCTAAAACCATCTGATATGGCCAAGGCCTTTCCTTTTCCTTTTGCTAATTCTTCTTTTATACGTTCAAAAATAAGTACGTTGGCATCCACCGACATACCAATAGTTAATACAATACCAGCGATACCAGGCAATGTTAATACTGCGTTTAAGCTTGTTAACACTCCAAAAATTAAAAGAATGTTCAACAAAAGAGCTATATCCGCAAAGATTCCGGCTTTTCCATAATAGAAAATCATCCATAACAATACAAATGCCATGGCAATCATAAAGGACATAAAACCACTGTCAATAGCTTCTTGTCCTAAGGATGGTCCCACTATTTCTGATTGAATGATATCTGCTTTAGCAGGCAATTTACCTGCCCTTAATACATTCGCAATATCTTTGGTTTCGTTTACTGTGAATGTTCCTGTAATTTCTGTTCTTCCCCCAGAAATTCCACCAACAACGGAACAACCAGGAGCAGTATATACTTTATTGTCCAAAACAACTGCAATACCCGTTGCATTAACATTGGCATCACTTGTTAGTTTTTGCCATTCTTTGGCACCTCTGGTGTTCATACTCATGGTTACTGCTGGTCTACTAAACTGATCGTAATCATCTCTAGCATCGCTCACCACATCTCCACTTAATCTTGGAGCGTTATCACGATTGGATTTTAACGCATACAAATCTACCACCTCTGAATCAGTAGATGGGCGTTCCCAAGCAAACTTTACAAATTGGATTTCAGCAGGAATTAAACGCTGTATTTCCCTCATCCTAAGGTATTCTCCAACCTGCGCAGTATCCTTTATAGCAACACTGGCAATTGCAAAAGTTTTACCTGGTCCTTGTATTAATCCCAATAAAGGATTTACCTGTCCAACCAAATCCGATGCATCATCTGCAACATCGGACAATAAAGAATCTATTTCAGATTCTGGCTTAGAAATTTCTTCATCTACAACAACAGTAGAATCGGTTTCTACAACAGATTTTAAATACTCATTGGCAGCAACCAAAAAAGTACCTATACTCTGGTTATTTGGCTTATACGTTTCCCAAAACTCTAATTGAGCAGTACTGGACAATAAATCCTGTGCACGTGATATATCCCTAGCACCTGGTAATTCTACCAAAATACGACCAGAATTTCCTTCTCTTTGGATATTTGGTTGTGTAACACCAAAACCATCAATACGTTCTCTTAATACTTCAAAAGCAGATACAATGGCTTCATCAATTTTAGTTCTTATGATTGGCTTAACCTCATCATCACTCATTTGGAAGTTAACAACATCGCTCAACTCCTTATTGGCAAAAATTTCTGGGCTTGCCAATTTAGTATCGCCTTTAATGTCATCAAAAGCATCAAAAAACAATTCCAAATAGGTATCGTCGCTATTTTTAGATGCAGCATCAGCATCTGCCAAAGCTTTATTAAAAACAGGGTTTTTAGTATTGTTGGCCAAACCTTTAAGAATATCCTTAACAGATATCTGCAAGGTAACATTGATACCTCCTTTAAGGTCCAATCCTTTGTTGAGCTCCTTCTTCTTAGCCTCATTATAATCCGTAAATCCAAAAATTGGATTACTTCCTATAGAGTCCAAATATCTAGCTTCTAAAGCCTCTCTTTTGGCCACATAATCTTCTTCAGCTTCAGGAATTGAGCTGAAAGCAAAAGTTTCTGCTTCTTTTTCAACCTTATTAGTAATGAATGTATAGGAGAGTTGGTAGATACTTACAATCCCAAACAAGAAAGCAAAAAGCTTTATAAGTCCTTTATTTTGCATTGTTTAAATAAATTTATAGATGTTTTCGTAAACAGCGTGCAAATATATCATTTCCCATAGGAAATGACAATATATTTAGCAGTTTTATAAAAGGAAAGCATCTCGTAGTTTACGGGATGCTCATGAATTTTTATTAGCTTTTTCTTACAGTTCTAAAAGACCGTTTGTTTTTTTGACCCCAGCAGCACTTTCCTGCATTTTGGCTTTTTCGGCATCGCTTAGGTTAATTTCCACAATTTTTTCTATTCCATTTTTACCAAGAATTACCGGTACTCCAATGCAAATATCATCCAAACCATACTCACCATCCAAGAAGGTAGAACATGGGAACATTTTCTTTTGATCACAAGCAATAGCCTGTACAAGACCAGATACTGCAGCTCCTGGAGCATACCATGCGCTGGTTCCTAATAATTTAGTCAATGTGGCCCCACCTACTTTGGTGTCCTCGGCAACTTGTGATAATCTTTCTTCTGTTAAAAATTCAGAAACTTTTAAACTATTTCTTGTAGCATGGCTGGTTAAAGGCACCATTCCTTTATCACTATGCCCTCCAATTACCATTCCGTCTATATCAGAAATAGGTGCTTCCATTGCTTCTGCCAATCTATATTTAAAACGGGCACTGTCCAAAGCTCCACCCATTCCAATAATCCTGTTTTTAGGAAGATTTGTTGTTTTATGAACCAAATAAGTCATAGTATCCATAGGGTTACTCACAACAATAATTGTTACGTTAGGAGAGTGTTCAATTAGATTGGAAGAAACAGTTTTTACGATTCCTGCATTTATGCCTATCAACTCTTCTCTTGTCATTCCAGGTTTTCTAGGAATTCCGGAGGTAATGACTGCAATATCACTATTAGCCGTTTTAGAGTAATCACTTGTACTACCCATAATTTTGGTATCAAAACCGTTTAAAGAAGCTGTTTGCATTAAATCCATGGCTTTACCTTCGGCATAACCTTCTTTAATATCTAGCAAAACAACTTCCGATGCAAAATTCTTTATTGCAATATATTCTGCGCAGCTTGCGCCAACTGCTCCTGCTCCTACTACCGTAACTTTCATTTTATTGATTTTAAGTAAATTTTTAGCGCTTCAAAAATAGGAATTTTAAAGGGATTTTTAGACTTTATAAGTGCTTAAAATGACCGTTATCGTACTGATTTTATAATTCACATTTAAATTTATAATGAATGTAAAGTGTTAATTAAAAATGCGGTTCAACGAAGAAATTTAAAAAAGTAAGCATTACATCGAATTTTTTCAATACAGATTCCTTTTCTAGCGTTAAAACTTATACCAAAACTTTTTTAACCTACGATTGATGAAGAGGATTTTATCATTTTTGGCAATAATTGCTATTTTTTTAGTCAGTAATTGCTCTAGAATTCCGGAAAACAACGATCCAATACTTGGAGTATGGATCGATGAAGCTACAAATTTAACCAGCAGTACAAATAAAAACTCCAACCGCTTGGAATGGATTTTCAATGATGCTTATTTAGGTAGACACCATAGATACAATGGTAATGTTATTGAGATGCAAACTGATTTTAAGTGGACCCAAAAAGATGACAAATATCTTATTTCTTACCCAGGCACCAACTTACCAGATGATTTGGTTATCCTAAAAGAAAGTGATACACATACTGTTTTGGAAGATACTGCAGGTAATATTTTAGCTGTTAGAGAATAAAACCCCAAATCTTTAATACAAAAAAGCCCCATTGGAAAAATCTAGTGGGGCTTTTTTATATGTATTATTTATAAATATTTCTACCTAAAACCAAAGTTAACACCTAAAGAAAGGTTGTTAAATTGACCTATTGAGTAATCGGCATTTAATCTAAAAAAGCCTAGCTTTAATTTTGTCCCCACATTGGCCACAACACCACTTACGTCCTTGTTTATAGAAAATGGGTCCGTATATGTTTGTTGAAATGGTCCCGTTTGCACAATGTACGTTCCCAAAACATCTGTTTCTGACTTTCCTGTAAGATATCCTATGCCACCATAAAAATTGATAATGGGAAGCTTAGTTGACACTACTGCTTGAAAAATCCATGAACTCATTTTAGTATCAATCTTTTGATTTTCACCAGCTATAACATCAGAATTAGTGAAATCATATGTGCCATTTAAGTTAGTGTAACCAATAACTCCGGAAATTGCTATAGGTAATATTTTATCTGCAGGTAAATGTTTGGTAAATTCATGCTGAATACCCAAACCAAATAGCCCTACAGAAACCTCATCAGTGTTTATTTTTGGTAAAAATCTAGCTTTTACCTCCGTCCCTTTTATCAATCCAACACTTGCTTGCACATAACCAGATGGAACAAAATTAATGTTCTCTGAAGCCAATCCTGTAGGTAATTCCAATTGTTCCGAAACAGTAACACCTGGTGAAACTTCTGCTGCAATTAGAATGTCAACGCCTTCAATATCTCCTAAAGCTGTAGAAACAGTTTTAGATGTACTACCATCTAAAAATTGTATGTTTTCATAGTCGGCTGTATTTAAAACAAAGCTCTTTTTATCTTCCTTATTCTTAAATCCTGCCATATTTCCAATTATGGAAATTTCAAAACCACCAAGGGGTTTAGCATCCGCAGTATTGTACCAGCCACCAGAAAAACTATATACTGCTCCTTCTGAAACAGGGGACATGTACTCAGTGGTAAAACGTTCTGCATCATTTAAGCCAGCTGCTAATAATTCATTAATACTAGATTGGGCACAAGCATAGGAACCTAAAAATACTGCAAAGAGAAAATATATTGCTTTCATAATTTATGTTTTCCCCAAAACTAAAAAACTCGCACTGGCGGTGCGAGTTTTTGTTGTGAAACGCCGTTACTTATACATCAATGTTTGCATAAACGGCATTTTTCTCTATAAATTCCCTTCTTGGAGGTACTTCATCCCCCATAAGCATAGAGAAAACCCTATCCGTTTCAGTGGCGTTATCAATGGTGATTTGCCTCAATGTTCTAAACTCAGGATTCATAGTAGTATCCCATAATTGTTCAGCATTCATTTCACCTAAACCTTTATAGCGTTGTATCCCAACACTACCATTAAAGCTTTCAGCAATCTGATCTCGTTCTTCATCATTCCATGCATACTTCTTTTTTGCACCCTTTTTAACAAGATACAGTGGTGGAGTCGCTATATATACATGACCACCTTCTATAAGCTCTCTCATATACCTAAAGAAGAAAGTAAGAATCAATGTTTCAATATGGCTACCATCTACATCGGCATCACACATAATAACTACTTTATGGTATCTTAATTTCTCTAGGTTAAGCGCTTTGGAATCATCTTCTGTTCCAATTGTCACCCCAAGGGCAGTATAAATGTTCTTTATTTCCTCATTTTCAAAAACTTTGTGCTGCATGGCTTTTTCCACATTCAATATCTTACCACGCAAAGGAAGAATGGCTTGGAAATTTCTATCGCGTCCTTGCTTGGCAGTACCCCCTGCCGAATCTCCCTCAACCAAGAAAACTTCACACAACGTTGGATCTTGCTCAGAGCAATCTGATAATTTCCCAGGCAAACCACCAATACTCATTACTGTTTTACGCTGCACCATTTCACGTGCTTTGGTCGCTGCATGCCTTGCCTGTGCCGCCAAAATCACTTTTTGAACAATTGTCTTGGCATCATCTGGATTTTCTTCCAAATAATTGGTCAACATTTCTGATACCGCCTGGCTCACAGCCGCCGAAACCTCTCTGTTACCCAATTTTGTCTTAGTCTGGCCTTCAAATTGAGGTTCAGCAACTTTAACAGAAATAATAGCAGTTAAACCTTCACGAAAATCATCTCCTTGAATATCAAACTTTAATTTATCCAACATTCCAGAAGCATCTGCATACTTCTTTAAAGTACCAGTAAGACCTCTACGAAAACCAGATAGGTGTGTTCCTCCTTCATGTGTATTAATATTGTTAACATAGGAATGTAAATTCTCTGTATAGGAAGTATTATAAACCATGGCAACCTCAACAGGAATACCATTTTTTTCTCCTTCTATAGCAATTACATTACGTATTAATTGCTCTCTATTGCCATCCAAAAACTTAACAAATTCCTTTAAACCTTCATCGGAGTAAAAAACTTCTCCTACATATCCTGTCTCACTATCCTTATCTTTTTGGCGTTTGTCCATAATACTAATGGTAACACCTTTGTTTAAATAAGAGAGCTCACGCATTCTATTTGAAAGCGTTTCATAGCTATATTCAATGGTTTGGGTAAAGATGGTTTCATCTGGTCTAAAAGTGACCACAGTACCTCTTTCTGTTGTTTCTCCGATGCTTTTTACAGGATATAAAGACTTTCCTCTTTCATATTCTTGCTCCCAAACTTTACCATCTCTATGTACTGTAGCTCGTAAATGGCTTGATAACGCATTTACACAGGAAACACCAACACCGTGCAATCCACCTGATACTTTATACGAATCTTTATCAAATTTACCCCCGGCTCCAATTTTGGTCATTACAACCTCCAAAGCGGAAACACCTTCTTTTTTGTGCAAATCTACCGGAATACCCCTACCGTTATCCTTTGTGGTAATGGAGTTATCCTCATTGATAATAACACTAATGGTATCACAGTGCCCTCCCATTGCCTCATCAATGGAGTTATCCACCACTTCATAAACCAAGTGGTGCAGTCCTCTTACACCAACATCCCCAATGTACATGGATGGACGCATTCTTACATGCTCCATTCCTTCTAGGGCCTGAATACTATCAGCCGAATAATTCGGTTTTTTTGCTTCTTCGCTCATATAATTATTTGAGTTGTTTCAGTTAAAATTTTGCAATCTTACAAATATACGGAAAAGCCCATGAAATATAGTACTCATCCCCTTTTCGCCCTTCTAAGTTATCAACAATAATTGTGGAAAATATATTGGTATAAAAGAGCTATTTTTTGTAAAAAAAATTTGGAATTTTAAAACAGTTTTTTAAAGCAAAGAAGCACCTAACGAAAGGTGCTTCTTATCGACTAATTAAAATAAAAACTGAAAAACAGAATCTACTTTCTCTTTATAATAATTTATTACTTTTTATAGGCATCATCATGTACGTTTGCCACTGCTCTACCAGATGGGTCGTTCATGTTTTTAAATGCCTCATCCCACTCTAAAGCAATTTTTGTACTACAGGCCACAGAAGGTTCTTGTGGCACACATAATGCAGCAGCATCAGAAGGAAAATGTGATTCAAAAATAGAACGATAGTAAAATTCTTCTTTTGTTGTTGGTGTTTGTAATGGAAAACGGAATTTTGCATTTTCCAATTGCTCATCAGAAACCTCTTCGGCCACTACTTCTTTCAAAGTGTCTATCCAACTATAGCCCACACCATCCGAAAACTGCTCTTTTTGCCTCCAAACCACACTTTCTGGCAACATATCTTCAAAAGCCTTGCGAACCACCCATTTCTCCATTCTTTCACCATTAATCATTTTATCTTTTGGGTTGATGCGCATAGCGACATCCATAAATTCCTTGTCCAAGAAAGGTACACGCCCTTCTATTCCCCAAGCAGCTAAAGATTTGTTGGCTCTTAGACAATCATACATATGAAGTTTATCCAATTTACGGACTGTTTCTTCATGAAAATCTTTTGGACTTGGAGCCTTATGGAAATATAAATACCCTCCAAACAATTCATCTGCTCCTTCGCCTGACAATACCATTTTTATCCCCATGGATTTAATGACTCTGGCCATAAGGTACATGGGCGTGGAAGCCCTAATGGTTGTAATATCATAAGTTTCCAAGTTATAGACTACATCTTTAATAGCATCTAACCCTTCTTGAATGGTAAACTTTATTTCATGGTGAACGGTTCCAATATGATCGGCCACCTTTTGGGCAGCTGCCAAATCTGGTGACCCTTCTAATCCAACCGAAAAAGAGTGAAGTTGTGGCCACCAAGCATCTTTTGTATCGCCAGATTCAATTCTTTTTTGTGCATATTTCTTGGCAATTGCCGAAGTAACCGAAGAATCTAACCCTCCTGATAGCAATACGCCATAAGGAACATCAGACATTAACTGTCTGTGCACGGCAGCTTCCAATGCTTCCTTTATTTCCTGAATACTGGTTTCGTTTTCCTTAACCGCATCATACTCCATCCAATCACGGGAGTACCATTTTTTTAATTCACCATCACTGCTATGCAAATAATGTCCAGGTGGAAATAATTCAATTTTTGTGCAAGTACCTTCCAATGCTTTTAATTCTGAAGCCACATAAAAGGTGCCGTTTTGATCCCATCCCATATACAATGGAATAATACCCATATGATCTCTAGCAACAAAATATTCATCCTTTTCAGCATCATAAATGGTGAAACCAAAAATTCCGTTCATTTCATCCAAAAACTCAACACCTTTTTCTTGATACAAAGCCAAAATAACCTCACAATCAGATTCGGTTTTAAAATTATATGTTCCTTCAAACTGCTTTCTTAACTCTCTATGGTTATATATTTCACCATTAGCAGCCAAAATAAGTTTTCCATTTTCACTTAATAAAGGTTGTTTTCCTGATGCTGGATCTACAATGGCCAAACGCTCATGGGCCAAAATAGCATTGTCATCTGAATATATACCACTCCAATCCGGTCCTCTATGGCGGATTTTTTTAGACATTTCCAACAATTGAGGTCTTAATACCTCTGTACTTTCTTTCACATCAAAAGCACATACAATTCCACACATATCAATCTTTTTATATCAATTATTAAGCAAAGATGATACTTAACTTTCATATTACAAACCATAAAGAGGTATTACATTTCATATTGAAACAACGAACAACTAATTTTATTCATAATGTAATTGATTATTGCGTATTTTAAAACTGAATCATCATATTGTAAGCTTAACAAATTTTAACGACTTTTTATAAGAATTCCACAGGAATACTAATTAGATTTGACAAAAACTAAATCACAACATTATGAAAAGAGTACTTACGCTTGCCATCATAGCTTTTACTATGGTGTTTTCAACTGAAATGGTTGCACAAGAATTTAGCGGATTGGACAAAAGTCCTGCCGATATTGCCATCTACCCAGGTAGAGCTGCAGATAAAACTGTTAAGGTTACATACAGCAGACCTCAATTAAAGGGAAGATCGTTATCTGACCTAGCTCCCGCGGGAAAAGTATGGAGAACTGGTGCCAATGAATCTACCGAAATTACTTTCTTTAAGGATGTAACATTTGGTGGTACAGCTGTTAAAGCAGGCACTTATTCCTTATTTACTGTTCCTGGTGCTAACGAATGGACTATTATTTTGAACAGTAATCTAAACCAATGGGGAGCATATTCTTATGCTGAATCTGCAGATGTTGTACGAGTTACTGCTTCTGCAAGCACAGATGGAAAATCTTTAGAAGCTTTTTCCATTGCTTATAAAGAAGTTGATGGTGGTGTACATATGGTTTTAGGTTGGGGAACTACAAGAGTTGCCGTGCCAATTATGTAATCATAAAACTGAAAATTATATAATAAAAAACCCGAAGCAATTGCTTCGGGTTTTTTATTGTTTATGGATTCCTGTTTTTACAGGAAAGACAGACTAAAGACGTTATCTACTTTACTTTCTCTCCATCTATAAAAACTTGCTTGGCGGTAATTTTGGGAATTTCCTGTTCTGGCACTTCCATGATGTCATCACTAAGAATTACAAAATCTGCCAATTTACCAACTTCAATACTTCCCTTTTCATTTTCCTCAAAATTGGAATAGGCCGCCCAAATTGTCATTCCCTTTAGGGTTTCTTCTCTAGATAGGGCATCTTTCATTTGATAACCACCTTTTGGGTAATTCTCCAAATCTTTACGTGCTACCGCAGCATAAAATGTAAGGAATGGACTTACCTGTTCTACTGGAAAATCAGTTCCCAAGGCTACCAGACCAGCCTTATCCAACAAGGTTTTGTATGCATAAGCACCTTGTTCCCTTTCTTCTCCCAATCTATCCCCTGCCCAGTACATATCACTGGTAGCATGTGTGGGTTGTATGGATGGAATAATCCCGTTTTCAAAATAATCAAAATCTTGCATGGAAATTACCTGAGCATGTTCTACCCTCCATCTCCTATTCTCTTTACCATCCAATGCTTTTGTGTAGGCTCTTAAAACCGATACATTGGAAGAGTCTCCAATGGCATGCGTGTTCATTTGATAGTCTGATGATGCTATTTTTAACGCCAGCTTCTCCAACTCCTCAAATGGAGTTATCATGGCTCCATAATGACCTGCTTGGTCAGAATACGGTTGGCGCAGTGCTGCCCCTCTGGAACCTAAAGCCCCGTCTCCATATACTTTTATGGAACGTACATTTAACCTATTCGTTTTTATAATGCCTTTATCCAAAAAATAATCTACCTCAGTAGAATTATTACTCACCATGGCATACACCCGCATGGACAAGTCCCCCGTCTGTTGTAGGCTATCAATCAATTCAATTGTATTTCTACTTATACCTGCATCACTTACGGTTGTTAAACCATAATCAACACATAATTTTTCTGCATCTTTTAGAGCCTGTATTTGTGTTTCCAAAGATGGTGACGATATAATATTCCCAATAAACTGCATAGGGCTATCCACTAAAACTCCTGTTAACTCCCCGTTTTTAAGAATAACTTCTCCCCCATCTACTTTGGTCTTGTTGGTAATCCCTGCCATATCCAATGCCTTTTGGTTTACTAGGAGTGCATGGCCGTCCACTCTTCTCAGGGCAACCGGAACATCTGGAAACAAATCATCCAATTTCTCTTTGGTGGGGAATTCCTTTATTTCCCAATCATTTTGATCCCATCCCCTACCTTGAATAAAATTTGTCGGATTGTTTTCATGAAAATCCTTCACTTTTTGTAATACCTCATTATAACTTTTGGTGCCTACCAAGTCTACAATTTGTTGACTCAATCCCAGTCCATAGAAATGACAATGCGCATCAATCAGTCCTGGGACAAGGGTTTGCCCTTGAGCATCAATAATATTTTCTGAAGCAAAAGCATCTAAAATTATATCCGAACTTAAAACAGCCACAAATTTTCCATCTTTAACGGCTAATGATGTCGCCTTAGAAAACCCATCATCTACCGTATAAATATTGGCATTATGTACAATTAAATCCACTTGATTTTTTTCCTTGGAGCAGGAAAAACAAATCAACATCACCAAGCTTAGTATGCCATATTTGATATACTTTTTTCTATTCATCTTTCTTTGTATTAGCTATCCAACTATCTATTTTTTCTTCTAACAAAACCAACGGCAAACTACCGGAATTCAATACTTGATTATGAAATTCCTTAATAGAAAAGGCTTCCCCAAGTGCATCTTCGGCTCTTTTCCTAAGCTCTCTAATTTTTAACTGACCCATCTTATAGGACAAAGCTTGTCCTGGCCCCACCATATAGCGCTCAATTTCTGATGTAATTCCAGCTTCTGACTCTGCTTCATGGTCCAAAGAATATTGTATGGCCTGTTCCCGCGACCATCCCATGGCATGCATTCCAGAATCTACCACCAATCTAATGGCCCTATGCATTTCTGCACTCAACATTCCAAAATATTGATATAGGTCTGTATACAACCCCAATTCTTTTCCCAAAGATTCTGAGTATAATGCCCAACCTTCAACAAAAACACCCATGCCCTCTGCATGCTGAAAAGTTGGCAATTCTTCATTTTCTTGCTGAAGGGACAATTGATAATGGTGCCCAGGAATGGCCTCATGCAAAAACAGTGATTCATCCTGAAATTTATTATAGGCCATTACATCTGGAATGGGCACATAAAAAGTTCCTGGCCTAGAGCCATCCTTGGAGCCTGCAAAATACTCAGCAGAAGCGGAAGCCTCTCTAAATGCCTCTACCCTACGCACCTCAAAACCAGCTTTTGGTTTTAAATCAAAAAGGCGGCTTAAATTATCTTTCATCCTAGAGTGAATGTCATTAAAATTAGCAATGACCTCCTCTGCCTCTGTAAATGGCATTTGTTCTGGGCTACTTCTCACGTGGTCAAAAAAGGCCTTTAAATCTCCCTTAAAGCCAAGTTCTTCCTTTACTTTTTCCATTTCAGAAGAAATTCTTTCTACCTCCTGCAATCCAAGGGCGTGTACTTCTGCGGCGGTCATATTAGTTGTGGTATGGTATTTTATCAAATATTGATATATTTCCTGTCCGTGTGGCAAGGCACCAATTCCTGAAGTTTCAGTCCCAGCTGGCAAGTATGTTTCTGTTAGAAACTGCTTTAATTTTTTGTGGACAGGGTCCAATCTGGTAGTAATAATTTCTTTAAAAGAAGCATCCAATTGTTTTTTATCATGCTCGGAGAAATCATCAGGTAATAACTTTATAGGGCTATAAAATAGATGGTCCTCAATCGTAGTAGGCAAATAACTATCTAATTGAACAATTAATCTTTTAATAATAGCTCTTGGCATTACGACACCTTTTTCAATCCCTTCCTCCATATTGGTAATGGCAGTTTCCATCCATTCCACATAATCTACCAAACGTGCCATCCAATTTTCATAATCCTTAAAAGTCTTAAAGGGCTGAGCACCTTTTCCACTTCCCAACAGTCCCATTTCTAAATGAAAAGAGAATATTTGATTGATGGGCATCAATTCAAAATTAGGTAAATCGAACATAGGCGATGCAATGGTTACCAGCTCATTGGTGAGTCCCTCCTTCTTTATTTCACAATCCCACTTCATTACATCCAAACTTAATTTCTGTGAAGCTGACAAAGCAGATGCGTCGATTTTTGCAATACGTTCTATAAATTGGGAATATTTTTCAATCAATTTTTGTTGATGCGCATCAGAAATATAATTAGGTAAATAATCATTGTACGTAGCATCTCCAGAACGCGTTGCTTCCAAAGGGTTAATCTCTAATTTAAGGGCATGAAAATCTTCAAAAAGACTATCGACCACCATAGCCATATCCATATTTGTGGTTGATTTTTCCTCTTTACAACTTAAAATGAGGGTGAAAAATAACAGTCCGAGAATGCGTAATTTCATGTTATTGGGTTTTCATCAAATTTAGGGAAATTGGATGGATTACCACCTCCACAGGAATGACAAAAAATTACGAAATAAAGAAGTTAGAATTCCATAACAGACAGACCACCACGTTTTGCCAAAAGGCAAAGCCCATAGAGGTAATTACTCCATATTTTTCAACACGCTCATAGTCACCAGCAATTGCCCAACATGCCTTTGGCTATGCTCCGCAGCATGAAACAACAATCCAATTACGGTAGATGGCAGTTGCTTTCTCCCAACTGTTCTAGGTTCTGTGAGTATGGCTTCTGGAACGGTCTTAAAATATGCAAAGGCTTCGGCAACTTTTTCTACGAAAGCTGCTATCATTTGGTGCATGGTGGTACACATTTCAGGATTGTTTTCATTCTTTAAAAAAGTGAATTGTTCTTGGGATAAGGATTCCCCTTTGGCGTAAGTCAGCATACGGTCTATAACTCCGGTAAGGTGCTGTAAATGAAAACCTACTGATGCTCTCCCTGCTGGTTGTTTCCATAACAATTCCTCGGAAAAACCAATCGTATATGTAGCCACCTCTTCTTTAGATTGCACCAAAGCATGTGCTGCTGGTTGCAACAAAGCAGGAATTCCATCAATGGGTCCACGAAGCCATGCTTCTACATTCATGTTACTTTTTTAATTCTCCATTTAAATCTATCCTATCATCTTCTTCTCCTCTTTTTCTGGCAAGGCTATAACTGAACTTTACATTCACCGTTTCCTCATCAAAGGTGCAAATAAGTTGGTCGCCATGTGTGGTTTCCATAAAACGCCAGGTTAAAATCAAGGTGTTTTCGTCTTTCCATGTGGCACTGGCAGCCATTTTGGAATTAAAATCTATTCTACGTAGGGAAAACAGTGAATGCGCCTCTGGCTTATAATTGTCATCTCTTATCCATTCGTTAATGCCACATTCCACCACAATATCTGCCTTATTTTCAGTTTCCAAAGTAAAGAAAACTTTATCATCCTCAAATTCAAAAGAAATGGCCTGAGCATTAAATTTGTTCTCATCCAACAAATAGGTTTTTCCTGATATTTTTTCCGCCAAATCCGATATCTTGCTCAGCATTGGCGGGTCGTACTTTAGATTTTTTAATTTTGTTTGCAGTTTTGCAAAAGCTACTGGGTTTTCTGGCATAGATGCCTCCACATCTATTTTCTCTACCATATCCCACATCATTTGCATCACTTTGGCAGTATTTAAGCTTTCACTTGTTATGGCTATGACCATATCTTTTTCGGGGAACACTAAACTAAATTGACCAAATGCTCCATCGGCTCTAAAACCACCTAGCGGACACATCCAAAATTGATATCCATACCCATAACCCCAACTATGGTCATTCTCACCATTATTAATTTGTTTGGAAGTAGCTGCCGTTGCCCATTCTTCAGACAGCAATTGTTTTCCGTTCCAATTTCCTTTTTGTAGATAAAACTGTCCAAATTTGGCAATATCATTTGTGGTTAATCTTAGGTGCGATGCACCCATATTATTACCTTCATTATTTTCTGTCCATGTAACATTGGTAATGCATAAGGGGTCGTATAATTTATCTTGTATGTACTCGTGGGCTGACATTCCCGTAACTTTCCGTACAATGGCCGCCAACATATAACTGGCACCTGAATTGTACATAAACTGGGAACCAGGTTCAAAAACTACAGGCAGACTAAGAAAAGTACTGGCCCAAGTTTCTCCTTTGGGTGTAGCCTCCAAAATACGAATAGCATCTTTGGCATGACCAACGGACATGCTCAACAAGTGTTTTACTTTTAAATTGGCAAGGTTGGCACTTATAATATCTGGCACATCTTCTGGGAAGAATTTTATAATGGGGTCTTCTGGACTTAATAACCCTTCATCGGAAGCAAAACCAATGGCACTAGATGTAAAGCTTTTACTAAGAGAATATAATTGCTTTTTATCTTCTGCTTGATAAGGAGCCCATTCTGCCTGGGCAATAACATGCCCATGACGCAATACCATAAGACTGTGAAATTCTTCACCACTATTTGCTATAGTATCTAAAAGATTGATAAGCATATTTGAGGCTATGCCTTGCTCTTCTGGGCTACTTGTTGGTAATTCTGAAACACAAGGTGTCTCTATTTCTTCTACAACTTCTTTTGTCTCTTTTTTACAGCCAATAAAAGCAACTATTAGGCAAAGAGATAAAATGGTTTTTTTCATGGGCTTGATTGGTTTTTTTACTTTATAGAAGTAAAAATTTAAGGTATTATGAACAATTATTTGGATTAGTAAAATATTTACAAACACACTACAAACTGAAAATCATAACGAATTTTCAGAAGTAACAAGAGCAAACAATTACCCTTAATCTTGTAAAGCTTAGTAGTTTTTAATATTCAATTCTTTTTCCATTTTCAATTGAAGCTATAACTCTATTTACAACAGTATTAGTTGTCTTTATTTCTCCATCTTGATTTATTTTTCTGTTTTGAGTCATTTCCACTTCGATTGAAAATTTATTCGAAAAGTGTATATTTCCATTCAGAACTTGATTTTTAAACTGAAAATCATCCATTAAAAAATTGATAATTTCTTTATTAAAGAACCCTTTCCATCGAAAATTACCTCCTTTGATTGCTGGTGAAATTACATCTATAGTAGCATTTTCTAATTCTAATTTTGGCAATTCATCTGTTTTAAGGATAAATTTAGAAAAACTTTTTCTAGGCGTTTTTCTAGGTTCTCCAACAGGCTTATCATCATCATATCGCAAAATTTCGATAGAATCTACTTTTTTGTAATTATTCAATTTTTTATATAGATTAGACTTTCTCCATGATATTTTGTAATTCTTATTTACCAGTTCTACAGAATCTTTTACTGTATCTCTTTTTAGGACATCTTGTTCTTGTAAAAAGTCAAGATTTAATTTTTCTAGCTCTTTTCTTTTAATTTCATTATCCAATCTTAAGTTTTCGATTTGTAGTTTTGTCAATTCTTTATTTTCAACAGGAAAACGAGAGACTAAAATTGTAGCTACGCTTACAATTAAAGTTATCTGGACTGAGTTTTTCCCAAGAAATTTCCAAGTCTCTTTAAACCCACCTTCTTCAGGCGGTAATGTTATTATGTCTAGTTTTAATCCTAGAGTATTTGAAATTTCTTTATAAATATATAACAGTTCCTTTTCACACTCATTTCTCAAAATAGAATCAATAGAATGACTATTATCTTTAAAGAAATAGTGAAATTGTATACCATTTGATTTTTCTATTAATTCCATGGGGTGGTTTTAATTAAGAGATACAAACTAACAATACTACTTATATGTTTCACTCTCATGTTCTAAATCAATTAACAACCAGCAATTTAGAAATAATAACCCCACTTAAAAAGTTGATTTATAAACAGTTGTTAACATAGACCTCTCAACTAAGCACGAGGTGACAAAATTCATCATCATTACGAATCACTTAAAAGTATATTGGAAACAAAAAAGTGCTCTATTTCTCATCAACCTGTTCAGTCAACTTTCTTTTTATATTGATAAAAGGGCTTTTCATTAGATACAAAAACTGTTGTTTCTTGTCTTCATCAAACTCCACCAAACCATATTTCATTTTCTCAACGGGCATTATTTTATATGTTCCAAATATCCTGTCCCAAAGAAAAAAGATATCCGCATAATTAGAGTCCGTATAAAATTGGTCTTGTTGGTGGTGAACCCTATGATGGTCTGGCATTACAAAAACGAGCCCCAATGTGGTATTCAACCATTTTGGGTACTTAAGGTTCGCATGCTCAAAAAAGAAGAATATATAGAGTATAAAATAATACAGTGCCATGGACAATACATCGGTACCAAAAAGAGCCGCCGTGACCATGTTCCCCGTTTGGTAAATGAGAATGAGTTCCAAAGGATGAAACCTGAACACGGTAGAACTATCCATGGAAGTATCACTATGGTGTACCCTGTGCAATCTCCAAAGCAAGGGTATTTTATGTGATGCCCTGTGAATCCAATAAGTAGTTACATCATAAAAGGCAACACTAACAAAGAGCTTAGTCCAAAATGGTAGTTCTACCAGATATAACAGTCCTATTTTATTCGCATTCAACCATTCTATAACATTGACCAATACAGCAATAAAGAAAATATTCAAAGCCACCAGAACAATCTGAAACAATATATTTTGAAAAAGATGCTGCCATCTGTCCTTAAAATTAAAAGGGTTGTTCACAAGCTGTTCCAGAGAAAAGAAAAAGGCAATTAACCCTATTACAATATAATTTGGGTCTATACCCAATAACTGATCTAAAAAATCCATGGTGGTCTTACTTTGGTTGGTTTATAAAGGTGGGGACTTTTTGGTTCTGCTAAAGATAATCAATTGGAACGAGCTTAAGTTTTAAAATTTACTGCTTGGATATTACAAACTCTGCCCTACGGTTTTGTTGGCGCCCTTCTTCGGTATCATTTTCTGTTATGGCTTGTTCTCCACCATGGCCTTGCCAACTAACTTGGTCTTTATCCATGCCCAATCTAATTAAATAGTTAGCCACGGCTTTAGCTCTATTGTTAGACAATCGTTTGTTGTGTCCCTTAGAACCCTGGTTATCCGTATGCCCATGAATGATAATGTGTAGGGTTTCATTATTCTTTATTTCATTGTACAATTGTTGTAAGCTTTGTATAGCTTCTTCCTTAAGCTCATACTTATCAAAATCAAATAAAACTTTCTCAAAAACATTGATTTTGTCCAACTCTAAATCTGCACTAATTTTATTGGGGTTATCTGGTACCACGGAAACCAAATCCACATAGTAATACGCTCCTTTTTTTACTTTTTTCCCCATTTTTAAACGTCTTGTGGCAGAATTAGCTTTAAAATTACCTAGAATCAAAAAATTCTCTGTCCCCTTTGCTACCATTTCCGTGCTCACTATTACCCAAGTATCCTTGTTATCATAAAAATTATCATTCTCAACATCTAACATATGATAAGCATTGTCCCTTATTTTATAGCGTTGTTGACCAGAAAGTGTTTTTTTTGTGGATAGTTGCAATTTTTTTTCTGAAAACAGAACACCAAAATCTCTGATAGCCATATCGGACTCATCTGCCCAACTCACATAAAAAGAAACCGTATATTTTTCACCTGCAATCAATGTTGATTTTAATTCCGCCTGTAGATACTCGCGATATTCCTCTGGAGCATGCATATACAAACCTGCATACCCTTGTCCAAAATCTGCTGTTTGCCTGCCTTTAAAGTTTTGTGGAGCGCCCATAATAGTGCTACAAGTATTAAAATAATCGGTGGTTCCACCCGTTGGAACCGACCAATTCTTTACATCAACCCCAAAATTTCCCATTTTTTTTGGGCAGTCATTATATGCTTCAAAACTGGGATTTTTTATCAAATTTTGCCCCATGACAAGCATGCCTTGAATCATAAACAATGCAAACAAAAAACAAATTTTATTTAAAGTTTTGGGCATATGATTTTCACTTTGTTGCTACTCTAATTTACCAATTTTAAAATTGTAGGGTAAGAAATAGCTTTTTAACTGTGATTTTTGGTACAACTTGTTTAAGTTTGGTTTCAATTTAAATAGTATTTCCCATGAAATCCAAAATCCCAGCTTTATTCACTTCAATAGTTTTGCTTTTTGCTTTAATGGCAACCAATGTATCACAAGCACAACGCAATGAATTTTATCAGTTAAAAACATACATTTTTGATACGGATGAACAAATGGCAACAACCGATGCCTATCTGGAAAATGCTTATTTACCTGCATTAAAAAGATTGGGAATAGAACACGTAGGGGTATTTAAATTCCGAGCCATAGAAGGTGAAGAAACACCAAAAAAAACCTTGGTACTTATTCCTTCTCCCTCTTTGGATGTATTTAGTTCGTTGGATTATGAGTTAAGTAAGGATAAGATGCATTTGGCAGCTGGCAGTGATTATTTAGATGCTACTTATGACAATCCTCCGTATGCTCGTATAGAATCCGTTTTAATGGAAGCATTTGATGATATGCCAAACATGAAGCCTTCATCTCTTACTGGTGCGAGGGAAGATAGGGTGTATGAGTTAAGAAGTTATGAATCCGCTACAGAAGCTATTTACAGAAATAAAGTACATATGTTCAACGAAGGTGGGGAGGTAAAGTTATTTGATGATTTGGAATTCAATGCTGTTTTTTATGCCGATGTAATTTCCGGACCAAAAATGCCAAACCTTATTTACATGACCACACATGCCAATATGGAAATAAGGGATGCGAATTGGAAAGCGTTTGGAAACTCCCCAGCATGGAAAAAAATGTCATCTGATTCCAAATACCAGAACAATGTATCACACGCTGATATTTGGTTGTTGTATCCTACGGCCTATTCGGATTACTAAAAATCAAACTTGTAGGTAACCCCTCCCAATATTTGGAATCCTTGCACAGGATAATTAGACCAACGGTTATAATTATTATTGGCAATATTAGCTGCTTTTGCAAAAACAGATAATTGCTCATTAAAACGGTAGCCAATATGCGCATTGGCATCAAAGTAACTATCCAAATTAATAATTGTGTTAGGAAAATTTTCTGGCAACACATTCTGGACAAACAAGGTGGTAAAATCTTCTCTTTCGCCTACATAAAATAAATTAAGGCCCATATACCACTCTTTCCCTATTTGGTAATCCATAAAAAGAGATCCTTTTATATTTGGCAAGTTCCAAGCAGGGTTGTCGGTTTCCGTATCATAATCATATACTTCAGCATTGATACCAAAAGTAAAATTGCGGTTAACATCTATATTCAATTCTCCAAAAATGCCCAATGTTTTTACATCATCATAAAAGAGTTCAAAAGAGTTACCATAGTAATACCCCTTTTCATCTGTCCTAAATACATTTTGCGGATTTAATTTGAATAATGGTTTTCTATTTTCTGCCATATAAGAACCTTTGATGTTATAACTTACATTGGAGAACAACTGTCCTTTTAAACCAATATAGGCATCATATTGTTGGTCTGTTGGTACTATAGATAGGGTAGGTGATACATAGGGATTTTCCTCAACAAAACCATAATAGGAATTTTGTTTTAGTTCACCTTCAATTCCGCCATAAGCAATAACATTATCATCCATTAAACGATAAGATGCTGTTACAGCTGGATAAATGAAAAAGTTACTATCGCTATTTTCTAAATCTACACCATAAACAAAATTAGCTCCTAAATTCAGGGTTAAATCATCTCTAAGAATTAAAAGACTGGGATTTACACCTACTTGAAAATGGCTATAATCAATTCCTGGAATATTGGTTTCATTGGCTAGGTTAGAGTTCATAAAAGTACCGCCTACATAATCCAACTTAAAATTGATGGTTACCAATTCCTCTGTTAGAGGAAGTTCTATTGTGGGTGTCAATACTACTCTATTTTCACCAGATTCTACTCCATCCCAAAAACGTCTCAATAATAACTTACCACTTTTAAAAAAGGAATCCTCCAAGTTTACATGAGCTCCTGCCTGTACCTTATAATAATTTTGGCGCTCGTCTATTGCAGTTATTGTTGCATCATCAAAGATTCCCTCTGGAATGCCATACCAATTGTACAACTGGTGCTGCAATCTTAAATTTACGCCCCAATCATAATCCCTATCCTTTTTAGCATAGGACCCTTCTAGTTTGGTATTGTAAAATATATTATCCAAGGCAGTGCCATCTATTTCTCCTCTAGATGAGTGGTGGTTAAAACCAACATCCAACAAATCTTCTCCCCTATTAAAACTTCTACTTGTATAAAAATCCGCAAGGGCGTTATTGTAATTTCCCAAACCAATAGATGCATAAGAATTGAACAATATAGGTGGCGGTGTTTTCTCTACATTAGCTGCTTTTCCTTTTGCTGGAGTAAAAGTTGATGCCACTGGTACAGAAAAAATATTGTATTCGATTTCTTTCTTCTGAAGCACGATAGAATCATTTAAATTTGGGGTTGATTTAATTTTAAAGGCATCTGAAATAGTAGGTGTGTACGCCTTTGTAACAGTAACGGTTTCCGTACCAATGGTTTCTTCCTGAGCTTGCACCCAAACAGACAATCCCATAAAAAATGCCAGTACTATCCTTATTCTCTTCTGCATCATGTGTTCGTTTAATTTAATTTTGGTCTGGATTGATTGATGAATTACTTTCTGATTCCTTGGCTTTTATAATAGACAACTCTCCTTCAGCTTCAGCCACTAGTTCACCATAGTCTGAAAAATTGGTGATAACGCTTTCCAGAATGTAAGTAGCCTGAAAAGCATCTCCCAAGGCATAGAAATTTTTTGCCATGATAATTAAACCTTTTCCTCCCCATTCTTTGTATGCGGCATAATCCTTTGCCAATTTTTGTACAGAGGTGTTGGATGGTTCATAATCACCAGACTTATTTTTAAAATAAGCATCGTAATACCAAGCCTCAGCAGCCAATTCACCTGTTGCTATTTTTTGTACTTCTTTATAGGCACTTTCGGCTCGGTTTTCATCATTGGTCTGTATGGCAGAACGAGCAATCATAGTATGCGCATCACTCTTAATACGATTATCTATTTTTGATGATGCCAATACTTTTTCTGCATATGAAATAGTCCGGTTATAATCCTTTTGACCATAATATCCTTTCATTAAATTAGACTGTGCAAACGTAACATTCTGTTGAATTTGCGCCATATTCTCTAAACGCTCCAAAAATGAAATTGCTGTGACATAGTCCTTTTTACCAATATATATCTCGCAAACCCTTGTTAAGGCTTGCTCTTGGTATTCACTTGTTCCCCTATTTGCAACATTTTGGTAAAATGTAAGTGCTTTATCTCGCTGTTCTTTACCAAAATATAGCTGTGCCAAATTAAAATTGGCATTGAGCGCATGCAAGCCATTTGGAAATTGTTTTATATAACCTTCATATCCTTTGATGGCCGCATCATGTTTTCCCTCTACATACTGTTTATCTGCAGATTCAAAAGTGGCATTGTCCAGCTCAGTATCTGTTACTTCAACAAAATCCAATCCCCTTACCCAATCCGCATATTCGTTCACACGGCCTAAATCCACATAAATCAATTTCGCTGTTGCCACAGCTTGTACAGCCTCTTGTGTTTTTGGGTATTTATTTACTACTGTTTTAAATTTACTCAACGCCTCTTCATTTCTATTAGAGTTGTAATGTACCAGTCCTTGACGCATTAAGGCCTGCGGTGCTAAAGAACTGCCCCTGTACTCATCTACCAACCTATCATAGGCATTCATTCCCTCACTTTCTTTGTTTGCTTTTATGTACGAATTTCCAAGTTCAAACAAAGCATCATCCTTTAGACTTGATCTAGAAAACCTATCTACAAACTTGTTGAGCTCTTCAATTTTTCTAGCATTTCTATCCACAAAACCATAGCTTATTGCTTTTTGAAAAGCAGCATAATCTCGTTCAGCACCATTCATTTCCAAGGCTTTGTTATAAGCTTCAATTGCTGGCCAATATTTACTTGTCACAAAATGACTATCACCCAAACGCAAATAACTATCATTCAATCTTTCATCATCATCCCCAGATTTTGCAAAACTTGTAAAATAGGTAATGGCACTGCCATAATCTTTCATTTTAAAAAAACTATAACCTAAATTATAATCTAACTCCTTAAATTCTTCAGTGCTAGCTGCAATCGGATTTTTTTGAAATTGCACAAAATCTGCCAATGCTTCATCAAATCTGTTCAATCTATAAGCTGACTCCCCTTTCCAATAATGTGCTCTAGCTTCAAACAATCTATCCTCAGCACCTTTTAACGATTTTTCAAAGGCACCTATAGCACCTGCATAATCAGTATCCAAGAAGAGCTCCACCCCTCTGTAAAAAGCTACTTTTTGATACGTGGTTTTACTAGCATAATTTTTGTTTTCTTCCAACAAGGTCATAGCGCCTTCAAAATTTTTGGAAGTGATATAAGAATCCACCAACAATTCTTGCATCTCTTTTTGATGCTCATCGTTTGGATATTTTTTTAAATAATTAGAAAGTACTTTGGGAACAGGCTCGTAGGCATTCCCTATTTCATAACTTAATCTGGCATAGTTTAAATAGGAATCCTTTTCTATTTCTGGACTAAAATCCATCTGTGAGGAATTCCTAAAAGCATTCAATGCCTCTTGTTTTTTATCTAGTTTTAAATAGCATTCCGCCAAATGATAGTATGCATTTTGGGAAACGCTATTGGTACCCCCAATAATTTTATTGAATTGCTGAATAGCATTGGCGTAATCTCCCTGTTTATAATAACTGTATCCTATAAAGTAAAAATCTGTATTGCTCCATTTACCTCTTTTACCCTTATACTGTTCCAAATACGGAATGGCGTCCGCATACTGTTCCAAATTAAAATAACTCTCTCCTATAATTTTATTCAGTTCAGAAACTTCTCTTCTATCAGATTTAGGCAATTGTTTTTTAGCCAAAGCAATGGCTTCTTCAAAATTGCCCAGCTTAAAATTCATATCTGCCTGAAAATAGGAAAGCTTTTCATCCAAAACCGTCTGATCAGTAATTTCATCAAAACGTTCATTGGCCCCTTCATAATCATCTTGTTGATAGGCTATGTATCCCAAATAATACTTTGCTTGCGAACCATAGGTTGGTGAGTTTTCTACTTTGCTTAAGTATCTCTCTGCGTCTTTTGGCTTTTTAGAGGAAAATAGCGCATACCCATTATTAAAATTAAAACGCTCTTTATCCTTTCTGGACATGGCGCTTTGGTCCACTTTTTTATACCATTTTAAGGCATAAGGGTATTTTCCTGTTTCAAAATAATAATCTGCAACATCTATAAAAGCTGAATTTCTTTTGGTGGACGTTGGATAACGTTCCACAAAATCTTCCATAAGTCTATCTGCCCCTAATTGATTTAATCGAATAGCTGCATTGGCCATATAATATGCACTATTGGCCTCAGTCTCATAATCCTTTGTGGTAGATTTTACTCTCGCAAAAATAGTTTGCGCTGCTTGGTATTGTTCACTATTATACAATGCCAAAGCGTCTTGATATTCTTTATCAAGATGTGTGTATATTTTTGTTTCTTGGGAGGTGCTCCATAGGAAAATTCCCATAAAAATGGGAAGTAGAGCGGTGATTTTTTTATGCATAGCGTTCTCTAACTATTGTGAATTACCGATATTACTACCAATAACGTCAAATATTGTACCTAAGTATGTTTTTAAAGAAAAGAAAAGATTTTTGAGACCTATTGATTTGTTTTTATTATGAACTTCTTACATTTATGACAACAATAACAAATATGTCCGAAAGCATTTTAAAATTAGATAAAGTAGCCGTATTTCAAAAAGAAAGTTTGGTGTTGAACGATATTTCCTTGGAAGTGAACAAAGGGGAGTTTGTATACCTGATAGGAAAGACGGGTAGTGGAAAAAGTAGTTTTATGAAGACCCTTTATGGCGATCTTCCCTTAAAACAAGGTACTGGCTCTATCGTAGATTTTAATTTAAAAACACTACAAGAAAAGGATATTCCTTTTTTGAGAAGAAAACTGGGTATTGTTTTTCAGGATTTTAAACTGTTGCCAGATAGAAATATAAACAACAATCTCATTTTTGTTCTTAAAGCTACTGGGTGGAAAGACCTTGCAAAAATGAACCTTAAAGTTGAAGAGGTTCTGGATAAGGTGGGTATGAAAACCAAGGGCTTTAAATTTCCTCATGAACTTTCGGGTGGGGAGCAACAACGAATTGCCATTGCAAGAGCCTTACTTAATGATCCGGAATTGATACTTGCAGATGAACCAACAGGAAACTTAGACCCACAAACCAGCGTGGAGGTCATGAAAGTGTTACAGGATATAAATAAAACAGGGCGGACCATTCTTATGGCAACGCACGACTATGCGCTTATCTTAAAATATCCCTCCAAAACATTAAAATGTGATGGCAGCAAAGTATTTGAAGTCATACAAAAAGCGGTATGATTTTAAAAAAACAAGTTTATCAACCCAACAAAAGAACCAATCCCTTTATAGGGTTTCTGCTTTTTTTAATTTCTATTATCCTAATGATTATTACAGGTCCTTTGGGATTTGTTTATGGTATTTTTCATTCACTTTTTAAAAAAGGATTTTCAGGAGCTGGGGAATTCTTTTTGAAAATTGCCATTTCAATAGACCAATTAGGTAATGTATTGATGCAACATCTTTTAAACCTACTCTGGGTAAAAAAAGGAGGGTATAAATTTGGAAATAGGGATGAAACCATTTCCAGTGCAATTGGTAGAAACAAACAATTGGGAACCTTGACTTCCTTTGGAAAGGCCATAGATAAATTCTTGGATTTTATAGACCGAAATCATTCGTTGGATTCAATTGACTATTATATTGAACCTCTTGGCGATGAGGAAATAAAATAAGAAACCTACTCCAAAACTTTTGTTACTTTTGCTTGCTCAATTACAATTTATATAAATGGAAGTCCTAGGTATTGATATTGGTGGATCAGGAATAAAAGGAGCATTAGTGAACTCCGTAACAGGAGAAATGTTAACCAAGCGTTTTCGCATTCCCACCCCTGAATCCCGAAAGCCAAAGGCAATGGCGGAAGTTGTAGCACAGATTGTAGAGCATTTTGACCATAAAGGTCCTATTGGAGTGGGTTTCCCAACCGTTATAAAGCACGGTATATGCAAGTCTCCTGGCAATCTTCATAAATCGTGGCTCAACTGCAATGTAAAAGAGTTATTTTCTGAATATACTAAACTACCTGTAACGGTAGTAAATGATGCAGATGCAGCTGGCTATGCAACTATGAATTATGGTATTGGAAAAGGCAAAAAAGGGTTAGTGGTTATGATTACTATAGGAACTGGTCTAGGTAGTGGAGCGTTTCTAGATGGAGAACTTATTCCCAATTTTGAATTAGGGCAAATTCCTTACAAAAAATATAACAAAATAGAACTTTGGGCAGCAAATTCCGCTAAGGAACGCGAACAGCTCTCTTATAAAAAATGGGGCAAACGCTTCAATACCTTTTTAGAATATGTAGAATTAATCATTGCACCAGATTTGATTATTCTTGGAGGTGGTGCATCTAAAGATTTTAAAGAATATAAAAATTGTATAAAAATTGAAACTCCTGTAATTCCTGCAGAGCTACGCAACCAAGCTGGTATTGTGGGTGCGGCAGCAGCGGCATTACATCAAGCCCCAAAGGATTAAAAATAAAGTTGTAAAAAACAAAAGCCCCAAACTAAGTTTTAGTTTGGGGCTTTTTATTATTTAAAAGATGAACTTAAGCAATCTTATTGCGCTTACGGTCTACCTCAGTTAAATATATCTTACGCAGGCGTAAATGTTTAGGTGTAACCTCCACATATTCATCCTTTTGGATATATTCTAATGCCTCTTCCAAAGAAAATTTAATTGCCGGAACAATCTTCGCTTTATCATCAGCTCCCGAAGAACGTACATTGGAAAGCTTTTTTGTTTTGGTAATATTGATGGTCATATCATCACCACGAGAGTTTTCTCCAATTACTTGGCCTTCATAAATATCTTCTCCTGGGTCTACAAAAAACTTACCCCTATCCTGTAATTTATCAATAGAATAAGGAATAGCTTTTCCTTTTTCCATAGATACTAAAGAACCATTTTGTCTTTGTGGAATATCTCCTTTCATAGGTTGGTATTCCAAAAATCTATGTGCCATAATAGCCTCACCAGCAGTAGCGGTCAATAATTGATTTCTTAAACCTATAATACCTCTTGAAGGAATCATAAATTCACAAAGCATTCTTTCTCCTTTTGCCTCCATACTGGTCATTTCTCCTTTACGGATAGAAACCATTTCAACAGCTTTACCAGATACATCTTCTGGCAAATCGATAGTCAAATGTTCAACTGGTTCACATTTTACACCATCAATTTCTTTGATTATTACTTGCGGCTGACCAATTTGTAGTTCGTATCCTTCTCTACGCATGGTTTCAATTAAAACAGAA
Organism: Saonia sp.; assembly: GCF_056326165.1. Lineage (NCBI taxonomy): Bacteria > Pseudomonadati > Bacteroidota > Flavobacteriia > Flavobacteriales > Flavobacteriaceae > Saonia > Saonia sp. The sequence continues at coordinate 49,312 of NZ_JBWFBN010000009.1, forward strand.
AGGTGTAACACCCCTCTACCAAAAACCATAAATTTATCAGCACTATCAGTTTCCTCAACTCTAAGAGCAAGGTTTTTTTCCAATTCTTTTTCTAGTCTTTCTTTAATATGACGAGACGTAACAAACTTACCATCTTGTCCAAAAAATGGACTATCATTAATAGTAAAAAGCATACTCATTGTAGGCTCATCTATGGCGATTGTTTTTAATCCCTCTGGATTTTCAATATCGGCAATGGTATCTCCTATCTCAAAACCTTCTAAACCAACTAGAGCACAAATATCCCCCGTAGCAACTTCAGTCACTTTTTTTCTTCCTAAACCTTCAAAAACAAACAGTTCCTTTACTTTAGATTTTACAATACTACCATCCCTTTTTACCAAAGAGATTTGTTGCCCTTCTTTTAAGGAACCTCTTTGCAATCTACCAATAGCAATACGTCCTGTAAAAGATGAAAAGTCAAGAGAAGTAATCAACATTTGTGTGTTTCCTTCTTCAGGCTCAAAAGTTGGAATATGCTCAATAACCATATCTAACAAAGGCTCAATAGAATCAGTTGGAACTTTCCAATCTTCTCCCATCCAGTTGTTCTTTGCAGAACCATATACTGTAGGAAAATCCAATTGCCATTCCTCAGCACCCAATTCAAACATCAAATCGAACACTTTTTCATGAACTTCTTCTGGAGTACAGTTTTCTTTATCAACTTTATTGATGACAACACAAGGTTTTAACCCTAAATCAATTGCTTTTTGCAACACAAAACGTGTCTGTGGCATAGGTCCCTCAAAGGCATCAACTAACAATAGAACTCCATCAGCCATATTTAATACGCGTTCTACTTCTCCACCAAAATCGGCGTGACCAGGAGTATCTATAATATTGATCTTAGTATCCTTATACACAACAGAAACGTTTTTAGAGGTAATAGTAATTCCTCGCTCCCGCTCCAAATCATTATTATCCAAAATTAGGTCTCCTGTATTCTCATTTTCACGAAACAAGCTACATTGGTACATAATTTTATCTACCAAAGTGGTCTTACCATGATCAACGTGTGCTATTATTGCAATGTTCTTCGTATTGGACATCATCTTTTATTTTAAGCCTGCAAAGATACTTCTATTTTTCTCTTCTCAATATAAACTTGTGTTATTTTTATCTTATTGATTATGAGGTAGTTTAACACATAACGAATCGTTCTAAAAACTAGTATCTTTGTAATGATAATTCGATTTTCATGAAACTGAATCAAATTCCGCAAATTAAACATACAAATAGTGGTAATTTTTTCCTCCTTTCTGGTCCTTGCGCCATAGAAGGAGAAGAAATGGCATTGAGAATTGCCGAAAAGATTGTCACTGTAACGGATAAACTAAATATTCCTTATGTTTTTAAGGGAAGTTTTAAAAAAGCAAATCGCAGTAGAGTTGATTCCTTTACAGGTATTGGTGATGAGAAAGCACTAAAAATATTGAGAAAAGTATCCGAAACTTTTGAGGTTCCCACAGTCACAGATATTCATGAAATCTCTGATGCAACAATGGCAGCGGAATATGTAGATGTATTGCAAATACCAGCTTTTTTAGTGCGACAAACAGATTTGGTAGTTGCTGCAGCAAAAACAGGAAAGACCATCAACCTAAAAAAAGGGCAATTTATGAGTCCAGAAAGCATGAAGCATGCTGCAAAAAAAGTAACAGATTCTGGAAATGAACAGGTTCTTATTACTGATCGCGGTACTATGTTTGGATATCAAGATATGGTGGTAGATTTTAGAGGAATCCCAACAATGAAAAAATACGCACCTGTTGTTCTAGATGTGACTCATTCGTTACAGCAGCCCAACCAAAGTACTGGAGTTACTGGTGGAAGACCGGACATGATTGAAACCATTGCCAGAGCCGGGATTGCAACTGGAGTAGATGGTATTTTTATGGAAACCCATTTTGACCCTTCCATCGCAAAAAGTGATGGTGCAAATATGTTGCATTTAGACCATTTAGAGCAGTTACTTACCAATTTGGTGGCTATTAGGAAAACTGTCAACCAATTATAATTTTATCTTTCTATTTTCGTTTTTCATTCAATAATCAACCAATATTGTGAAAAATAACATTCTAAGTTTTATTCTATTCGTTTTTGTAATTGTCCTTTCTTATGGGCAAAAAAGCGGGCATCCCTTTGGAGAACTTACTGTAAAAGAAAAAAACCTAGAAGTTTATGAAAAGGATAAGGAAGCTTATGCGGTTGTACTGTATGAGAGAGGAGATAATTATTTTCAAGTTGTTAAGAACAGAGTTACACTAATAAAAGAATACCATACTAAAATAAAAATTCTTGATGAAAGAGGTTATGATGAGGGAACAATAGAGATTCCTTTTTATCATAATGGCACATCTACCGAAATTATTTCTGGAATACAAGCGGTAACTCATAATGGTGACAAAAAAATTAATGTATTACCATCTCAAATCTATACTACAGATGTATCTGAAAGATGGAAAGAAACCACCTTTACTTTTCCTGACTTAAAAAAAGGGAGTATTATTGAATATAGATATAAAATGATTTCTCCTTATGTCTATAATTTCGAAGGTTGGCAATTCCAATCCAATATTCCAAAAATTTATAGTGAATTCAATGCTAAAATTCCGGGAAACTATATATATAATAGGGATATATATGGAACTTTAAAATTAACTACCAATGAGGCTTCCATATTAAAAGAGTGTTTTCATATAGATGGTATTATAAAGAATGCGGATTGCGAGGTACTTAAGTACATTATGGAGGATATTCCGGCCTTTAAAGCGGAAGAGGAATATATGCTATCCCAAAGCAATTATATTTCCCATATAGAATTTGAGTTATCAGAATATCGCCGCTTGGATGGAACAACAGATAAATATGCTAAAACATGGAAAGATGTTGATAGAGAATTTAGGACAGACAAGGATATTGGCACCCAGCTAACAAAAAAAGGTTTTTTTGAAAAAAATGTTCCTGAGCATTTACTATTGGAAAGTGATGAACTTACAAAGGCAAAAAACATATATTCCTTTATCCAAAAACATTATACATGGAATGGTAATTATGGAATATATTCTGATAACAGAGTAAAAAAAGCATTTGAAGAAAAAACAGGAAACATTAGTGAAATAAATATCTCATTAATTAACTTATTGAATTCTGCAGGTATTAAAACCAACTTAATGCTTCTATCAACAAGAAATAACGGGCTTCCAAAAACCAACCATCCAGTCATGTCTGACTTTAATTATATTATTGCCAAAACAACAATAAATGGACAGGAGTATCTTTTAGATGCATCGGACAAATTTATTCCTTTTGGAATGTTGCCGTATAAGTGTTTAAATTATACGGGAAGAGTAATGGATTTTAAAAATGAAAGTTATTGGCATAACATTATTCCAGCCATAAATAATAAAAAAGTGATACGGGGTAAGATGACCTTTGATATAGAGAAACAAAAGGCAATCGTAATGTCAGATGAGTTAAATACTGGATATAATGCCATTTTTAGAAGAAAGGAAATTAACACGAAAACAGAAGATGGATACATAGAAGATATTGAGAATAATACCAATGGAAGTATAAACATTATTTCATATGAACTCCTTGAAGAAAGAAGCAATGAAAGAAAAGTAACAGAAAGATTAAAGTTTGAAATTGAGGGAGCCGTAAATAATGATTTAATTTATTTTAACCCTTTTTTAATAAAATTCTTTGAAAAAAATCCCTTTTTGTTGGAGGTACGGCATTACCCAATAGATTTTGGTTTTAAAAGAAGTTATGTCTATAGTATGAGCATTGAAGTACCAGAAGGGTATGTGGTTAGTCAACTTCCAGAAAAAACCGAAATAGCACTCCCTGAAAACATGGGGTTGTTAAAATTTGAAACCTCTCAGACGGGAAAAAATATAACTGCTTACTTTAATTTGTCATTAAACAGAACCCATTATCTCCCTGAACACTATATAGCGTTAAAAGAACTATTTGCAAATGTTGTAACTGTTCAAACCAACTCCATTATCCAATTAAAAAAGGAATAATATTTTTATCCCCAAAACTTTTTATCCTTAACGGAATACGCATCTTGGAGCACATCAATAAGAACGGTGTCATTTATTTCTTCTAGGGTTTTATAACGTAAAGATTTCATTACTTTTCTACCAGCTGTGGTCATATGTTCTAGGTGAACCGTTAAATAAGAAGCTTTCCAAAAGCCTACATCTACATAATCTTTACTCTTGTTTAAGTAGCAAAAGGGTTTCCCGTTTATATAATAAAAGGGAATTTTATATTTATATTTTAGGTCCAGATTGGGAACTGTATTTTCAATGACCGCTTGCAGATGCATCAATATACTTTTAAAAGGTTCTGGTTGATTAAAAATATAGTCTTCTGCTGGATTCATGTAAACAGTTTCTGTCATAAAAATAAACATTTCTTAACCCAAAGAAATAATTGCGTAACTTTTAATGGCATTTTATCCAATACATTTGAGTAAACTTTTTTATTATGAAAAAATTAGTCCATATCCTCGTTTTTCTTTTAAGTTCCTTGACCCTTTTCTCCCAAACTCACTCTCATGTTGCCGAACCTATTACCTATCCAAATATTGAAGGTTATGTAACCCTAAAAACTGATTTGCACCAACACACCGTTTTTTCAGATGGTAATGTATGGCCTACCATTAGGGTAATGGAAGCACTAAATGAAAATATGGATGCCATTTCCTTAACCGAGCACATAGAATACCAACCCCATAAAGAAGATATTCCTCACCCAGATAGAAATAGAAGTTATCAATTGGCATTGGAAGAAGCAAAGGAGCACGACCTTTTAATTATTCATGGTTCGGAAATTACCCGTTCTGCACCAGTGGGCCATAACAATGCAATATTCATCTCAGATGCAAACAAATTATTGCTAGATAATGCCGAAGATTCATTTGCTGAGGCAAAAAGACAAAATGCCTTTGTCTTTTGGAATCACCCTGCATGGTATGCCCAAAGTTCAAAGGGAAACCCCATTTTAAGTAATTTTCAAAAAGAACGAATTAAAAATGGTGAGTTACATGGGATAGAGGTTATAAACACTGGAGATTATGCCGAAGAGTCATTGGCGATAGCTTTAGAAAACAACCTCACCATAATGAGTACCAGTGATATTCATGGCCTAATAGATTGGGACTACATAGATAAAGGCAATCATAGACCTGTAACCTTGGTCTTTGCCAAAGAAAAAAGTGTAGAAAGTTTAAGTGAGGCATTATTTGCGGGTAGAACAGTAGCGGTTTACAATTCTCTTTTAGTAGGAAAACCGGAGTTTTTAAATCCACTGATACAAGCAAGTATTCAAGTTAAAAAAGCAACGTATATTAATAAAACTGAGGTGGTGGAATTAGAATTGGAAAACGTTTCTAGTAGTGACCTTTTGTTTGAAAATGATATGTCCTATACTTTTTACAATAGTTCCCCAGTATTTGAAATACCCGCTGGAGAAACCTATACTCTTTTGGTTAAGACATTGGACAAAATAGAAATATTACCTTTAAAATTAAAAGTCTTGGGAGCCTATACCGCCCCTAAAGAACATCCTATTATTAAGTGGCAAGTAAAAATAGAATAAAGGGCAACGGCAAACCTGGTAGAATTGTAATTAAAAAATCTGTTTTGAGTATTTTTTTAGGCTTAAGCAGCAACTTTTTAGAACATATACCCGGTTTAAACTATTTACTCATTCCCATCCACATAATCCTGCAAATAACTATATCTAGCTGTAAGTTTTCCATTTTGTGTCATTCTAGCACGTTCTAAAACTCCATCTTTATCTCCATTAAAAAAAGCTGGTATTACATGCTGTCCAAAAGCATCTCCAAAGCCGACGCTTGCATCCTTGGGAAGTTCACATGGTAAATTATCCACGGCCATAACTGCTATGGCCTTAGGGTTCTTATAATCGGTTTCGGACTCCGTTTCTGGGGCATATCCATAGATGGGGTCAGCAATTGTAGATGCTCTAAGTGTTGTAGCTACAGGTCCATCAATATCACAACTGATATCTGCCACTACTTTAATATTAAAATCAGGATTTTTTACATCCTCACGAGTATATAAATAAGGTGCTCCATCACCGTAAAAATGCCCAGCGATATAAAAATCGGTTACTTTAGCAAATCTAAAAAAGTTAGACTTGTACTCCTCAGGATGGTCAAAAAAGTCCTGCATGTTACCTTTTATACCATCTTTTCTAAGATTATATTCTGACACATCTTCTTGGCAGTACACAGGCTCATCAAAATCCTTTTCCAAATAATCTTTAACACCAACCTCTCTAAGGTTCATACCATCTAACATCTCTTTGGCTCCATTACCAACCCTACCTTTTCCTGTTAAAAATATTTTGATGTTTGGAAGCTGAATTTTCTTAAGTTCAAATATTAGTGCCTGCTGATCCACCAAGGTTTCGGCTTTTGGCAAATTATATAAACCAAATTTTAATCCATAGGTTCTAAATCCATTATACGCTCCAACAATTCCTGCATACCTTCCAAAGGCCACTAGTCGTTTTCCATTTTCTGCAGTTATTACTTCATGGTCATAGAGTTCTATATTCTTATCCAAAATGGCTCTAAGTAATTCTCTATTATAGGATTGCTTTTTAATAGTATGTGAAAAGAAAAAGTATTTCTTATTTGGAATCAACGCCTCAATAGGAACTTCTTTTACACCAATAAGAACATCACACTGCCCCATATCGGAACTTAATGGTAAGCCAAAAGCTTTATACTCCTCATCCTTAAAAACACGTATTGGAGAAGATTCTACTACAATTTCGGACTGTGGATACTTATCTCTGACTTTTTGGCAAGCTTCTGGCGATAGTACTACTCGCCTATCTGGTGGATTTTTACGCTCTTTTATGATTCCGAATTTCATGTATTTAATTTGGTACAACTTTTGACCTAAAATTAAGGCGAATTGTAAGGGTGCACAAACTTTTTATGTCATTGACAGATAAATGTTAACTTTGCTGCCCCTGCTATAGAAAGTTGGGTAGGTGCGTTAGGGATTAAGGTAAGTACCGTGTACTGCCGAAAGCCCGACCCTGAACTTGTTTTAGGGTAACGCCCAAAAGAATTGTTCATTGAAAATAATAATAAGTTAGAGGAGTTCCCAAGATAAACTTGGGGTTAATTTGTTACAAAAAAACAAGTTTTTCTAACTCATTAAGGGGCCGACTGGTTTTGACAGCGAGACCAATTGGAATGTAAGCATGCCGAGCGCTGATATATAGCTCGTAAATCTCATATTTCACACTTTTAATTGGCGATAATAACTACGCTCTTGCCGCTTAATCTGAATTATAGTAAGATTAGCCTCGTCTCTACTAGGTAGGGAAGCGAGATGTCCCTGAATAGCCCTTGTTGACGGCGATTCATTTTGGGGCACCATAAAAGTCAACATAGAAACTGTGGAGCTTTGACATGGTTTTAAAACTAAAAAAGCTAAGTGTGTATTAGGCAGTTTTTAGTCAGGTACGCATCGAAAATTAAATAAAAACTAAGCGTGTAGAAAGCATTGTAATTGCTTGTTTGGACGAGGGTTCGAATCCCTCCGGCTCCACTTGTTGACCATCAAATAAACACAAAAACCTGTAAATAACTGATTTACAGGTTTTTTAATTTTATATGGTTCCAAATAATATCAAATAATACGATATAAAAAGTCACCAAATCGACACCTATTTAAAAAAAACAAAAGTGGTGTCGATTTATTTGTAATTTACTCTTTTTTAGACTATTATAAATTTATTTATTTTCTTTTTTATACCTTTATTAGGTAATAATCGACACCTAAAAAGCTATGAATTCATTTTCAACTCTTTTTTACCTTAAAGACGAACGCCGAGATAAAAACGGAAAAGCTGGCTTATACCTAAGGATTACGGTAGATGGGCGACGAACCTCTTTTAGTCTGCATCGTAAAATAGATCCGTCCAAATGGGACTCTCGAATGAATAAACTAAAGGGTAAAGGCGTTGAAGCAGAAGAATTAAATCGTTTTATGGCCACTATTCGGCATAAGGTAAATAAGATTCAACATCACCTTTTGGAAGAAGGCAGACCTTTTACAGTACATGATATCAAGAATAAGTATCTGGGTAAAGATGCGAAACTAAAAATGCTGCTGGAACTTTTTGATGAGCATAACCTGCAAATGGAAAAATTAATCGGAATTGAGTTTGCCTTGGCAACGTATAAACGATATCATACAACACGGAGTCATGTATCGGAATATATACAAACCGAATATAACAAAAAGGACATTCCTGTAAGGGATGTGAATTTGAAGTTTATAAAGGGCCTTGAATACTTCTTAAAGGTTACGAAGGCATGTAATCACAATACTGCATTAAAGTATGTCAACAACTTTAAAAAGATTGTCCGTATTGCCGTAGCCAACGATTGGATTTCCAAAGACCCCTTTTACAATTACAAGGTGCAATTTAAGACTGTTGAGCGGGAGTTTCTAAACAAAGAAGAACTCCAGCAGCTTATGGGCAAAGAAATAAATGGGGAGCGCCTAAATGTGGTTAGGGACATGTTCGTATTGTGTTGTTTCACAGGAATGGCCTACATTGATATACAAACATTGAGGCCTGATGAAATTTATGAAAATGAAGAAGGTGGTTTTTATATTAAATCCAAACGTTCTAAAACAGATACTGGTTTTACCATTCCGCTTTTGCCTACAGCAGTAGCTATTATTGAAAAATATAAAGACCATCCTAAAGTATTGAACAAAAATTGCGTGATTCCAGTATTAAGTAATCAAAAGTCCAATGCCTACCTTAAGGAAATTGCGGACCGCTGTGATATCAAAAAGAACCTCACCACTCACCTTGCCCGCCATACTTTTGCGACTACGGTTACTTTGACCAATGGTGTACCCATAGAAACCGTTGGCAAAATGTTGGGGCATAAGAATTTACGGACTACGCAACATTATGCTAAAATCATTGATCGGAAAGTGATTGATGATATGGCACTGTTAAAAACCAAATTATTGGACAAAGAAAAAGGGATGATTTCTAAAAAATCAAACTAATAATTTATCAAATTATCAATTCACTTACTACCTATTACTTTCAAATTTAGATTGCCTTCCTTTTGAAGATGATTGGCAGTTACTCCAAGTTGATAAAGTATATTATCTGAGACGTTTGCTTTGGATAATCCTGGCTGAACTATATAAATTTCAAAATTTATGGGTTTTGTTTTTTTTATCACCTCTAACATCCTATCGAGGTCATCAATAGTTCCCTTTTTAAGTCTAGTCTGTTCTTTTTTATTCTTTTTGAACTCCCTCTTTATGAGATGGTCAATGAATTCTTTTCCTTCCTTGTATTTCCAAATGAGTGATTTTTGCGCTTGTCCACAGACTTCATAAAAATTCTTGATTTTATTGGAGACCTCCCCATCTAGAGCAAACTTCAGATGATATAACTCTATTTCAACACTTTCCTCTAAGTTTTTAATTGTTAAAATATCAGCAATTTCTCCCTTGTCATCATCATTATAAATGATATCATAGTCTTTTAAAAGAAACTTCTGAAAACAATAATGCTGAATTGATTTGGTACGGATAACGTCAAAATGCTCTGATTCTTCATTTAAATTAACACCTTCCCAATCCCATACAATAATTTTTTCTTTTGATAAAGGGGTTACATCCTCGCGGAATTGAACATATTCATAACCCTCCAAATAAGACCCATCTGCAAACCAGAATTTTGGAGGATATTTATTAAAAAATTCATCTATCGATTTAAAGATTTCGCTACCAAACTTAATGGAGGCCTCAACTTGTGTTTCTTTTTTAATCTCATAATCGTACACATCATTATCACCGATTACTCTCATAGATAGTTTCTTTGTAAAAACCATTTCATGTTCTGCATTTGTTTCCAATACAAATTTCAATTCCCCGTCCAAACTAGGCTCATAAACATTCAATTCAGAATTCGATAAGTCAAATTCTTTGCCTCCCAACTTAATAAGCGTTACATGCTCCCCTTCTTTATACATCCTGTAGTTCCAATCAACAGTAATTGGGAATACTTCAGGTCTTTTACTTAGCTTCTGTGTCTTAATTGTGTTTTTAAGGATTACTTTATGGGGGTCTATATTAGGATTTGCCAATTTGTTACCAATGACCTTACACCAATCGACAAATTCATTAATTGTTCCTCTTGAATAAGACCAAATACGACCTCTTCTTGAACAACCTACTGTCGTCACATCTCCATCTTCAAATCCACTGCCAAAAAGATTATTCTTAATGCTGGACTTTTCATCTAAGTCCGATAAACCTTCGTGAACATTTTTTCCGTAGTAAGCTTGAAAAGAGATATCCTTACCTAAACCTTTGCGAAATCCTCCGTTATAGAGCTTTATTCTATCAATATTATGGAAGACTTTGAAAACATTTTCTTTGTCAATTAATATAGCATCATCTCCAATTATTGCTTTTGCCAACTCTTTATAGACCCCACTGTTTTCTGAGGAGTGAATAAATAATAGATTGTTCTTTTGTTCCCAATAGGCAATTACAAGACTCCATTCAAAGTCATATACATCTTTAAAACTCCCCCAATCAACATTTTTTTGATTTCCTGCTAAGAAAATAAGTGTGTGATTTTGAGTGTTAACATCAAAAAACTTAATATCGAAATTGTCGTAACCTTTGATGCCATTTGAAAAATTCTTTGGATACCATTCATCTGTTTGGTTTTTATAAACCACAGAACTGAATGCAGGTTTGATGTCTTGATAAGGAACATTCGATTTCTCGATATTTTGAAACCCCTTCAAAAATTCCTGTAAGTCAATCTGTTCCTGTGTTGCCTGATAACTAAGAGTTGGCAAAATACTGTTCCAATTGGACTGTTTCATGTAGAGCAAAGCCAACTCATCGTTAATATCGGGCTGGTATAAATTAGCTACAAAACTTGCATTTCCTAATTTGGAATCCCTACTTGTTCTTGTGAATCTCCCAGCAAATTGAAGAGTTATAGGAAGACTTTTTCTTACATCATGGAATGCTGCTATTTTTAATTCTGGTAAATCAAACCCTTCACCAAGCATATTAACGCATACAATTATCCTATGTTTCTTCTCTTTTACTCTACGCTTAATATCATTTTTGCCATTGACCTTAGAATGAAGAACTTCTGGATTAAGGTCAGAATACTTGGCATAAATCTTAAACACCTCGTCAGCTCGTGTACTGTTTTCACACCTAGCCATTAGAATATGGTCATACCCTTTTTCTAAATCCTCTCTTAATTTTGCAACAGCGGTTTCAGCAATTTTTAAATCAGCAGTTTGCTGTTCATATTCTCGTATAGGTAAGAAATCAATAGTCTTAAAATAACCTTGTTCTTGTGCCTCTTCAAGCGTAAAATTATATGTAGTCGTTCCATCTAATAGTTGTCCATCGTTCCTGTATGGGGTTGCAGTAAATTGGACTACCTTCTTTTTGTCAAATCTCTTTATGAATTTATCCCAACTTTTAGCTTTGGAGTGATGGGCTTCATCTACAAAAAAGTGTGAACATAAATCAGCAATCTCGTATTGCATTGAAGCATCAAAACTAGCTGCGATAAGGCGCATAGTTGTAATAATAAACATTACATCTTTCAAAAAAGTTTCTAAGTTCTTTTATATTCTTGAAGCCAGTGTTCATTATACCGACAATCGGATATTCCGCTTTCGGGTCTAAAATTGAATTACCATCTTTGTCCTTTACTTTAAGAAGTCCTAGATTATAAAATTTATCGGCAAGCTGTGTTCTCAAGGCATCAGATGGTACCGTAACCAATAATTTGTTGCATTTATTTGCCACCAGTATAGAAAGCATCGTTTCTGTCTTACCTGTACCAGTAGGGAGGACTACGGTAGCAATATCTTTTGCACTAGTTAGATGACCCAGCAAGGAGTGAATCGCTCCAAGTTGAGGTTCTCTCAAACCAAGTATCTTCTCAGCCTGATTCTCTTTTTTAAAGTTGAATGTATTTTCCCAAGTATTAATTATTTGACTAGGCTTAAACTCCTTTTCACTGGGATGTCTCAACCAGTCTTTAATCTGAATCTTTTGGTTTGAAAAATCTTGTTGGGAATATTTATCACAAAGAAGAATATATTGCTTGTTTTCTGGTATGAAATGTTTGTCGCTAGTCAACAGGTATTTAATGCCATCTTCATCCTGAACCTCAAAATTGGTCGGTTTAACCGAAATCAAATTTCCGTTGATTTCCTGTGACGGAGATACTAAATGTAAAATTTCATTTTTAGTGGAAAGGTTCCCTACTTTCTGTTCTAACTTTAGTTCAGGTAGTTTTAGTTCAATTTTCATTTAATCTAAAATTTACGATACTCGCTCATTATTCTTAAAATGATTGTATCATTCTAAACTATGGCGACAATAAAATTGTAAGGTAAAACTTAAAAGTAATGTTAAGATATCTTAATTGCAACTGATTCATTATCAGATATTGGAAATGAAAAAAAATAATAGACTTGTTACAAAAGAACAATAATCAGATTTCACAAAACCCCCAAATCTGTCCATAACTTACCCTGCGTGGGATCCTGTGTCGTTTTTATCGAGTTCCAGCAGATAATCGATCAATAAAAACGACATAGGGCGCAGTACTTGTTCAGCCAAGTTTCATTAAAGTTACTTGGTTCATTGCTGCTTCAAATTACAACAAACCGCAACAAATTTTATGTAGTGATTTTGAGGCGTCAGAATCCACCAAATCGGTATAAATAATATTTTTTACAGTAAAAATTTCCCATGTTTATTGACTTCCCAACGTTTTTACAGTAAATTGGTTTTTTGCATGGCAAATACAAAAATTCTATTTAGCTGCATATCAGTTGTTTGCAAAACTATGTTTTTTCTGTTGTGACATTTTTGTAGCAAACTTTTTCAATGTTTACTGGGGTTTCCAGAGTTTTTGCAGCAAAATTGTCACAATCACAAATTTTGATATGTTCATAATTAATTGAATATCAATTAATTAAAAATCATAACCCCGCTTTAGCGTGTTATCCTCTTGCTTTACATTTCTAACTCACAAAAGTTCGTTTAATAATGCAAACGTTCCACGCCTTAGCCTACTATCAAAATCACACAAAGGACTTTAAATTTTATTATTTCCAAATGCTCTTGAAGAAATCGTTCGCTATAAATAAATTATCATTCATATTGATATAAGTTAGTTTCAAAATGGTTAGCCAGATGGTTTTGATGTCAATTAATTAGCAAAATAAGCTAGGAAAAGACCCTTGTAAATAAGTTTTGAACAACCCCTAGCCTATTTATAATGATAAAAAAATGTAGAGTTAAATACCGGTAGGCGGCAATGATCTAATAACTATATTTCCATTATTTTTTATCACTTTTAAAACCCCATCTGAATAATCATTGGTTATTATGCGCTCTTTACCGTCGAACAATTTAACTTTAAGTTGAAACGAAGCAAGGTCATTTGGAATCTCAATAGATTGGTCTATATCCCACTTTATTGAGCCTTTTATCTTTGGAAAGGGTTCGGTAGCATCTAAAATTCGATAAACAGGGCCTTCAACTCCACAATGTATGTACCCGGCCCTATACCTTACATCTGGAAACCTAACTTGTCTTATTTGGTCACATCTAGCTTGAATGGAAATTCCATGTTCATTCGAATCATTCCAATTAATTATTTGACATCTACCTTTTTCTCCGCCGCCAGTCGTTACAACCTTAAATTCTCCTCTCGATTCTTCTCCCTTTCTCAAATCCCACTTGTAACCCTGTAATGGGCTAGCAATTTTAAATACGTTACTATTTGTCGCCTCGAATCTTCCAGCGTTTGCACGATACGACTGTCTTTCTTCTGTTTTGAAGTTTCTATTCCCTATTAGTTCGAAGCTTCCAGATTCAAATGGGAGACAACTAACTAATAATTTTCGTTTAACATCTTTATATTTTGGTATTATCCATAAATAACTACCATCTCTGGTTTCGTGCTCTAATTCTATTTCAAACCGTTTAGGCTTTTCGGCATCGAAGGTTATATCCGCCATTGGAATTTTAAAACTAGCAGTTGTTGGCCCAAGAATATCTACATCAAAATAAGTTCCATTCTTCATTTTAAATCTTGGCTCTGCTTTGTCAAGGTTTACACCTTTTATAGTTATCAATATCTCATCATTATTCGTGGGATATATAACTTTTGGAGAATAGTCAAGAATAAAGGATCTATCACCTGCCAAAGGCAAACTCTCTGAAATCTGGTTTGTCTTTATGGCTAATTCGTTCGCATTAGCGAGATGCTGCTCAAACCCAGAGTTAATTTCATTCGACAAAGTCTCCATCCGAGAAAACAGGTTCCTAGAGGCTGCATCTATTTCGGTAAATGCTTTATCTAATAGCTCAGAATTTGTTTCTTTCCATGCATCAAGAACTGACAAAGCTTGAATAGCCGCTTTGGCAACAGTATAGTCGGCCCTATTCATCGCTTCATCAATTGTTTGAGTTAAACTTTTGGAGATCTCATCTAATGCCAATTTAGTTGTAATAATTTCTCCTTGTGAATAAGTTTGGATTGATGCCATTAGCATCAAACTAAGAAGTAATTTTTTCATGATCGTATTTTAAAGTGATTAGTAATGTGACAAACATAGGACACTCGATTGCATAAAAAAATACCCATTCAATGGTATTTTTTATCGATAATCAGAGAATTAGCTCCGCCTGGCTATTGGGTTATTTTTCCGATTTTAAGTAAATCGACACCTATTGAAAGTCCAATCCAGGGTGCTCCATCGTAGTCCCAAATATTACTTCCGTTACCTACACCATGATCCCATCCTAAAAAAGCACCAAATCCAAGTGTATTATAAGTATATGTAAAACCCATTCCAAAGGAAAAAAGTCCCTTAGTAATCTCCTGACCTTCTTCCAAAGCTCGACCAGAAGGAGCGTTAGCTGTGTTTTTTGGGTTAAGTTTCAATGTAGAACCGCCTATGAAGGCACCCAATCTTAAATTATGATCTCTGATACTATTATCATTGTTTTTCAAATATGTAAATTTCGTTTTACCCCAAATAGTAGTGGATAAAAACAAATTCGCATTGAAGTCTGTCACGAATTCTTCTTTAATTTTATTGCCTTCCTTGTCTGTTAGTGGAGGCCTATATTTAATTGGAATGGTCAAAGCCGATAAATAGACGCCCTTATGGTTAAGAGAGATGGTTTCTCTGTTCTTGAGTTTAAAATAATAAGTATTATTACGGCCTTTGTCTTGGCCATTAGCATCAAACAATAGATACCTATTAACATATAGTTTATCCTCCTTGAATTTTACTGCGGCCTTATTCACTCGCCAGTTTTTAACAGGTTGGATTTTCATAACTTGGGTCTTAACATCTTTTTTAATTTTTATTTGTCTGCCAACGGAAAATTCCATTCCTTCTATTAACAATTTTTGTTGAGCATCAATTAAATCTCCTTTATTAAGGATTTTCCTTTTGGTTGGAGTTTCAACTATTATGCAATTGGAGCCATAACATTTCTTTACTTGGTATACTGTACTTAGTTTTAGATTCTCTTGAGGGTATACGAAATAGCAAAAGAAAAGAAAACAAACTGGCAAGAGAGAAAATTTCATATCAAATAGGTTTAGGTTAATAATTACCCTAAATCTATTTTGATGCGACACTTAAAGAAATACCCATTCGCAGGTATATTTTTTTAAAATCAAGGTATTACGTAAAACTTAAAAGTTGTATTTACTCTCCAGGGCGTACCGTAGTAGTTCGCCAGCGCCCTTGAGATTGAGTTTGCGGATCATGTTTTTACGGTGGGTCTCTACGGTGGCTTTTCCAATAACTAACTCGTCCGCAATTTCCTGGTTGGTTTTGCCCAGAGCTACTAATTTGAGTATTTCAAGTTGACGTTTGGTTAAAACTCCTTTCGGCCGTTTGTTAGAATCTCGATCAGGTAATACAAGATTCGGATCGTAATACGTTTTGCCATCGTATACTCTCCTTATTGCCAAAAGTAATTGGTCTAGACTGGAGTTTTTGAGAACATAACCTTTTGCTCCAGCTTCGATCATCTGGTTAACAGCTTCCTCCTGATTGAACATCGTAAAAGCGATGACCTTAATATGTTTGTCAAGGGCAAATATTTCTTTGGCAAGTGTTATCCCGTCCTTAATTGGCATCCGAATATCGGTAATCACCATATTCGGCCGTTTCAATTTTACAAGATCAAATAAATCCTGTCCATTATTAGCATAACCTACAATTTCAATATCGTCCTCGTACTTCAGGAACAGTTTAATTCCGTCAATCAAGGAATTATGGTCTTCTGCAATGGCCAAGCGTATCATGCTAAAGGTATATCTATTATGATGGATGTTCCTTTTTTCAGTATTGACTCGAAGGTAACTTGTCCATCTAGGTTTTCCACGCGTTTTTGTATGGAATAAAGCCCCATGCCCTCTTTTTTATTCATCTCATCCAGCTCAAATCCTTTACCGTTGTCTTCGACCATAATATTAAGGGTATGCTTATGATTAGTCAAATGCACCGTACATTCTGTGGCGTAGGCGTGTTTGGCTACATTGGTCACCAACTCCTGGATAATCCTAAAAATGGTAATTTCTAAGGAATTTTCTAGTCTTTCGGTCATCCCATGTTCTTCAACATTAACTGCTAATTTATCTAGAACACTAACCTTTTTTACAAAAGTATGGACAGCAGGCAGCAAACCTTGACTAGCCTTTAGCCCAGCATTTCGAACATGGGCTATACCACGTACTTTTTGGTATGCTTCTTCCATCAATGATTCTGTTTTCTTGGTGATTTCCTTTTGTTCTTTTTGGCTTAGGTCCTGTTTCAAACTTTGGAAATGCATCTTCACAGAAGTCAACAAACTTCCTAGGTTGTCATGCAAATCATTGGCTAGGCGCTGCCGTTCTTTTTCCTGTCCAGAGATCATAGCGTCTATACCGATAAGCTCTTGTTCCTTAAGCAAATTCTCTACTCGTTGTTGCTTTAAAAGCACTTCCTGCTCGGCCAATTTTCGCTTTTTGGCAGTATTTTTTTGAAACAGAATAGCTATTCCGATACCCAAGAAAAGTGCTAAAGTGGCAGCAATTAGCCAATTACGATTAGTTTCAGCCCTTTGTTGTTCTTTTAGGATTTGTTTTTCTTTTTCGGCAGTTCTGTAGAGAACATTTAAACGAGTAATTTCTAGAGAATTCCTTTTAAAATCTAGTTCATATTCCTGTTGAATTGATTTCTTTAATAAGAAATATGCGGAATCATATTTAACAAGCCTCTCGTAAGTACTCGCAGCGTATCTATTTATGTGAAACTTTCCTCTGATCGAGTCATTGGTACTTACATATTTTTTCGAAGAATCTAACTTTTTTAATGCTTCCTTATAAAACCCATCCTTAGTATCTAACTCAGATAACCTAATATATGAACCAAATCTCATGTATTTGGAAAATGGTTTATCAGAAATTTTGATTACTCTTGCATAGTATTTCCGAGCCAGGTCATTACGTCCATCAAATGCAGTATGAATCGCCTTTTCGTAAAAGTATCTGGCCTGTAAATCTTGGGATATGGACGTTGTCCTTTCCATTATTGAATCCAGCGAAATAAGATTTTCAGAAGAAAGTTGCTCCATATTAAATATGGTCTTCGATCTTAATATTGCGTCATAGAGATAGTACCAAAACCAATCACTTGAATCTTCTATTCGGCTTTTGTATAATTCCAAATAATTCAAGTACTCTTTGTTACTCTGTAATATTTCACTATGATATAGTTCTAAAATACCAAGTAAACACTGCTTTGTTAGAGGGTTATAGTTTAAATCTAAAGAGATTTTATATGCCTTTTCAAAATTTACAAACGCATTGGATTGTGTTGAGTGATAATACAAATGTCTAAATCCAGTAATGAGATGGGATAGAGCTAACTCAAAATCACCTCGGAAATCTTGTTTTAAAATGAAATCATTCTCGTCACTATTCTGTCCTGCATCGTAAAGAATATCAGACAATTTAATCATTAATTCTGATAATCTATGATTGCTTAGGTTTTCTGAAATTTCTTGTGCTTTTCCAAATTCTAGGGATTTGATATGTATAAAATATTGGTCAATATGATTCTGATCTTGGCATAGAATCGGCTGGATACCCAAAATAAGTATCAGAAAAACACAAATGAAATAATTAGAACTAGAATATGACAATCCCTTCAGATTTTGGACATCTTCCTCCCGTAGTTTTGTGCTTTTGAATAGGGTCAATATCAACCTCTTGGCCTTCAATATACTTTATCTCATCACGAACTATAAACGCAACAGCCTCTACAGCCTTAGGTTTATACCTCCTTCCAGTCCTACTATTATAGCCCCAGTCCGACCCATCATCAGGTTCTTCGTCTAATCTGAAATATCTTTTTCTATTGTACAAACCATCTCTTTCGTAAAACTCCATATCATGAGCACCATTTAACACTCCTGTTTCATTATCCATACTTAATCTATCTACATATCTTTTAAAGATAATTTTGTTGACATTGGAAATATCAACGCTTTCCTCAAAAGTATATGTTCTTAGTACTGGCGGACTCTTTAGCGCTTTTACCTTAAAATTTATAATCAAATCACTACCATCCTTCAAAGGATTGCTTACACCGGATATATCAAGATTTATGAGCCCCTTATAGTTTATTAGTCTCATATAAACCCCGGTAAGTTTAAGTTTGTTTGGATTTTGTCGGTTCAATTTAAATGAGCCGAAAACTCCAAAAAAAGTATGGTAGAGTTGTGATGCATAGAATAACTGCATTCTATCTTCATCTTCTTCTTTCAAACTAAAAGTTAACGTTAATGAGTGTGGATTTAAGTTCTGATTTACTTCCATAATAGTTATTTTTCAATAATCAAATTTTATAATCAATTTCCAGCAAAGAAATCCCCATTCATGGGTATCTTTTACTAATACTGTAAAATTGTAGGTGAAAACTTATTTAATCACTAGGGGAAAGTTGCAATTAAATTAGGAATAATTTTCTAAAATGCAAATAATAAGGAATGTAATCTAACTAGTGAGAGGGACTATATTAATTTAGGTCTGTTTATTTTTATTTGCACTTTTCTCATAACTTCGAAAGTTAATAGTCACCTATCTGGTGAGCACAAATCCCCTGCTCTCTCAAAACTATTGTACACAGGACCTTTCAACCTAAGGTTCTGGTTCCTTCGCATCTATTTTTCCTTTCGATGTATGGAAAACCGAAAAAACTTTACATTTTGGGCCTGTTTTGTGTGGATATTTTAATAATTATCGTAGATTTGCGTATCGCGATTCGCGAATTGCAAATTAATTAAAATGAAAAAGCATAGTGGAATGAGGCCGCATGATGTGGTCATTTTACTGAAAATTATAGCCAAAGGCGATGAACCGTGGTATAATAAAGACCTAGCCTATGAGCTTCACATCAGTCAGAGCGAAGTGAGTGAGTCGCTAAACCGCAGCAAATGGGCAGAACTTATCTCCTATGATAAAAAGACAGTTCATAAATTAGCATTACTCGATTTTCTTACCCATGGTCTCCGTTACGTATATCCAGAACAACCTTCTTCCTTAACACGTGGTGTACCAACATCTCATAGTGCTCCGCCCCTTAACAAATTAATACGAAGTGAGCAGAACTATGTCTGGCCATATGCCAAAGGTTCAGTTAGGGGATTTGCCGTAGAACCTCTGCATCCAAATGTCCCCAAAGCTTGTTTACAAGATTCTAAACTCCACGAGCTATTGGCCTTAACAGATGCTTTACGCTTGGGCAAAGCAAGGGAGCGTAATTTGGCCATTGAAGAACTGGAAAATCGAATCAAATGAAGAATACGCTTATCAATAAAGAGATTATCAAAAAAGTGGCGTCGGCTTTAGGCGATTTAAACAAAGAAGTTATCTATGTAGGCGGTGCCGCTGTAAGTCTCTATATCAATGATCCAGCGGCGGATGACGTTCGACCTACAAAAGACATTGACATCAGTTTACAAATTCTTTCCATTCCACAATTAGAAGAAATCAGAGAAAAGCTTGTAGGCAAAGGTTTTAAGCAATCAGCTGACCTTGGCGTGATTTGTCGTTTTAAATTGGATGACATCTTGGTTGATGTGATGAGTACTAAGGCTGTAGGATGGGCACCCGCCAATCCATGGTTTGATGATGGATTTAAACAAAGAGAGACGGTTGTCATTGATGATATCACAATCCAAATCATGCCCCTCCCTTATTTCTTGGCAAGCAAGTTTTCCGCTTTTACTGATAGGGGTGGTAATGACCCTAGACTAAGTAAGGATTTAGAAGACATCACTTATATTTTGGACAATCGGACAGACTGGCATGAACATTTGGCCCCCTCTCCTGATAAAGTGAAGGAATTTTTAAAAGCTCGTTTTCAGGAAATACAGGACAGTTCCAAATTACAAGAAGCCATGAAGGGATTTTTATTTTACGAGGGGCAATCCGAACGCTTTGAAATGATTGTGGAAAAAATTAAATCATTTCTAGAAAGCTGATATTTCAAATGTTCCTATTGGGTAAATGAAAAAGTCAAGTTATTCTACTTCAAGATATAAATGTAATGTAGTTATCTTTCCAATGTTACTCTTTGGTGTCCTATGGACCCAAAAGAACTTTGTAAAGTTGTTTTTTATATCAAAGTCACCTATTCGGTGAGTACCAATCCCCATTCCTCTCAAAGGCCCTATTAACAGGTTCTTTGAACATTAGGTTCTGGTCCCTCCGGCTCCACAATAAAAAAACCACGCAAATGCGTGGTTTTTTGTTTTCTTAATTATTGAAGTTCTTTAAACATTTCCATACCCATATTCATAGCCATAGTTATAATCTTTAACTTTTCCATGACCAATATCATTTAAAACGTACGCCATATTTTTTAATTTTTTCTTTTTGTTTAGTTTGGCAGAAAATTCCAATAGCTTTTTATCGGTCAAACCAGCTCTAACAACAAATAATGTTACATCTGCATACTTGGATATTAGCAAGGTGTCTGTAACCAGTATAGTTGGAGCTGTATCTATAATAATATAGTCGTACTCTTTTTTTGCTAGGTTAATTAATTTTTCGAAACCTTTTCCTGCTAACAATTCCGTTGCGTTGGGTTGTATAGCACCACTAAAACAAACTTTGTGAAACTCATCCTTACTGAATCCTCCATTATGAATACATTCTTGCCAATTCATATCTGGATTTCTTAAAAAATCTGAAAGACCTTTAATTTTTTTATTATTATCAAAATAATCATTCAACTGGGGATTTCTTAAATCTGCACCTATTAACAGCACTCTTTTTTTAATGCTAGCATAAGACAAAGACAAATTGTATGCTATAAGTGTTTTACCTTCCCCTTTTATTGCAGAAGTAACAAAAACAACCTGTCCTTCCTTTATATTTTTTTCTAAAAGCAAATAATTTACATTTGTGCTTAGTATTCGAAAGGATTCTGCCAAAACGGAACGATCCTTAGCACCTTGAAAACTTTTACGTTTCTTAATAAAAGGAATTTCCCCCAATACTTCCAACTCTGGATTAATCTTTTCAATTTCTGTTCGGTTATAAACTTTTGTGTCAAATAAAAATCGGGTGTATATAATTCCAAAAGGAATCAACATTCCTAGTAGTAGTGACAAAGAATAAATAATTCTTTTTTTAGGTGAAACAGGGATGCTATTGGTAAGACCATAATCCACTACCTTTATGGATGGTGTTGTTGCAGCCAAGCTTATTGCGGCTTCTTCTCTTTTTTGTAATAAAATAAGAAATAAATTTTCTTTAATACTTTGTTGGCGCTCAATTGCCCTTAATGCTTTTTCTTTTTCGGGAAGTCCCGAGAATATGGCTCCAGTAATGGCCTTTTCTTGATTTTGTTGTCTTAAGGAAATTCTTAACTGTGCTTGATATACATTTATAGTCTTTAGTATATTAACTTTCCCCCTTTCTAATTGCTCGGTCAAAGACACTAATGTAGGGTGGTTTCTACCAACATTCACCATTAATTTATCTCTTTGCAAGGCCAGTTCATTATAGGTATTTACAAGATTGTTCAAATTGCTATTTTCCAAACCAATATCTGCAGGTAATAAACTATAATCTGGTTGGTTCACTACTGTCTTTTTTAAGAGATCAGATAATGATACCTGTGTCCTTAAATTAAACACCTCATCCTCTGTGTTAGACTTTCGTTGTAAGGTCAGCCCAGCATCTGCTTCTATATAAGAAAGGTTATTAGATTGTTTAAAATCTTGCTTACCAATTTCTATGGAATCTAACTCCCCTGACAAAAAAACAAATCGTTTATCTATAACATCCAAGGTCCTTTGAGATATTAATTGCCTATCCAATATTCCATCCTCATCAAACTTCCTAATGATAGTATTTAATATTACCTCGGAATAAGCTATATTACCACCAACCAATGATAATTCTAAGATTTCACTTGTCTTATTAGTCGCTTCGACATTTAAGTCTTTTGCAAGCTGCATAACAGCTTTTTTTATAGGGCTTAGTACAACTTTGTATTCTACATCTTTATAATCACTTAAATTAATATTATCTTGTAATTTAATAGCAAAAGGAAGCTTAGTTTCAAGAGTATCCAACTGATTTATACCTAAAGTAAGCAAATTATTATATTCATCTGTAACTGTAATAGCATTAGGTTTTAATGTAATAGTATAAGACATAGGCTCAAAGGATTCCCATATGCCATTTTCTAAAGCTTTCTTTACAACCTTAAAAGGGGGGTACCATACTCTTTTGGCAAAAAACTCCTTTTCATCGTAATAAGAAATATCCAAATCTAGCTCAGCAACAACTTGTTTTAACAGCCTATATGATTTTATTACCTCTATTTCATTGTCCAAATTAATAGCACTACTTCCATTAAGAAAAGATACAGCATCAGTGACCACATTTACTTCTTTGGCATCATCTATAATCTTAATCTTGGCGATAGATTCATATGCAACTGGTTTAAAACGGATATAGAGATACCCCAAACCAACACATACAATGACCGATAATAAAAACCAAGACCAATAGCGCAGATATTTTAATACGATTTCTTTAAGGTTAAATGATTCCTCATCCTCATTAAAATCCATAATAAATGGTGCTTCTTTCATTCTTACAAAAATAGTTTGAAAAAAAGTTGATATAAGGTTAACGTTCTTATGGGGGTCATAAAAATTATATTTGGGGTTTAGGTAATGGCAATTTAATTATTAATTTTGATATACCAACTTGTATTGCAATCTGCTTTTTGTACTATTAGAAGTAAATAGCTATTAAAACAAGGAAGCGTATTGATTTGCTATAATTTCCCATGAATATTTTTCGTTTGCTATCTCTTTCATCTCTTTGGCTACAACTCTTATTTCTTTGTCTTTAAGACCAGTCAATAACTTTATCAATTCATTTTCACTCCCAAAGTATATTGCCTTATTTTCTGTAGTTTCTATGTTATAGTTTACATTATACGCAATAATTGGAAGTTCCAAATACATGGCCTCTACCAAGGACGGATTAGTACCTCCAGCACTATGGCCGTGCACATATAAATAACTATTACTCCTTAATTGGTTTAATATGCTTTGATTATATATGGCATCTAAAAGGTAGATATTATAATATTTCTCAAATTGTTGTTTCATTTGCTTACCGTATTCACTGTTTTCCCAATTACCAACTATTACAAGGTTTAAAGATGGGTATTTAGTAAAAGTTTTTAATATTATATGAATATTATTTTCGGGTTCTATTCTACAAACTTTAAAAGCATATTTATCTTTTAAAAATGGGTATAACTCAAGTACATCAACAGTAAATTTTTCTTTCTTGGCATGGTCAGCTCCATAAGCAATTAACTTACTATCAACATTATAAGTATTTTTAACATATTGCTGAATTACTCTGTTATCAGAAACTACTATGTCTGCATATTTCACAGCCAGTTTCTCCGAGTATTTTAAAAACCATTTTGCTATCCTACCCCATTTATCCCTTTTCCATTCTAGGCCATCAATATTTACAATGATTTTTTTTCTTGAAACTAATTTTACAAAAGGTAGAATTATACACCCTGAAACACCCAATATTAATAAGGTATTTGCATATAGCAATGTACTAAAAATAGATACAATATCATACAAAATACTTTGGGGACCATTTGCATGCAATGGCAGATATTTTAAATTAGCTCCATTGTGTTCTTTTAATTTTGAAACAACCTTTTTACTACTACAGTAAACCGTAATTTGGTAGTGTTTTGAAAGATTCTTGGTTAAGTACTCCGTTAAGGTTTCAAAACCACCGTAGGAGGCAGGAATACCAGCAGTTCCTATAATTGCTACTTTCAACTTACGTTAATATTTTTATATATTTCTACTAATTCTTCTGCTTTAGAATCCATATCCAGTTTCTTTGAATAAATATATTGTCTTATGTTATTTTCATCAGAAGAACTTAAAAGTGTTTTTTTGCACATTTCAGCCAACTCAACTTCATCAAAAGAATCAGAAACATAACAATTATCAATACCTTCAATCATTTTTTCAACATTACCTACATTAGTAGAAACCACTGGTGTGTTGCAAGCAATAGACTCCTTAACCGAATTTGGCGACCCCTCAAAATCAGACGACAATAAATGCAATTCGACAGCATTAAAATAGTACATTATTCTATCTCTAGGCTCATTCACTAATATTAATTCTTCTATATCGTTAAAACTCTCTTGTAGCAGTTTAATAATTTTTACAAACCGATCATATCGCTTTTGTTTACGGTATTGATCTTTAGAACTCACAAAAAGGATGTATCTTTTTTTTAAATCAAGATTCAAATAATTTTTTGCAACATTTTTATCTATAGGATAAAATTTTTCGACGTCTACACCATTAGGCAAATAATGACTTCTTTCTATAAGCTCTTTTGGAATTTTATCTTTAAAAATTTTATATACACTCTTTTTTCTAATAGATAGTTTTGTAAAAAAAACAAGAGGTTTGGTAGCAATTTGTTTTTCTCCATATTCATTCTCTATACTATTCAAAAAAGAAACTACTATTTTTTTTGAAGGGCGCAATGCAAATACCAACAAAAAAGATATCCCATGAAAGGCATGAATAACATCAAAATCTTTAATTTTTCTTCTAAGCTTTGGTATCGATTTTAAATATTCTATTACCCCTTTTTCCCTAGCGTTTATAAAAAAAAGCTCACCTTGTATTTCTTTTTTTTTTAAAACACTAATTATTTGTTCTTTTGTAAAAACACAATATTCTGGATTAATCTCTGTAGGATACCCATTAGTGACAAATAATATTTTCATTATAAATTAACGATTAAATTTCAAGATTAAATGTTCGTTTAAACATTAAGCGTTTCCCACTTTTTTCTATAGGTATTTTTAAAACATTGTTAAATTTTATTGTAGTATTCTTGCCAAAGCACTTTTCTATACAATGAGTAATCTCACTATAATATCTATTAACATTAGTATCTTTAAGAGAAATAAAATTAACTTCAAATTTTTTGTAATTATGCTGAATTATTTGATGCTCTTTAATTCTTAAATCTAGTGTTGCCATATAACTCCCAAGAGAAGATGTTGATATTTTTCTATTTTTATCAATTAAAAAATTATCCGTAATTCTTCCTATTTTTAAATTAATCTTTGGAAATGGAAATTTATTATCGTTGAGATTTACACCATGTACTTTTCCTACATCACCAACTTTATAATTTATTAATGGAAAGCCAAAAGAATACAGTGCTGTAAGTAAAAATTGGTTTTGTGAATCGGTTTTTACTAAAACCACATCATCTGTAAACACCATTTCATTCCTTGCATGTTCTATTCCTACAGCAATTATTTCGCTACAACCGTATTGATCATACAATGGGCAATTAAAAGCAGCCTCTATAACTTCTCTTTTTTTTAACTTTTCTGTAGTAGTAACTACCAATTTTACAGTTGAAAATTTTAATTTATTTTTTATTAAAAAAGTTGAAAATTCTAATATTACACTAGGGTTTCCAAAAACTACTTTTGGTTTAAAACTAGAAATTTTATCATACCAAACAGGAAAATCATCTTCTGAATAGTTAAAAGCATCCATAAAAATCCTTCGATTTAAAAACATTCCTATTCTGCTAGTCAACTTCTTTAATACATTTTTATGCTCAGCAGGTGAGGTCCATATCCACACAGATTTGTCAAAAGGCATCCAACCTATCATAGAGTTATTGCGCAACCAAGAAGCCCTAGACATGGCTTCGTAAAATTTTGATCTATATATTACACCTATCTCACCTGTTGACCCACTCGAAGTTACTTTCTTTAGGGTTTTACCATGGTAATCATTAGACTTTAATTTGTCTATATTCTCTTTAATTAATTGTTTGGTTAGCGGAGGTAATTTATTTAAATCTTTTCTGGTCTTAACGCTTTCGGGTTTTATACCATATTCATCTAATAGATTTTTATAATATTCTGTTGTGGTATAAGCATGGATAATTAATTCTTGTATCGACTTGTTTTGATTTTCAAGAACCTCTTTTCTAGAAAGGTGTATATTGGCTCGTAGTTTCTTATAATATGCATAACGCCTGTCTTTTTTAAAAAACTTATATAATATAGAAAGTACTAATTCATATCTCAACATTTCATTTTTTCATTTTATATGACAACTTTTGACTATATTTCTCGTTTAGAGTTAAATATTAGACATCAAGTTTAAAAGTTCTTTTAAACAATAAACGTTTACCACTTTTTTCCATAGGTATTTTAAATACAGAATTAAATTTAATCTTTAATTTTTTTCCAAAATATTTTTCAAGACTGGCGGTTATCTTTTTTCGATATATACCTTTATCTGTACTACTAGTAGCAATATAATTAACAGTAAACTCTTTATAATTGTTTTGTATAATTTGGTGCCTTTTAACACCCAAATTCAAAGTTGATAAATGACCACTATATGCTACTGATGAAACCTTTCTATTATTTTCCATTAAAAAAAAGTCACTCATACGACCTATTTTTAAATTCATTTCAGGAAAAGGATACATACTATTTATATGAACTCCACTTTCTATTATACCAACATCTGCTACCTTATAATTAATTAAAGGAAAACCAAACGAGTGTAACGGAGTAAGTAAAAATTGATTTTCACTATCTGTATTTGCAACCACTACATCATCGGTAAAAACCATTTCATCTTTATTTAATTCTATTCCAATCGCTAAAACTTCTCCACAGCCATATTGGTTATATACTGGGCAATTAAATGCCTGCTCCATTACCTCTCTATTTTTTAATTTTTCTGATGTAGAGACAACCATTTTTACAGATGGCAATTGTAAGTTGTTTTTTAATAGAAATTCAGCAAACTCAAGAATAATACTTGAAAAACCATAAATTACTTTAGGCTTAAATTTTAATATTCTTTTATGCCAATTAAAAAAATCTGATTCAGCATAATTATAAGCATTAAAAAAAATTCTACGATTTAACAACGTACCTACTCTTGCTCTTATATTGCGTTCTAAATTACCATACTCTGTTCTAGATGGCCATACCCAAGCTGATTTATCCGTGGGCATCCAACCAATCATAGAGTTATTGCGCAACCAAGAAGCTCTAGACATGGCCTCATAATATTTAGACCTATAAATTACAGCTTGTTCTCCCGTAGAACCCCCAGAAGTAACTTTCTTCAATCTTTGGCCAAAATCATCATTTGAAGTAAGTTGACTTATATTATCTTTTACAATTTGTTTTGTTAAAGGTGGGAGTTTAATCAAATCTTCCTTAGTCTTTATGTCGGTTGGCTTAAGCCCAATAGAATCCATCAATTCTTTATAATATACAGTGGAAGTATAGGCATGCTTAATGAGTTCTTCAATCGCCTTATTTTGCAATTCAATAACTTCTTTTCTATTAAGCTTTAAATTTGAACATAGAGATGTGTAATATTCATAGCGTTTGTCTCTTTTGAATATTTTATAAAAAAAAGAAATTATAATTTCATATTTAATCATATTTTTTTTCTTTTAAAAGATTCTCATAAAGGGTTAGGTAAGAACTTGCACATCTTTCTATTGAAAAAAAATCTAAATAAGTTTTTCTTAGGACCGATTTATTAAAACTATCATAATTATCCATATATCTTTCTATTGCAGCTAAATATGAATTTTTAGAAAAATTCTCTGAAATAAATCCATTGCGACTATCAACTATTATATCAGACGCACCACTTGTAGGAGTACATATTGGGATACATTCACAAGCATAAGCTTCAATTAAGGATATAGGCATTCCTTCAAATACAGAAGACAAACAGAATGCATCTGCTTTTAAAAAATAATCTGCTATATTTATTTTAGTACCCAAAAAATAAACGTTTGGGTTAGCCATCTTTTTAATCTTTTCACCCAATTCTGAATCAAAATATGCACCAAACATGAGTAAAATAAAATTAGTTTTCTTTAAATATAAATCATTGAATGCTTGAATAAGCATTTGTTGGTTTTTTTGATATGTACATCTCCCTATGTGAATAAAAATTTGATCATTCTTATTTTTTTTCATACTTTCTATTTCCTTATTAACCTGATTTGACAAAACTGATGGTAAAGGATTAGATCTACCGTTATATATTAATGTAGAATCATATATCTTACATTTTTTTTCTAGCGACAATTTATTATCCCCACTAATTGTTATTATTTTAACAAACCCTAATTTTATTAAAGGAATAGTAATAAACGAATATCTTTTAAAAGAAAATATAACTTCTGCTGTATTATGAAGAGTTTCAACATATTTAGGTTTTCTATTAAACAATATAGAAGGAAGAAAAAATTTAACTATACCCCCTCCATGAAAATGAACTACATCAGCTGCTATCTTTTTTACTAGACTATTTATTCTTTTATTTTTACTTAATCTAAAACCTCTTTCCTCTTTTGCACAATGATAATTTACAGTGGGAATAAGTTGATTCTTATAGAAACCATTATCCCCAACATTATCATCTAAAATCGTTAGTATATGTACTTCATTTTTTTTAGCCAATTCGTTGGCTAAATCTACTACAAGACGTTCTGCACCACCAGAAGTAAGAGAATAACTAATTTGTAATATTTTCATAACATAAGGAATTATAAAAATTATTCAAATCGGCACAAATTACATCCCAGCTTTTATTTCCTGAGCTATATTTGCTAAAAATATTTTTTTTAATCTTTTTCAAATAATCCGGGTTTTCAATTAACTCTTTAAGTTTTTTTGTAAGAGCATTATTATTAGGTTGTATTAAAAACCCAGTTGTACCACTCTCAATCATTTCCGAAAAACCTCCAACATCAGTAGCCAAAACTGGTGCGTTCAAGGCAAAAGCGGACATAAGAACTCCACTTTGTGTGGCATCTTTATAAGGACATACAACGAGTGTAGTATTGGTTATCAATTCAACCAATTCTTCATTTGGAAGATATCTATTTAAAATTTTAATTTTAGAATGATTATAATAATTAGTCATATCAAACCAAAATTTTCCTTTCCCAGCAATTGTCAATTCAACGTTGGGGTGTAATTTTTCTATTTCAGTAAAACTTATAAGTAATTCTTCAACTCCTTTATATTCAGAAATTCTTCCAAAAAAAAGAATTTTAAATTTGTCACTTTCCTTTTTCTCAACCTTAAAATCTAATAAATACTCATAAATACTTAATGAAGAATTAAATACATTTCGAAATTTATATTGTTTCGTACTTTCTATAAAAGATTGTTTTTGTGAAAAATTTAAAATCACAAGATTCTTAATAAGGCTAAAATTAAAATGTCTAATCAACGAATTTCTATTTGATATTTCTCCTGAATGAGGAAAAGGGTCATGAACAGTTAGAAGTATTTTTCTTTTATTTTTCATAAGCATATAAAAGAAATTAAAATTTAACAGACCATTACAATGAATTATATCAGGATTCATTTTATTAATAAAGTGAACAACTTTCAACTGCAATTTTAAATTTGAATACGAATAACTTTTTTTTGAAGGGCGATTAATTACATAAAAGCTCTTCATTTGTATATACTTTTCAAATTTTAGCAATTCCTTAAATTTGGCAGCAGAAAATATACCTCCTACAGAAAGTTGATTATCAATACTAAATGCTGATGATTTCAAAAAATAAGGTGGTAAATCCAACAAATAATTCACTTGACATTTTTTTGACAAATGATTAACAAGAGATAAATCCATATCAAAATATGGTGGGCTAGATATATATAAAACTTTCTTATTCATAAATTATTTATGCTTTCTATGCAATGCTAAAATTTTATTTTGATGTTTATGAATTGTATCAAAAGAATAAATAGCTAGCACTGTGAAAATTAAAAAGCTATCGCTATAGGCATAATCAGATGTAAAAAAGGTCAATAATAAATACCATAAATAATACTTAAGGTATTTAAAATTTTTAGGCAATTTTATTTTAAAACTCTTAACCCATAATAAGATAAAACCTAAGATAGCTATTAGTCCAAACATTGCATAAACAGCTATTACACCAACATCTTCCATATAAAAATGAGAAAATTCATTTAATTCAGAAACATATTTTCCATATTCAGATTTGGTTCCATAGGGAACACCATTACCAAACGCCCTACTTACATTATTAGGGCTAAACTCGGTTAAAAAAAATTCTGCAGACAAAACCCTAATATAGTCTTCTCCTTGCTCCATAGTGCTTTTCTGCGTTTCTATTAAACCTATAACTAGGGAATTTTGAACATTCTTTATAATAAAGAACCCAATTATTAAAGACACAATTATAATTGATTTCTTTAGAAAGCTATATTCTTTTATGATATGAAAAAGAATTAAAACAAAAATGGCTCCTATTGTTTGTCTGGTAGCTTGAAGTAAAATAACTGTTACCCCAATAGCTATCAATAAATACCAGATTGTGTTTTTATTTTTATTTGATGTTATTTTATTTAGGGCTAAAAATATAGCATATATTAACCCTCCCAATCCATTTAATATAAACCTTCTAACTCCTCTACTAAGTTCAATTTCATCCTGCCAACCAAAATATACAGTATCAACATTTAGATATTGAAAAAAATAAACAATAATATAAACAACACTATAAACAACAACTATTTTTTCAATTGATATAATCGAAACTCTATAATCTTTAAGAAAGAAAAAAAATGGCCAAAGAAGATATCCTGAAAGAGCTATTGTACTATGTGAAAAACTCTGCCCCCATGAATAATATGCCATAATAATAGAAAAAACTTGTGCACAAATAATAAGCTTTATAGGAAACACAAACCCTCCATTATATTTAAAAAAGCTAGCAATGGAAATTAATATTGTAAATAATAAAAATAAAAATCTAACATATTTAAAAACTCCATCTCTCAGTATAATTAAATCAAAAAAACTAATTGAAAAAAAAATCAATATATATATATATACAATGATTAATGGTTTTTTTTTAATCATTATTATTATGGCTTAACATCACTTTATCATTTTTCTTATATAGAAAAATAGAGATGCATAATATTACTGATAAACTCACAAGAAAACGTATTAATAAAGAAGTGTCAACTAAAATAAAATAAGAAATTACAAATAAAATTATTGATAACCACCATAAATATTTTTCTTCCTCAATTTTGACATTGATAGACTTTTTAAATACATTCCATAAATAAAATTCGAATATTACAAAAGAAATAACGTACCCATAAGAAATACCTAAAGCTCCATATTTACTACCATAATAGAGTAATGGAGTTGTAATAATCGCATTAATTACTGAGCTTTTAAATATCAGTTTTTCTTTATTAACAGCACCCCAAATAGTACCTATAATACTATTCACTCCCATTAAAAAAACATACCATATTTGTAATTGGCTTACTTTAACTGCTGGCAAATATTTTTCGGAAAAAAGTATAACTACAATTTCTTTTGCAAATAATGTAAACAAAAAAGATAACAGCAATGTAATTAGCATTACATATTTAAAACCAAACGAAATTCTATCGCAAAATTTCTTTTGATCTTTTTTCCAAAGTATTGATAGATTAGGAAATAAGGCAGAAAGAGCAAAAGCCACCACTAAATTAATCGGAGACATTAATTTATTAGCTAAATTAAAATATCCAACTTCTATGTTTGTTGAATTTATTTCTAAATAATTATTAGATAAATATATAATTGGAATCATCATTAATGTTAAACTAAAATATGGCCAACTTTCCTTAAGAAGTTGAAAAGAAGATTGTAAAAAAAGCCCACTCTCTCCTTTTAATAAATTATAATGCACCAATAATATATAAAGCAATATAGCTTTAAGTAAAGTAATAATTGAAAATAGCACAAAGAGCACTATCACATTAATTAGTTCATCAGGTAAGGTTAATATAACTATAAGCCATATAAGACTCCAAAAAATATTAGTGATTGATGTTATAAACATTTTTTGGTAAGCCCAAAAGATTGATTCAAATAGATTTGTTGAACAGTTAAAAAGAATAAATAATGAAATAAGAATAAGCTGATTATGGGTTAAACTACCCCATATATGATTGTAAACAACATACAATCCTGCAAGTAGAATAATAGCTAAAATTTTTAATTTCAACCCAGTAAATAATAATCTTTTACTTTTATTATTATCACGGGAAACATTACGAATAATAATATTTCTAAGACCTAAATCTCCCAATGTTATTAACAACTGTCCTTGAGCTAACATAAAAGTATATTCACCATAATCATCAGGCATAACCACACGTGCAATCTTAATTAAAGCAATAAGACCAAGTATTTGTGATATTATACTTCCAACTGTAAGAAACGAGAAGTTTTGAAATACTCTATTTTGTAGTATTTTTTTAAACATTTATGAAGTAGAAAAAAATAATTTTAATATTTTAATTTTCATGAATTTTAATACAGAAATGAAGATTTCAAAAATGCTAATTTTATAATTATTCTTATTCAAAATCCAATATTTTAAATAATAAATAAAGCGTATAGAAAATGACTGAATAATAATTTCAGACTTTTTTTTAATTACATATTTCTTTAGCATATTTTTTAATAAACCATGAACAATTTTATCTCCTGAAGTAAATGGTTCTTTTTTCAAAAAAATTTCTAACCAATTATGCTCTATAACAATAGCTTTCAATTTAAGCTTAACATTTCCACTTGTAGAAATAGTTTGTTCACTTTTCCTATAATTAAACAAAGGCTTATTAATGTGTGCTATTCCTTTATTCCCAATAGCAATATATGAGGATATATCATCAGACGCCCAAGCTAATGGCAACTTATGGAACCCTCCTACTTTTATTAATTCATTTGTTCTATATACAAAATCAGATATATATTGCAGTCTTAAGCCAGACATTCTATGCCAAATATTTTCATAAACGGACTCAAATTGTGGCCATGAAGGAGTTATTCCTATTTTTTCAGACATTTCATTAATTATATAAGATTTACAATGAAAAACATCTAACTGTGGGTAACTCATAATCAATTGCTCAAATTCTTCTAAATAATTTGGTTCCAAAAAATCATCGTCTCCCATTAAAACAAAATAATCTCCTTTAGCAAAGGACAAACATTTATTCCAATTATCTACAACATGTTCAGCTCCAATATTATTTTCGTTTTTAAAATATCTTATTCTATCATCGTCAAACTGATAAATAACTTCCTCAATATTTTCAGGTGAGTCATCGTTAACAATAATCAATTCAAAATCATCATAAGTCTGATTGAGAATGCTTTGAATACATTCTTTTAAAAAAGACACCTTATACGCAGGTATACCAATTGAAAAGAGCATTTATAAAATTATATTATCATTTAGAACCGCAAACAATTTATTATTCCAATGCCAAACTAGCAACCTATTTCCATCAAACATTCATCTAATACAGTTTACCTCTTTAAAACTTATTTGATGTACTAAAAAACTACAAACACGAACATAATAATCAACCCCTGAATCTAACACACAATGAACTATTTTTTTAAATTCTGATGTTTCTTTGACGAAGAACCAGCTCTTAATTTCTTAAACTCTAACAATCTTTTTGAAAAGATTTTTTTCATTTTTAGATTTATTTCCTCTTCAATATGCTCCTCTTTTACATACAATTCCTTTTGAGTACTTTTATATGCTACATACTGAACTGGCACAACTGGTATTTTTTGAGTTATCTTTGTTTCGCCAGTTACCATTTGTATATCTTCTTCAATTACAGAAACTTCATTTTTATACGGCATTAAAAACGGTAATAAATATATAATTGACCCTAGCCCAACACATATTACCAGTTGAATATTAATGTTAAAATCTAAAACTAAAAAACTTAATGTGATAATAAGAATATTGCACATGGATATTAATAGTGAAGCCTGTCCGTGTTTAAGCCCCATATTTAATAAACGATGATGAATATGATTACGATCTGCGTTAAAAGGGCTTAACCCCTTTCTTGCCCTAACACTAAAGACCCGCAATGTATCAAGTAATGGAAATGATAATACTGCTAATAGCAGTATAGGTGCATTTGGAATAGCATATTGAGAAGTTTCTATGCCATTTAATGCTAAGAATCCTATTCCTTGGTAAGCCAACAAATAGCCAACAAACATAGAACCTGAATCTCCCATGAATATTTTTTTTTCACGAGATAAGTTATATCTTAAAAAACCTATTAAAGCCCCTATCAAAGTAAAAGAAATCAGCGACATCAATCGGTTATCATTCAATAAAAAGAAAACTCCAAAAGATAAACTAGATACAATTGCAATTGACCCTGCTAAGCCATCAATTCCATCAATAAGATTATAGGAATTTATAACTAGCAAAAAAACAAAAATTGTAAATAGTATTGAAGCGATATAAGACAGTTCATAAATACCCAAAAGACCAAAGAAGCTTGTTATCCTTATATCCGTCATAAAAACAACAATGAAGGAAGAAACAAGCTGTCCTCCAAATTTTTTAATTGGTGATAAATTCAAAAGATCATCTTTAGCACCTAAAAACATTAGAATCATAGTTGCGGCTACTAATCCCAACATTTTTGACAAGTCTTGGTGTCTTAATCCAATAAAAACACCCAATAATATAATTGAGAGTGAAAAGACTATAAACAAACCCACTCCACCTAAAGTAGGTGTTCTATTTTTATGTATACTATGATTCTTACTGGGCTCATCCATTAAATTTTTAACCTGTACAATATGAATAATTGTTGGGTATATTTTAAGGGAGAACAGAAATGCAGCTAGCGTAGTTAAAAAAGCTAAAATAAATGGGTTAAAAAACAAATCTTGGAAGTAGGTCATGGATTTGAAAACTTTAAATCAATATTCTTTCTATGTATTGCAAATACATTTTATGGACTTAGGGGGACATCAAATGTGTTTGCAAGTTATTTCATAATAGCATTTTAGCTACTTAATGTATCATGAACATATCAACAAAGTATTAACAATATTATTCTGATATAAGATATAAGCAAATATTGTATTATGAACTACATTTAATTAATAAGCTTCTTTTACTTAACAATAGCAACATGTATTTCGTCGAACATCCCTTTAAAAACAAGAAATAAGCTCATCTATATAAACATACCATTAAACGATTAGTAGGTTAATTAACCCAAAAAAACTTCCCCTTATCTATTTCTTTAATGGAAACAACAATTGTAATAGATATTTGACCTAACAAATCACAAAATGAAAGAGGGTATGAAAAAACTACTACTTATTAGAGAACTTTATATTGAAGCATTCAAAAGCTTTGGAAATATAATCATTAGAAATTCTTTTAAAATATATTCATGGTTATGTATAGCACTTATTTTTGTTGTACTATATGCCTTTATATTTAGACTTTCTACAGGATTTATTTTTGATTAAGACGAAAAGGAATTTTTAATTTAGGTTATGCCCTGGACTTGCCATGTTCTAGGGCTTTTTTATACCCTTTTCTCAACAGAAACTACTACCGATTTACTAATTGGTGTATTGCTTTTAGTTGCAAAATGGTCAATGGGAACCAATACATTGGTTTCTGGAAAGTACGATGCAAGATTTCCTTCTGGAATGTTATATGCAATAACTAAGAATTTTTTAGCCCTACGTTCTTTGCAATCATAATTGCTCACCAAATCAACAATTTCCTTGTTTTTTAGTGAAAGTCTACTCATGTCCTTCTTGTTCATTAGTACAACTCTACGCTCATTATAAATACCACGATATCTATCGTTTAAACCGTAAATTGTAGTGTTAAACTGGTCATGAGAACGAATGGTCATCAATAGGAACTGGTTTTTTGTTAATTGGTGCTTGGGCAAACTACAAACACTAAACTGTGCTTTTTGATTGGGTAGTTTAGCAAAATCCAAATTCCTAACATTATTTGGC
Organism: Saonia sp.; assembly: GCF_056326165.1. Lineage (NCBI taxonomy): Bacteria > Pseudomonadati > Bacteroidota > Flavobacteriia > Flavobacteriales > Flavobacteriaceae > Saonia > Saonia sp. The sequence continues at coordinate 86,022 of NZ_JBWFBN010000009.1, forward strand.
AAATAAAACCCCGTGCCTTTGGATTTCTCATTAAGGTCTTTAAATCCTTTTAAAACTAAAGCAATTTTTTCTCTTATTAAATTGTAATCCGTTCCTAAAGTTGCCCATTCTACTGTATGATTTCCAATAAAATAGGCATTTGCAATGTTTCCAATAATTTCTGGTTCACTTTTTAACTGGTGTGAAGCCGGCTGAAGCAACCCTTTAGTTCTTTGTACCTTGCCCATACTATTTTCTACGGTTAAAAAACCTGTTTTATCTTGCTCAGAACGACCTAAAGTAGGTAAAATCAAGGCCGTTTTACCAGTAACCAAATGACTACGATTGAGTTTTGTACTTATCTGAACTGTTAGCTCACAATTTTGCAAAGCTTCACCTGTATATTTTGTATCCGATGCAGCAGACAGAAAATTTCCTCCCAATGCAACAAATACTTTGGCTTTACCATTGTACATGGCTTTTATTGAATGTACCGTATCCAAGCCTTCTTTTGTTGGTGGTATAAAACCAAAAGTGTTTTTAAGAGCGGTATTTAGCTCGGGCGAAACATGATGCATTATACCTACTGTTCTATCTCCTTGCACATTACTATGCCCACGAACAGGGCAGGTGCCTGCTCCTTCTTTACCTAAACTACCTTTTAGCAGTAGAAGGTTTACACATTCTTTTATATTTTCTACTCCATTTCTATGCTGAGTAAGTCCCATAGCCCAGCAAACTATGATTTTACTTTTTTGAGCAAGCAGCTCAACCGTTTCATTAATCAAATTATCTTCTACACCACACAATTCTAACAATTCAGTTTCAGAATAGGTACTCAAATCATTTAAAACTGCTTCATAGCCTTGTGTATATTTATTGATAAAATCATGATCAAAAACAGATTGATTGACCTTATCTAAAACAGCCAACTTCTTTTGTATCAACTTTAGTAAAGCAACATCCTGATTTATTTTTACCTGTAAATGAATATCCGTAAGTGCTTCGCCTGAAAAAAGAGCACCCTTTATTTCTTGTGGGTTTTTAAAACGGATAAGTCCAGCTTCGGCCAATGGATTTACACTAATAACTTTTCCTCCATTCTCTTTACATTTTTGCAAAGCGGATAACATTCTGGGATGGTTAGTACCCGGGTTTTGACCTATAACCATAACCACATCAGCTTTATCAAAATCTTCTAACTTTACGGAACCTTTTCCTATCCCTAAGGTTTCACTCAGTGCAACGCCACTAGATTCGTGGCACATATTGGAGCAATCGGGCATATTGTTGGTGCCAAATGCCCTAACAAAAAGTCCATATAAAAAAGCTGCTTCATTACTAGACCGCCCAGAGGTGTAAAAAATTGCTTCGTCGGGTGAATTAAGCTTATGTAACTCCTTTGCAATAAGTTCATATGCTTTTTTCCAAGAGATAGGTTCATAATGTACACTATCTGCCCTTAAAACCATAGGGCTGGTCAATCTGCCACTTTTTCCAATTTGATAATCAGACCAGTTACTCAATTCCTCTACCGAATATTTAGCAAAAAAGTCTGTATCTATCCGTTTGTTGGTGGCTTCCTCAGCCAAGGCTTTTGCTCCATTTTCACAATACTCACCAAGTTTTGATGGCTTTTCTGGGTCTGGCCAAGCACAGCCTGGGCAATCAAAACCATCATTCTGATTCATCTGTGCAAGGCTACGTAAAGACTTTGCAATCCCCATTTCCTTAAAAACATGTTGTAAAGCCACCTTTACCGCAGGAAGCCCTGCTGCATATTCAGCTGGTTTTTTTACTTGAATCCCAGTAAAATCGGTTGGGCCTAATACAGAAATATTTCGCTTTACGGCCTTTTCACTCATGAATAAATTTTAGAACAAAATACAAACTGGTGTTGGGGCTTCAATTTCTGAGACAAAGGTCAATTTTCCCGTTGTAGCATCTCGCTTAAAAGAAACCAAGTTACTGGTGTCCTGATTAGCAACAATTAAGAAATCCCCATCAGGAGAAAGTGAAAAATTACGAGGTGTTTTTCCCTTTGTAGATTCATGACCAACCAAAATCAAAGAACCATCTGTTGCATCAACCTCATAAATTACAATACTGTTGTGTCCTCTATTGGAAGCATATACATATTTACCATCAGGTGATATATGAATGTCCGCACAAGAATTGTTTCCTTCAAAACCATCTGGTAAGGTAGAAACAGAACTTCCTCTTGTAAAAACCCCATCGTCACTTATGTTAACTTGGGTTACTGTATAATTCAATTCATTTACTACGTATAACCATGGTTTATTAGGGTGAAAAACCATATGTCTTGGCCCTGCACCTTCTTCAAACAATAATTTTTGTGGACTTGCTGGAACTAACTTTCTTGACTCAGTATCTAACCGAGAAAACCAAAGCTCATTGGTTCCTAAATCGGCAGATACTACATCATTTCCGTCTCCATAATACCAAGCCGAATGGGCGTGCGGTTTATCTTGTCTTTCTGTACCGCCATTTCCTTTATGGTTTTCAGTAAACAATAAATTCGAAAGTTCTCCGCTTTCTTGCAATTGCAATAACCCAAGATTACCACCGGTATAATTAGAAACTACTACAAAACCGTTTTTATTTACGCTCAAATGGCAAGGGTGTGCACCATCAGAAATTCTTTTACTAAGTGATTGCAAACTATCCCCTTCAATCTTAAAAGACTCTACATAGCCCGTTCCGTTGTCATCCAATTCATTTACCGAAATCAAGAATTTACCATCTGGACTTTTAATTAAAAATGATGGGTTATTGGCTTTCACAGAAAGACCTATTTGTTCCAAACTGCCATCTGCACTCAAAGCATATTTATAAATTCCTTTACTATCTCCACCCGTATAGGTGCCTACATAAAATTTTTGCACTGGTACCATCTCCTCTACTTCTGTGATTATTTCTTTCTTCTTTTCCTTGCAACTGACAACTGCAAAAAGAGCTAATATGAATATTTTAAATTTCATGGTTTGGATTGTTTTTATCGAAGATACTGATTTTCTATGGCACCAAATGATTTGGAAAATCTTGAGCTTTTTCACATCCAATCTGTTCCATAACTTGTTGCAATTGCGTTTTAATAAGTGAAATGGTATGATTACCGCCTTTATTGCCCAAAGCGCCAACTCCGTACATAAACGAGCGACCCATGAAGGTAAACTTTGCAGCCCTACTCATACTTTACTTTTTAAGGTCAAATATCTTATCCATTAACAACCACTTTTCTCCTCCTTTAGCATGAGGTAATGCTTGTTGGTATTTCCACATTAAATCTTCCCATTTTTGTACTATTGGGTTATTGGAATCTGCTTTTCCTTTTTCATCAAATGAAAAAGAATCTTCTGTTTCTATGAGCATTACCATACGGTTCCCCGTCCTAAATATTTCCATTTTGGTTATCCCGGAATCAAAAATACTTTGTTCAATCTCTGGCCATACTTTTTTATGATACGCTTCATACTCCGCAATCAAAATTGGGTCGTTTTTTAAATCTAGCGCCAAACAATACTTTTTCATTAAACAAACTATTTTATAGCATACACTTTATAAGTTCTATAGCCATAGATAGCCACAATCACAAAACAAATTAGAGGTAGTATAAAAGAGAAATTCACCTCTGGGACTCCCATTATAGTAGTATCTGCATAACCAGAACCTCCTATATCTAAAAACATTCCTTGAAAAATTGGCATAAAAGCACCACCAACGATAGCCATGACCAAAAAGGCAGATGCTGGTTTGGCATCATCTCCCAACCCGAACAATGCAATTCCATAAATAGTGGGAAACATTAAGGACATACAGAAAGAAACACATACCAAACTATATAATCCTCCCATTCCTTGAATAAATATAGTGCCCAAACAAAAAACAATGGCCAATATGGAAAGTATCATCAATAATTTACCAGAATCAATAAATTTCAATAGGAATGTACAGATAAATCTAGCTACTAAAAACAGCCCCAAAGCAGCATATGCATAATTAACGGCATTTTGATTGTTAATACCCAAATTCTCCGCATATTGATAAATATAGGTCCAACACATAATTTGTGCGCCTACATAAAATGTCTGGGCAATTACACCTCCCACAAAGCGTTCTTTTTTAAAGATTCGTTTAATGGAATCCCACATATTTGAAGCTCCTTCGGACTCTTTTTTTTCGGGCATTTTTACAAAAGCAATAAGAACCAACATAAAAATCACAAACAATCCCAACGCCACATAAGGATTACGAATTACCAATAAATCAGAAGTCTTAACGGCTGCTTTGGCGGCACCTTCCAAAGTTTCATAAATACTATTTCCATCAGCATCCAAATTATCTGATTGTAAAGCTCCCAACACAAAGGTCTGGGCAACGAACAATCCAGACAAAGCTCCAATTGGATTAAATGCCTGGGCCAAGTTTAAACGTTGGGTTGCGGTTTCTTCATCTCCCATACTCATGATGTAAGGATTGGCAGTTGTTTCCAAAAATGCCAAACCAAATGTCAATACATACAAGGCTGCTAAAAAGAAAAAGTAATTTTCCATTGCTGCAGCGGGGAAAAATAATAAAGCACCTACAGCATAAAGGGCCAACCCCACCAAAACCCCTATTTTATACGAATATTTTTTTACCACAAAAGCCGCTGGTAGAGCCATGGTAAAATAGCCTCCATAAAAGGCGGCCTGTACCCACGATGCCTGTGTATTGTTCAACTCCAATATTTTTTTAAAAGCTGAAACCATGGGATTGGTTATGTCATTTGCAAAACCCCACATGGCAAATAAAGAGGTAATCAATATAAAAGGTAATAGTACTTTTTTAGCTACTATTGGTTTCTTGGTTGCATTCATAAGTTGGTTTGATTCTAGTTATTATAAAGATCTATCTAAATGGGTGTAACCACCATCCACATAAATTAATTGACCTGTGGTATGACTGGATTTTTCTGAAAGTAAAAACACCACGGTATTCGCAATTTCTTCGGCAGTTGTCATGCGTTTTTCTAGTGGGATTTTATCTGTAATTTCTTTTAATTTTTCTTCTGGATTGGGTAAGGTATTTATCCAATTTTGATACATATGGGTATAGCATTCAGCTACCAAAACTTCGTTGGTTCTAATACCATAAGGAAGTAATTCCACCGCCCATTCTCGAGTTAGTGAATTGCGCCCTCCATTTGCAGCGGCATAGCCAGAAGTTCCCCCCTGGCCAGTAACAGATACTTTTGAACCAATATTTACAATAGCACCCTTACTTTTCTTAAGCTCTGGCAATACATAATGAGCCATCATATAATAATGGGTTAAATTTTTGTTTATAGATTCTAAAAAAGTATCATAACTCCCATTTTCTAGATTTACACCATCATTTACTCCTGCATTGTTTACCAGCCCATTAATATGTCCAAACTCTGATATGGTTCTAGCCACAGCTTGTTGGCATTGTTTAGGGTCCGTTAATTCCGCTAAGGCATAAAAAGCTTTGCCTCCATTTGCTTCAATTTCTTTTACTGCACTTAAAACATCATGCTCCTTTCTACCCACAATCACAGGAATCGCCCCCTCATTTGCCAACACAGAACTTATTCCAAATCCTATTCCCTTGTCACCACCTGTTACTATGACTACTTTATTCTTGAGTTGTAAATCCATCTACACCAAATTATAAAATTCTGTGGCATTGCCACCCATTATTTTGTCCATATCATTTTGCGAATAACCTGAAAAATAACTTTCCACAACACCCAAAACCTCAGCATATTCTGCAGCAACAAGACATACAGGCCAATCAGAACCAAATAGCACTCTATCTACCTCAAAGGCCTCCACTACTACATCCATAAAAGGAGTGAAATCATCTGTATTCCATTGATATTTCTGCGTTTCTGTAACCATCCCAGACAACTTACAATATACATTTTCATACTTTGCCAATTCTTGCATACCATGTACCCAAAATTCGTCAAAACCCATGGAAATAGCTGGTTTGGCAATATGGTCAATTACAAATTTTTGATTCGGAAATTTTTGTACCAGTAAAACTGCAGATAACAACTGGCTCGGATATATTAAAATATCATACGTAAGCTTGTATTTAGCTAATTTGCTAATTCCATTTTGAAAATCTGCTCTAAGCATAAAGTTGTCCCCTTCTCCTTGAACAATATGCCGAATCCCTTTTAGATGACTGTTCTTTGAGTGATGTTCTAAACGCTCATCCACATCATTAGCCAACAAATCTACCCAGCCCACAACACCCTTTATAAATGAGTTTTCTGATGCCAATTGTAATAAAAACTCCGTTTCAGTTTCAGTTTGGTCAACTTGAACTAAAACACAACCATCCATATTATTTTCTTGAAGTATTGGCGATAAATCCGAAGGCAAAAAATCGGTTCTGATTTTACGCATACCCTCATCTAACCAGTTATGGCGACTAGGGTCATATTCCCAAAAATGTTGATGGCTGTCAATCCTCATGTTTATTGATATGCTTTTACATGCTGTTTGGAACTTCCTAAACCTTCTATTCCCAACTCCACTACATCACCAGCTTTTAAAAACCTTGGTGGATCAAAACCAAGACCTACTCCAGATGGTGTTCCTGTTGAAATAATATCGCCGGGAAGCAGCGTCATATACTGACTAATATAACTTACCACTTCCTGTATATTAAATACAAAATCTGAAGTGTTACTATCCTGAAGCATTTCATCATTCAGTTTTAACCATAAATTGAGGTTATTAGGGTCTTTTATTTCATTCTTAGTTGCTATAAAAGGTCCTAAAGGTGCAAACGTATCACAGCTTTTTCCTTTTACCCATTGCCCTGATTTCTCTAACTGAAATTCACGTTCACTATAATCATTGTGCAGCACATACCCAGCCACATGGTCTAGGGCATTCGCCTCAGAAACATAAGAAGCTTTTTTACCAATAACCACCGCAAGTTCCACCTCCCAATCGGTTTTTTTACTGTTTTTAGGGATTATTAAATCATCATTAGGGCCAACAATTGCAGATGTTGCTTTAAAAAACAGTACAGGTTCTTCTGGAATGGCCATCCCACTTTCTGTGGCATGTTTAGCATAATTTAAACCCACACAAACAATCTTGGAAGGTCTAACCAAAGGCGGCCCCAAACGGACATCATTCCTAACTACTAGACAATTGTCCTTATTTTCTGTTACCCATTTATCCAGGCGCTCTAAGCCGTCCCCGCCAAAAAAATGCTCGTCATAGTCACTCCCAAAATCGGAAACGTCCAAACGTGTGCCATCTTCAAGTTGAACACCTGGTTTTTCCTTTCCTGTATTACCAAATCGTATTAGTTTCATTTTTTAGTTTTTATTTACAATAATAGGTCTCTACTTTACTTCGACTACTTTTCCAATCAATACCCATTCTCATGAGTTTAATTTTATAAATCCTCCGTCAATGGGGAAATCTGTTCCTGTTATAAAAGATGCCGCATCCGAACATAAATACAATGCTAAACTTGCCACTTCCTCAGGAGTACCCATGCGGCCAATAGGCTGCGTTTTTGATAATTTTTTAAACATTTCATCCTCATTTCCAGGATAGTTATCTTTTATAAAGCCATCCACAAAAGGGGTGTGTACTCTAGCTGGTGAAATGCTATTGCAACGAATACCATATTCCAAGTAATCCTTGGCAACAGAATAAGTCATAGTGAGTACAGCACCTTTGGACATAGAATAGGAAAAACGGTCTGCAACTGCCACAGAACCAGCGACAGAGGCCATATTTAGAATAATACCTCCCCTAGTTTTCATATGCTCCACAACGGCATGCATGCAATTATATACTCCTTTTACATTTACTTGAAAAATTCTATCAAAATCTGATTCAGAAGTATTTTCCAAACTTCCGATATGTGCAATACCAGCATTGTTAACCAAAATATCAATTGGAGTTTTTTCTATAATACCAGAGATGATAGTATGTACTTCTTCTTGATTGGCAACATCACATTGGTGAGCTATAACATTTTTGCCAATCTCGTTAGCAGTTTTTTGAGCTTCATCCTTATTAATTTCTATTATATGGACGAATGCTCCTTTCTGAACAAATTCATTTGCTATTGCTTTTCCTATACCACTGGCGCCTCCCGTGATAATGGCAGTTTTACCATCCAATCGAAATTCAGACATCGTTTTATTTTAAAGTAATTTCTACAATTGTATCTATCTCATTTTTATCTTCCTTAGGCAGTTCCAAAAACAGCCCAAACTCATTCACTTTATAACTTATTTTTTTACCATTTTTAAAGAGTTTGGTACTTTTAATTTGCCCATCAAAACCTTCAATAAAGTACAACTCCTTTTTATTATCCAATAAATGTATGTAAACCACATTTCCTTTTCTAGTTGATGACATTTCATCTGTTGGTCTAAAAGGTCCTTCGGAAGTTCCATAAATGGTTTCTCCATTTTCTCTCATCCATGCGCCCACTTTTTTTAGTGATTCTTTATGCTCAGACTGAATGTCACCATTAGGCATAGGACCTACATTGAGCAATAAATTACTCCCATAACCCGCAGATTTTACCAACAAATGAATAAGTTCTTTTTCTGATTTATGCGCTCTATCTTGAATATTAAAACCCCATGAACCATTAATGGTTTCGCACACTTCTTTGGGTAATTTCCCTATATCCTCTGCACTTGTTCCCCAACCTGTTGTATTGTTTCCAGGTAAATCTTTTTCAAACATTTGAAAATCCTCTCCAGGAATAGGAGCCAAATGGTGGTTGTTCCCAATGAGAGCCTGTGGCTGAAGTTCATGAATCAGTTTATATATTTCTTCATAGTGCCAGTCTACTTTTACTTTACCAAACTTTTTTCCGTCCCATTCTTTTTGGTCCCAATGACCATCGAACCAAATACCAGCAATATCTCCATAATTTGTGAGTAGCTCAGTAAGTTGAGTTTTCATAAAAACAATGTACTTTTCCCATTCACCTTTTCCCCTACCTTCTATCCCTGTACCTGTACGACCTCTTGGGTAATAATCATCGTGGTGCCAATCTAAGGTTGAGTAATAAAAAAATAGTTTTATATCGGCTTTTCTACATGCCTCAGCCAATTGTTTAAGTACATCCTTACCATAGGGTGTTTTCTTTACAATATTATAGTCTGTCGCCTTGGTATCAAACATAGAAAAACCATCATGGTGACGACTTGTAATAGTAATGTATTTCATCCCTGCGTGTTTTACCATGTTGACCCATTCGTCTGCATTGAAAGCAATAGGGTTGAAAAAACTTGGCAGTTTTTCATACGCACTTATAGGAATATTTTGTGTTTGCATCACCCATTCCCCATCACCCAACACACTATATACGCCCCAATGGACAAAGAGTCCAAAACGTGCTTCTTGAAATTCTTTACGCGCTTCAAGGTTTTCCTTAGTTGGTATATACTCTTGAGCAATGGTAGATTGCACAAGTAAAAGTATTGTTAGAAATGTTAGTAATTTTTTCATGATTTTATAATTTTAATTCCAAATTTTTCCCTTGGGAAATTCATAATCCATAAGTGATTGTTTCTTCATCTGTATACTATAACCTGGTAATTGGGGTGGCATATAAGCTCCATTTTTTATCACCACTGGGTCCAGAAAATGTTCGTGTAAATGGTCTACATATTCTATAATTCTATCATCCATAGAGCCTGTTATGGACACATAGTCCAACATGGATAAATGTTGTACATACTCACACAAGCCAACTCCTCCTGCATGGGGGCAAACGGGAATTTTAAACTTTGCGGCCATCAACAAAACTGCCAAGACTTCATTAACACCACCCAATCTACAACTATCTATTTGGCAAATACCAATTGCATTAGCTTGCATTAATTGCTTAAAAATTACCCTATTTTGACAATGTTCACCTGTAGCCACATGAATGGGTGCCACTTCTCTTGCAATTTTTGCATGACCTAAAATATCATCTGGACTTGTTGGTTCTTCTATCCACCATGGGTCAAATTGTTTTAAGACTTTCATGTTAGCAATAGCCTCATCTACATCCCATTTTTGATTGGCATCCATCATAAGGCGTAAATCTGTCCCTATTTCTTCTCTAATTATAGTAGCTCTACGTACATCATCCTCCAAATCGGAACCTACCTTAATTTTCATATGGTCAAAACCCTGTTCTTTTGCTTCTTGGCATAGACGTCTCATTTTATCATCAGAATATCCCAACCAACCAGCTGAAGTAGTGTAGGCGGGGTAACCGTTTCGCAAAAGTCCCTCTATACGCCTTTGTTTTGTGGGTTCTTGTTTCTTTACTATTTCTAGGGCTTCCTCTGGTGTAATGGCATCTGTGATATAAGTAAAATCTATACAGGAAATCAATTTCTCAGGAGACATATCAACCAATAATTTCCACAAAGGTTTCTCTTCAACTTTTGCATACAAATCCCATACGGCATTTACTATTGCAGCGGTTGCCAAATGTATAACTCCTTTTTCTGGACCTACCCAACGTAGCTGACTATCGCCAGTCACCATTTTCCAGAAAGCACCCATATTACGAGTAAAACTTTCCAATGTTTTTCCATGTACTAAATAGGACAGGGATTCTATAGCGGCCACACAGAGCTCATTACCTCTACCAATGGTAAAAGTAATTCCGTGACCTTCCAATCCATTTGAATGGTCAGTTTTTAGAATAACATAAGCGGCGGAATAATCTGGGTCTGGGTTCATGGCATCTGACCCATCTAAAGAGGTACTGGTAGGAAATCGAATGTCTTTGACTTCTATTCCTGTAATAGTTGTTGGCATTTTCCGGTAGTTAGTTGGTATTAAGAATTTTAAAAATTCCCAAGACTTGAAAATACGCTAACTAGGATTAATATACAAGAGGTTTAACAATCATCATATTGAGGGGTAAGACAAAACCCAATCAATGTTATTACGAGGAATTTACGATGAAGCAATCTGTTTGATTCTGACTCCAAAACCAAAGATTACTTCATCCCTCTTTCAGGGAATGTCTAATGATGCTACTTTTTGGTCTTACAAGTGCTCAACCCAAATGGGGCGTATAATGGACAAAAGTTAAGCAAACTCGTTAAAAGAAAAACAACAGCAACAACTAAGAGTACTGTTGCCAAAGTACCGCTAACCACATTAAAATAATAAAGACCAGCAATTACTAATGCAATTAAAATGCGTACTAATTTATCTGCACTTCCCATATTTTTTTTCATAACTCTGTTTTTATTGGTTAAACGTTTCAATTAAGACAACAATACTGGTAACCAAGCCTATACATACCATGCATACTAGTACCAATTTTATTGCTTTACTATATTTCATACCCTAAAAATATACTTTCTATGTATTCTAAAACATGAGAAATATCATATAATCAATTTGCTATAAAGTTGTAGGACATACGTAATCTGTCACCTTAAAGCCTGCATTTTTAATGGCTGTAAACCCGCCTTGAACATCAATTAAATTATGAATTCCTCTACTCTTTAAAATAGATGCTGCAATTACAGAACGATACCCCCCAGCACAATGCACATAAAATGGTTCATTTGATGGGAACTCGGCTAGATGGCGGTTCAACTCACTCAAGGGTGTACTATTTGCACCAACCAAATGCTCGGACAAATATTCACTTTCCTTACGGACATCAAAAACGGGTGCTTTATGCTCCATTATAGCTTCCTCCAATTCCTCAACTGGAAGTGAAGCAATATTATCTATTTCTTTTCCTGCTTTTTTCCATGCTTCTATACCACCTTCTAAAACACCTAAGGTATTATCAAAACCAACACGTGATAAACGAGTAACCGTTTCCTCTTCTTGACCTTTGGGTGTAATTAGTAAAATGGGCAGTTCTACATCGGCAATTAAAGCTCCTACCCATGGGGCAAAATCCCCATTTAGCCCAATAAAAATAGAACGGGGAACATGCCCCTTAACAAAATCATTTTGATGACGTACATCTAAAACAATGGCGCCTGTTTCATTTGCTGCAGCTTCAAAAGCATTTGGTGATAATAGAGCCGTACCCTTTTCTAAAACCTCAGCAATATCTTGGTAGCCCTCCTTGTTCATTTTTACATTCAAAGGAAAATATTTTGGCGGAGGTAGCAAACCATCCGTCACTTCTTTTATGAATTCCTCCTTGGTCATATCTGCGCGTAAAGCGTAATTAACTTTCTTTTGGTTGCCCAAGGTGTCAACTGTCTCCTTCATCATGTTCTTGCCACAGGCTGAGCCAGCTCCGTGTGCAGGATATACAATTATATCATTAGCTAAAGGCATTATTTTGGTTCGTAGGCTATCAAACAAAATACCTGCTAAATCTTCTTGGGTCATATCTGCAGCCTTTTGCGCTAAATCTGGTCTACCAACATCACCTAAAAACAATGTGTCTCCAGAGAAAATTGCATGGTCCTTTCCATTTTTATCCTTCAAAAGGTAGGTAGTACTTTCCATCGTATGCCCTGGAGTGTGCAATACTTTTATAGTGATTTCACCTAGCTTGAATTCTTGTCCGTCTTCAGCAATAATAGCCTCAAAAGAAGGATTGGCGTTGGGTCCATATATAATTGGCGCTCCAGTTTCCTTGGATAAAGTTACATGACCACTCACAAAATCCGCATGAAAATGTGTTTCTAAAATGTACTTTATTTTAGCATCATCTAACTTTGCTCTATTAATGTATGGATGTACTTCACGAAGTGGGTCAATGATAGCCACTTCTCCTTTACTTTCTATATAGTAGGCTCCTTGCGCCAAACATCCTGTATAAATTTGTTCAATTTTCATTTTTAATCTTCCTTAAAAATTAAGATTTATAAAAGTTTTATTATTATTATTAAAACCATTACCTAAGTTACATTGTGCAATTTTTAGATTGTAATGCTATCTTATTCTGCATTTCAGTTTTAGTGCTACGTTCCATACAATAATCGCAAGCTTCAAAGGTTCTCACAAAAATATTTTCTTTACCAATATCATTTATGAGCCCCGTTTTATATAAAAGATCTCGTGTTGGTCCATTTACTCTGGCCCATTTAAATTCTATGTCTTTTAACTTTAAGTCTTTTATAAGATCCCTAAGCATAAAAGTGGCAGAACTATCAATATAATTAATAGCTTCAGCATTTAAAATAACATACTTTAACTGATCTCCTTTTCTTTTAATATGACGATATAATTCTTTTTTAAAATAATTTTTGTTACCAAAATACAATTGGGCATCAAAACGAACAGCCAATACTTCGTCTCTAATTTCAATATTCTCTGAAAAGCGATCAATATTTTTAAAATAATTAGTACCCTTGACTCTTCCTAAAACAGCAAAATGAGGTTTTGATATACGGTAAACAAGTAATAAAAGTGAAATAAGCACTCCAAGTACAATACCCTCTTTTATACCTATTGTTAAAGTAATTAAAAAGGTTGTCAGCAATAAAAAGAATTCTTCTCTACGCGTTTTTAATAATTGCATGGGGTATTTTACATCTATTAACCCAAATACTGCTACCATAATTATAGAAGCTAAAACAGCCTTAGGTAAATAATAGAACATTGGCGTTAAAAATAGTAAGGTAAGACCTATAACCAACGCACTTACCAGATGTGCTACTGTGGTTTTTGAACCTGACTGATCATAAATTGCGCTTCTAGAAAACCCCCCTGTTGTTGGATAGGATTGAAAAAATGATCCAATTATATTTGATGCTCCTAAGGCTATTAATTCTTGATTTGGATTTACTTCATACTCATTCTTTTTTTCTTCTATGGCTTTAGCCACCGAAATTGCTTCCATAAAAGCAATTAATGCCAAAGTAACAGCAATAGGGAAAAGTTCAGAGATTTTAGAAAAATCTATAGTTGGCACTTTAAATGAAGGTAACCCTTCCGGAACTTCTCCTACAATTTTTACTCCCAAATCATTAAGACCAAAAAAGAAAATGGTTAATATTCCCAAGACAACCACTATTAAAGCACCTGGTATTTTTTTACTGATTTTTTTAGCTCCAACGATTAAAAGCATTCCTACAACGCCAATAGTTAATGTTATTACATTAACATCTGCCAACGAGTTTACCGCATTTTTTAATAAAACGTGAATCTTATTACTCCGTTCTATATTAGTCCCTAACAAATGTTTTAATTGGCTTAAACCAATAATGATTGCAGCAGCAGATGTAAAGCCACTAATTACCGGTTTGGATAAAAAATTGACTAAGAAACCCATTCTTAATAACCCTAAAAGCAATTGAATAACCCCCATAAAAAGGGCTAAAAAAATTGCCATAGAAATATACTCATCTATACCAGAAATTGCCAAAGCACCTAAGCCCGATGCCACTAACAAAGAATCCATTGCTACAGGCCCCACACCCAATTGACGCGATGTGCCTGTGAATGCATATATAATTTGAGGAATTAGTGCTGCATATAAACCATAAACAGGTGGTAAGCCAGCTATCATAGCATATGCCATTCCCTGTGGAATCAAGATGATTCCCACAGTTAAACCAGCCACTAAATCTTTAGAAAAAAAACTCTTTTTATAGTTTGGCAGCCATTCCAGAAACGGAAAAAATCCTTTCATGAGAACAAATTTACCATTTAATATAGAGACCAAACGTAACTTGGGTTACGGACTTGTTAATCTATATACTTTTGGTCTTTCCACCAATCAGAAAATTTCTGCTCTTCACCAATGGTAATTTTCTCTCCTATAATTGGTGTTGCCAAGTTTATACTCCTATCCATACTCTCTTTAGACAATCTCTTTATTGGGTCATCCCAGTCATGATTTGCCAAGGAGAATCCTCCCCAATGTATTGGAATAAGCATATTCCCTTTTAAATCTATATGTGCTTGTGCTGTTTCTTCTGGCATCATGTGAATGTCGCTCCAAAGTTCATCGTACTGACCACATTCCATCATACAAACATCAAAAGGGCCATACTTATCTCCTATTTTTTTAAATCCATCAAAATAACCCGAATCCCCACTGAAGAATAGTTTCTTATTTCCATCAATTACCCAAGAACACCATAAAGTTGCCATTTTATCTGAGAATCCTCTTCCTGAAAAGTGTTGCGCAGGAGTGCAGGTCAATGTAATATCATCTATTTGGATACTTTCTTCCCAATACATCTCAGAAATTTTACTGTCTTCCACTCCCCATTTTTTTAAATGTGCTCCAACACCTAGCGGCACAATAAACTGTTTTGTTTTGGGTTTTAACTTTTTAATAGAACCATAATCTAAATGGTCATAATGATCATGGGAGAGTATAATTATATCAATCTCTGGTAAATCGGAAATCGCAATGGGCAATGTATCATTAAACCTCTTAGCAATGATATAGGGAACTGGTGAAGGATAATCCCCAAACATAGGGTCTATCAATATATTTTTGCCATTCAATTTTAAATAAAAGGTCGAATGTCCGTACCACACCAGACTAGTTTCTAAATCACTTAATTTATCAATTTGTGACTTATCCCATTTTATTACTGGCAAAGCGTTGCTGGGTTTCTTGTTTGGGTTTCCTTTGAACATCTTCGCAAACATTTTCTTATAGTCGTCCCAACTAAAATCTACTTTGGTTTTTTCTCTGTTCGTAAATTTTCCATTACTATAATTAGTTGCTTTTTCCATTTTTTTTAAATTTTTTCCAGTTGATTTTCCACCAAATGCTGGATGAAAATTTACAAACAATACTATTGCCAAAACGAACACTAAAATAACACCTAGGAATCTTAGTAAGATTTTCTTGAGTACTTTTTTAAGTTTCATTTTTTGCCAATTCTTATCCCCTCATACACCACAACACTAACAGCATTGGCTAAATTTAGGCTTCTAATATGGGGGCTTAACAATGGTATTTTAAAAACTTTTTCTTTATTCTCTTCAATGATATTTTTGGGCAATCCCACTGATTCTTTTCCAAAAACAAAAAACATGTTTTCTGTAAAACTGATATCATAATACTCCTTTTCTCCATGACTGGATAGAAAAACCATTTCTGCGTCCTTATTTTTTTCAAAGAACTCTTCAATGCTGTCGTAAGTGAATAAAGAAATATGTTTCCAATAATCAAGTCCAGCACGTTTTAAGCGTTTGTCATCAATTTCAAAACCAAAAGGTTTCACAAGGTGCAAATTACATCCTGATGCCAAACTTAAGCGGCCTATATTACCCGTATTAGTAGGTATTTCTGGTTCTATAAGGACTATATTTTGGGGCATTATATGACTATTCTAGGTGATTACAACTCCAACACTTTAATCTTATTTCGGTGCATTTCTATTTTTCCTTCTTTTTCCAATTGCTTTAAAAGTCTAGAGACCACAACTCGCGAAGTGTGCAAATCGTAAGCAATGTCTTGATGGGTAGTGTGTATCTCATCATCATGACTCACTTTAGCCTTGTCCTGTAAATGCTTTAATAGACGCTCATCCATTCTTAAAAATGCCAAGGTATCCACGGTTTCCAATAGTTCCATCATTCTGGTATGGTAACTTTCCAAAATGTAATTTTGCCAGCTTTTATATTTGGTCATCCAAATATCCATCTGCTGTACAGGAATAAATAACAATGAGGTATCTGTTTCTGCGACTGCACGGATTTCACTTTTCTTATTGCCAAAGCAACAAGAAAAAGTCATAGCGCAAGTATCACTTTTCTCAATAAAATACAACAACAATTCATCTCCGCTCTCATCCTCCCTAAGAATTTTAATAGCGCCTTCCAAAACCAAGGGCATCATATTGATGGCATCCCCAATCTCTATAAGTTTTTCACCCTGAGATATTTTTTTATAAGTCCCTATTTTTTCGATTTCTTCCAAGAGTTCGGGCTCAAAAAGATAGCCGTAACTCTGTTCTAACACCTCTTTTAATGAAGACATATTTAGTTTTTTGGTTTAATGGATACTTTAAACTCTTTTTTATCCGTGTCCAAGTATTGAAACCCCTTATACAGGTCTCTTTGTGCCACTTCATAGGGATAAAAAGTAATAGGCTCAATACACATCATATTTCTAACGGGTGCCCAAAGCATAAAATTACCGAATCCTACAGTAGAAATCTCAAGGTTCTTTTCATCTTCTAACGTAATGGATTCGCAATCCGAAATCTGATAAGCTCTGTCCCCAACTTCCAATACCTCATCCAATGTAATTTCATTCTCATTGGCAAGGACCACAGGTTTTTCTGAATACAATTTAAAAGCTGGATGATAGCCCAACATAAATGGCATATCTTTTTCTCCCGAAACGGTAAAAGTTATGAAAAGTCCATCCTCTTTAAGTTCGTACTTCTTTTGAAATTCAAAACTAAAAGGCCACATAAGCCACTGTTTATTAGATTTTTCTGGAAACTTTGAATTCTTTACAATGGTCCCTGCTTTATAGGTTTTTTGAAAATTGACTGAAGTCTCGGTTTCAGAAATCAGTTCGTAATCCATCTCTCGCAATAAGCCATGTTGGTCTTGTACCGCATTCCCTTTTGGCACTTGCACCATAAAATCGGTCTCATTAGTTGGACCAATAATGGGAAACATTTCTGCATCCGAACTTCTCCACCCAGGACTTCCTTTTTGATGGATAAATTCATGCCCAGCAACCAAATAATTTACCAATTCCCCAGCATCTATCTGCACCGTTTGCTTATCTAATGAAAGTTCTATCATGAATTACTGATTAATAAGTCTATAAATTAAAACTGCCGTCCTTTTCGTTAAAGCCTCTATGGTATTAAGATTAACCGTTTCCTCTGGTGTATGTGCGCCTGTTCCCATTGTACCTAGGCCATCCAAACAATCTACATATTCTGCAACAAAAGACACATCGGCAGCACCTCTTTTTCCAGGATCATATGCCAGTACTTCTCCTTGACCCAAACTTAAACTAACTTCGTTTAATTCTTCCAACAATTTTATATTCCCTTCTTTAGGTCCCATTGCAGGATAACTGTCTGTAAAATGAATTTCTGCCGATGTTTGAGGTAGGTTATTGGCAACAATTTCCCTCATCTTTGCTCGGGCATTTTCTTTTTGCTCTTCGGATATAAATCGTAGGCCACCCTTTACAATCGAAGTTTGCGAAACGACATTGCTCTTTCCAAAAGCATTGCCTTTTCCTGTTTTGGAATCATAATCCAAAAAAGTGCCTCCAAGTAATACACCTGGGTTAAAAGTGAGAAATTCTTCCCCACGAACTTCATTATAAAATCCATTCAAAATACGTGACATTTCAAAAATGGCTCCCGCTCCTGTCCTTTCACTAAAAACACCTGAGGAATGGGCACGTTTTCCTTCAACTTTAACTTCCCAACCTGATGCCCCTCTTCTAGCAACAGTTGCATAATTAAAACCTGTGGAAGTTTCGAAACCTAAAGCAATATCACTTCTTTTTGCAGCCTCAATCAAATCTTTGCGACTTATATCCAATGGTTTTCCTGTGCTTTCTTCATCCCCCGTAAAGGCAACGATAATCTGAGCATTTTTTAACAATCCATTTTCTTCTAATGCTTTTAATGCATACAGCATAATAACATCCCCGCCCTTCATATCATTTCCTCCGGGAGCATGGGCAATACTATCATTCACCATTTCAAATTTTTGAAACGGACTATCTTCTTCAAAAACAGTATCCAAATGACCTATTAACAACAGCTTCTTTCCCTTTTTTCCAGAAGTTTCTGCAAATAAGTGCCCAGCTCTATTGAGTTCGGCAGGCATTTCTATCCAGTTGGTCTTAAAATTGATTGCATCAAAAGCATCCTTAAAAACCATCCCCACTTCCTTAACTCCTTCTGCGTTGAGTGTTCCACTATTAATATTAACCACCTTTTCCAAAAATGCAATGGCCTCTGAATTATTGTTCTCAACAGACTGGACCAATTTTTTTTCTGCCTTAGATAATTTTTGGGCATTTAAAGAAAGTATACAACTGCAAACAATGAGCAATACAAAATGTTTTTTCATTTTTCTAACATTTAAAGGTTCATTCAAATTTAATAGCCTTTACAGGAGATATTTTGGTGATGATATAAGATGGAATCAATAGCATTAATAAGCACAATAACAGCACTCCAATATTTAATCCTAACACCATCCAAAAATCTATATGTACAGGAATATAATCTATATAATATTCTTTTGGATTTGGGAATTTAAACAGCCTAAACTTGTGCTGCAACCATAAAACCCCTAATCCAATTATATTACCCCATAACAGCCCAACCCCAATTAAATAAACAGCATTGTACAAAAATACTTTTCTAATACTCCAGTTGGCTGACCCTAATGCTTTTAATATACCTATCATTTGGGTGCGTTCCAAAATCAAAACCAAAAGCGCTGTAATCATATTGATGCCGCCAACAATAATCATAATCCCAATAATGAGAGCAATATTGAAATCGAACAGGCCAATCCATTCAAAGATTTTATAGTATTTACTTTTAATGTTTTGTGAATCCAGCGAGGATACTGTTTTTCCGTAAATCTCTTTACTTTTCTCCTCCAGTTCATTAAAATCATTTAAAAAAACTTCAAAATTTCCTACTTGGGTTTCTTCCCATTTGTTCATTCTTTGAATATGGCGAATGTCCACAAATAAGTACTTGGCATCAAACTCCTCAAAACCACTATCATAAATTCCCACTACTTTAAACCGTCGTTGATTTGGTGTTTCAGTAGTATTTCCATTCTTTAAAAAGAACGTAAAGAAAGAATCATCTAGCTTTAGCTTTAATTTGTTTGATAAAATTGTAGAAATCAGCACTTCTGTATTCAACTCATCCATATAATTTGGCAATCTACCCTCTACCAAATATTCGTTAAAAGCATTCCAGTTATAATCTTTACCAACACCCTTAGCAATAACGCCCTCGAAAGTTTCCTCCGTTCTTATGACACCTCCCTTACTTGCCACTGCCTGAATATGTGAAATACCACTTACTGAAGTAAACTCTGGATAAAAATCTTGGTTGGTTGATACTGGAACTACCGAAACCTCTGAAGTGTTGTTATCATAGTTATATATTTGAACATGGCCATTAAATGCAGCTACTTTTTCCCGAATCTTATGTTTTAAGCCAACGCCAGAAGCTATAGCAATCAACATCATAACAATACCAATTGCTATAGCTGCAATGGCTATTTTTATTATTGGTGCGGAAATGCTAATTTTATGCTCCTTGCCCGTTATAAGACGTTTGGCAATAAAAAACTCTAAATTCAATCCATGTCATTTTTATACAGTTTCAAAAATACAGTTTTCATCTGGGTTTTAATGCTCACCGCATGTGGAAACCAAGTAAAAATGAACAAAAACCAAAAGGAAGCAAAACTCACTGAACCAGAATCCATAAAAAATGTTCAAATAATTGTAGCAGCCAACAGAACCAATGCATACCTCCCAAAGCTGCAAGGAAAAAAGGTTGGGGTTGTAGCCAACCAAACCAGTGTTATTTTTAAGGAAAATGGATATACACATCTTGTAGATTCTCTTATTTCTTTGGATGTGAACCTGTTAAAAGTATTTGCCCCTGAACATGGATTTCGTGGTAAGGCAGATGCTGGCGAAGCTGTACTTGATGACGTAGACACAAAAACCGGACTTCCGTTAATTTCTCTTCACGGAAAAAACCGAAAACCTTCGGCCGAAACCTTAAAAGACATTGAAATTGTTGTGTTTGATATTCAAGATGTTGGCGTTCGCTTTTATACCTACATCGCCACTTTACAATTGGTAATGGAAGCCTGTGCAGAAAACAGTATTCCAATCATTGTTTTAGATAGACCCAACCCAAATGGGCATTATATTGATGGTCCAACTATGGAAAAGGAACATGTAGGGTTTTTGGGAATGACAACCATTCCCTTAGTTTATGGAATGACAATAGGGGAATATGCAAAAATGCTCAATGGCGAAAATTGGTTAGAAAATAAAGTGAAAGCCGATTTAACTGTAATTCCCTTAAAGAATTACATACACGATTCTGAATATCATTTACCCATACGTCCTTCTCCCAATTTACCCAATGATAAGGCAATTAATTTATATCCCAGTTTAGGTTTGTTCGAAGGAACCAATGTAAATGCAGGTAGAGGAACGGAGTCCCAGTTTCAGCGTTATGGCGCTTCTTTTTTGGACAGTACAGCCTATGGTTTTAGTTATGCACCGCAACCCAATTTTGGTTCAAAATATCCTAAGGAAGAAGATAAAATTTGCTTTGGAAATGATTTATCCAAAACACCTAAAATGAATAAAATGTCTTTGCGTTGGGTTATTGATGCCTACAAAAACTGCCCTGATAAAAGTAAATTCTTTCTCACAGCTGGATTTACCAAACATGCTGGCACAAAGAAATTACAACAACAAATTGAAGCAGGATTATCCGAAGAAGAAATAAAAGCCACTTGGCAACCTGACTTAGAAAATTTTAAAAAAATACGTGATAAGTATTTGATTTATGAGTGAAATTTATGCCACCAGAAGCTCCTGATTACTTCTTGTGTCTCTCTCTGTCCATAAAATATAATTTGCGTTTTTTGATTTTAAAGCATCTAAAAATTCTCCTTTTACACTTTTTTCCGAATCATTTATTATCGCAATAGCGCGAACATCTTTTTTAGTAGACTTTTCACGAACAGGTTTAATGTCCTCCCATGAGAATAGGAAAGTGGATAAATTCTGTTTATTAACTGTATTAAATGATTTAATTACAATTTCTTTATTCTTTTGAGCTATCTGAAAATCGAAATTAAATTCTAATCCAGTTGCGCCCTTAGAAATGAAATCAGCCGTATAAATAATATCTTGCGAATCAAGATAATTTCTCACATCTTCTTTAAAAATAGATGCAACATTGCTATTAGATAAAACATAAAGGTCATTTACTTCGATAATTGCTGATAAAAAATTATGCTTAGATTGTGAAAAATTTTCAAGATTCGTTTCTATTAATAATTCATTTTTTACTGAGTGCAAGCCATAATTCAATAAAATAGAATCCAACAAGTCCCTTCTTTTTTTTGAGCCTTGAATATGAAGTCCTTGTAATTCAAGATTAGCAATTGTTTCACCGTTATCACTTAGAATTAATTGTTCTCCATTTCTTTTCGCATATATCTCTATAGAATCATTAAAAGCACCCATAAAAGGAGTACTAATAAGAAACCAATCCGTAGTAGTTCCTTGTTGGATAAAAGTTTTTTCTCTTAACCAATTATAATAATCATCCACGTATGAGTTAACCCAATTCAAAATATTGTCTGTTGAATGTTAATTTGAGATTTAAGATTTATTAGTGTTGCGAAATTAGTTATTAAATCAGACAAGTCTGAAACATCATTTATTTCTTTAATAGGAAAATCAATGTCGGCTAAGGGAATCGCCCATGCAAGAGGTTTATAACCCTCAACAAACACATGCATATGATGTTCATTTATATTAAACCATTTCCCAGCATATGGCTTTAGATATGTAGGTAGTGTGCTCTTAATTCCTTCAGGATTTTGATGAGTTCCTTTAAAATCTATTCGCAAAAGACCAATGAAAGTGTTACTCTCAAGATGATGAATAGATGTTTTGAGTATTATCTTTTTATTAGAAGTCATTTCTACCCAAAACTTGCGCTCAGAGTCTTCATGTGAAATTAATTCCAATCTGTTCTTTTTATTTCCTAAGTCAATTATCTGCTGTGGGTCAGACAAGACTTTTTCCAGTTTCATCAAATATTCTGCTTCGTGATTGGTCAACTTTTCAATTTTAATATTCCTTACAGCAAAAATACATATTATGTACTACAAGAATTTTATTCTAAAAAATTAGATTAGTATTCCGTAGTCGGTTTTCTATACTTATGAAAAGGTTGTTTTAATAAGACATCTATTTTTCCATTAGCTTCCTCATCATAAAATGTATCTACACCGTACACAATTGCTTCTCTATTTAACTCCATATACGTACCAAAAATCCTATCCCAAATAGAGAAAATATTCCCATAATTACTGTCCGTATAGGGTAATTTATAATGGTGGTGTACTTTGTGCATATCTGGTGAAACCAAAATATAACTCAGCGCTTTATCCACTTTTTTTGGCATTTTTATATTTGCATGGCTAAACTGCGTAGCAACCAATGACAGAGACTGGTAGAGCATTACAATACCAATGGGAGTTCCAACTACGAATACGCCTAAAAGTGTAAATGCAAACCGAATAACACTTTCTAAAGGATGATGTCTATTCGCCGTAGTCGTATCAACTTTATGATCCGTATGGTGTACCAAATGCACCATCCATAGAGGTTTTACCTTATGCTCAACAAAATGAGACAAGTATGCCCCAAAAAAGTCCAGAAATAATACTCCCAAAATAACATATGCCCAAAATGGCAGACCAGGTATCCAGTTTATAATTCCAAAATTATTAGCAACCACCCAATCACTGGTATTCAACAGTAAAAATGCCAAGGTAAAATTTATTAGAATTGTCGTAATGGTAAAAAATATATTGGGCAACGCATGCTTCCATTTTTTATAATTGAACTTAAAAAGAGGAATACCTCCCTCCAGCAACCAAAAAAAAGTTAGACCACCAATCACAATCAAAGCTCTATGTGGTGATGGAATATTTGCAAAATATTGTATAAGCTGTTCCATGCTTAAAAATAATGATTTTTGGATTATTGAATTCTTTTTTTCATTTCCTCAACAATATTGTAAGCTGCTGGGCATATTGCTACATTCTTTAAAGTAAGGTTACTTATTTGTTGAAATTTCTTCCTATCTGTATGTGGAAACTCCCTACACGCCTTTGGTCTTACATCATAAATGGAACAATAATTATCTATTCCCAAAAAAGCACAAGGTACTTGTTGCAATACATAATCGTTATCTTCATCAACCTTTAAATAGTTCTCAATAAACTTTTGAGGTTTTAATTTAAAATGCTTAGAAATACGTTCCACATCTGCATTCGTAAACAAAGGTCCTGTAGTTTTACAGCAGTTGGCACATGTTAGACAATCAGTATGTTCAAATTCAGATTCATGTAATTCCTGCATTAAATAATCTAAATTTTTGGGTGGTTTACGTTTTAGTCTTGTAAAGAACTTTTTGTTCTCTGCATGTTTTTCTTTTGCCTTTTTTGACAATTGTTGCAACTCTTCTTCCATCCCACTGCAAACTTAAAAAGAAAAGTCCCAAATTTGTAAGATGGCTCAAGATATCATTGGCGAAGCTCTTTTGGATTATCAATCTAACAACTATACAGAGGATATTATCACTTATTCATCACTGGACGAAGAAGATAAAATTCCGATTCCCTATTTTTTTAGACCATTTGATAAAATGCCGGTATTGGAGCAAAGAGCATTAAAATTGTGCAAAGGAAGCATTCTTGATGTTGGATGTGGTTCTGGCAGTCATAGTCTTTATTTACAAGAAAAAGGTAGCAATGTTACTGCATTGGATTCCTCTCCAGGAGCCATTGAAGTGTGCAAACAACGTGGGATAAAAAAAACCGTGCATTCTAATATCTATGATTACAATGGAATGAAATTTGATACACTTCTTATGCTAATGAATGGTATTGGAATTGTTGGCAAACTAACTAATTTGAATGTCTTTTTTACTCATTTAAAATTGTTGTTGAAGTCCAATGGACAGATATTATTGGATTCCAGTGATATCATCTATATGTTTGATGAGGAAGATGATGGGGGTTATTGGGTTCCAGACAATGGAAATTATTATGGTGAAGTTGAGTTTATAATGGAATATAAAGGAAAGAAAGGAGAATCTTTTTCTTGGTTGTATTTGGATTATAATACATTGCAAAGAGCGGCTTTGGCTAATGGCTTTAAATGTGAATTAATAAGCGAGGGAGACCATTATGATTATTTGGCAAGGCTCACAAGAACAAAACAATAGAAAACGGGTACGCTCGTTTTATATAAACAAAATAAAATTGCAGCATGAAAAAGTATAGTCAAGTATTATTTATTTTATTCTCAATTCTTCTTATAAATTGCTCTAAAAGCACCACAGATGATGGGGGTACTAACCCTCCAGATATCGAAACAATTGATAAATCTGCCAATCTATTGGCAACTGGAGCATCCGCAAGTGACATTTTAGGCAATGCTAATTTTGATGATTTACTAATTGAGGCGGCCTATGTAGAAGGTTTTAGACCTACAGCAGAGGCAATGGATGCGTTTGTTGCTTTTTTATCTGAAAGAACTTTTAAGCAGAATATCAGCATCCAATACAAACAGTTGGATAGCCCAGATGAAGAAACATTGACACTACAAGAGGTAGATGATTTGGAAAAAGAAAATAGGACTGCTTATAATACTGGAAAAACATTGGCTATTTATATCTATTTTGCTGATGCACCTTCTGAAGATGATGATGAGGAAGAGGGTTTAGTAACCCTTGGTGCAGTATACCGAAATACATCTATGGTCATTTATGAAAAAACCATAAAATCTTTAGCAGGTAGAAGTCTTGCTATAACTACAGCCGATGTGGAAACTGCTACTTTAAACCATGAATTTGGACATTTGTTTGGTCTTGTTGATTTGGGCACTACGCCAATAAATGACCATGAAGACCCAGATGCAGCAAACCATTGTAATGTTGAAGGTTGCCTAATGCGTGCAGAACTTCAATTTGGTGGTCTAATAGGCAAGAATGGGCTCTCCAATAAAACCACTAATGGTGCCATTGCTTCAGGTTGTTCTTTAAGCGGAAATAGTGTCTTGAAAATGTTAGAACATAAAACTTCTAAAAGTATGGCTGCTGTTGATTTGGATGCAGAATGTATTTTGGATTTGCAGTCCAATGGCGGAAAATAATTTCTATTAACTATTGTAAATAGATTAAGGGATATTCAAATATTTATGGGTCTGCAGAGAGACTTTCCATTTAGGGTTTTTCATCACATAATCCACAATCATGGGAACCACTTTATCACTAACACTCCACTCTGGTTGCAGATATAAAATGCAGTCTTTATTGGTTAGTGCAGCTTGCTCTTCAGCAAAGATAAGGTCGTGCTTATTATACACTATTACTTTTAGTTCGTGGGCATAATCATATATAGGCGCAACAGGTAATTTATTCTTTTTGGGAGACAAACAAATCCAGTCCCATGTTCCAGTTAATGGATAAGCCCCAGAGGTTTCTATATGGGTTTGCAGGTTTCTCTCTTTTAATGCTTGGGTTAAAGGAAGCATGTTCCATGTTAAAGGTTCGCCGCCTGTAACCACAATGGTGTCAGAATATTTTGCAGCGTTTTCGGCAATATTTTCTATGGCAGTGGGAGGATGCGTTTCTGCATTCCAGCTTTCTTTAACATCACACCAATGACAACCTACATCGCAACCACCTATTCGGATAAAATAGGCAGCTGTTCCTTTATGATAACCCTCTCCTTGGATTGTATAGAACTCCTCCATAAGCGGAAGCATTTCTCCTTTATCAACCAATGTCAACACCTCATTTTTTACCATGGAGCAAAGATAAGGTTTCGATATGAGTTAACTTTTATCCTAAAAGACAAGAATTATTATTTGTGGCATCATACTTGTAATACATATGGTAATTAATATTTTAAATTTTTATAATGAGTAAAGGAACAGTAAAATTCTTCAACGATTCTAAAGGATTCGGGTTTATAACAGAAGAAGGTTCAGACAAAGAACATTTTGTACACATCTCTGGTTTAGTGGATGAAATTCGCGAAGGTGATGTAGTAGAATTTGAACTTACACAAGGAAAAAAAGGATTAAACGCGGTAAACGTGCAAGTTATAGATTAACACTTTTTAATTTCTAGTAGAAAGCCCATCAATATAAGATGGGCTTTTTTTATATCCTTTTTTAAATTAACATCCATTTTCCCTTGAATTAAAAATCCCTTATTTTTATCAAAAAAATTTACCAGATGAGTTCCAAAGAAGAGTTCTTTGCGCATATAGAAAAAGGATATACAACAAAGGGTGATTTTATCACCATGGGAGCAGCCATGTTAGATGGAGAAACCGTAACAGGTGCCCATGTTAAGGTACCTCTAAAAACGCTGAATAGGCATGGATTGATTGCTGGTGCCACTGGAACAGGTAAAACAAAAACTTTACAGGTACTGGCAGAGAACCTTTCTGATAAGGGAATTCCTATTTTGTTAATGGACTTAAAAGGAGATTTAAGTGGTATTGCCCAGCCTAGCCCTGGACATGCCAAAATTGATGAACGCCATGAGAAAATTGGCTTGCCATTTGAACCAAAAAGCTTTCCAGTAGAAATTCTTTCCCTATCGGAACAAGATGGAGTAAAATTACGTGCAACAGTTTCAGAATTTGGACCTGTCCTTTTATCAAGAATTCTGGACCTTACAGTAACACAAGAAGGTATTGTGGCCGTTGTTTTTAAGTATTGCGATGACAACAAACTACCATTATTGGATTTAAAGGATTTTAAAAAAGTATTGCAATATGCCACTGGTGAAGGGAAAAAGGAGTTTCAAGAAAGTTATGGGCGTGTATCTACAAGTTCTACGGGAACCATTCTTAGAAAAATTATAGAATTAGAACAACAAGGAGCAGATTTATTTTTTGGAGAGAAATCCTTTGAAGTAGATGACCTCACTCGTATTGATGAAAATGGTAGAGGATACATCAATATTATTAGATTGACTGATATACAAGATAGACCAAAATTGTTTTCCACTTTTATGTTGAGCCTGTTGGCAGAAATCTATTCTACTTTTCCAGAGCAAGGGGATAGTGATAGACCAGAATTGATTCTTTTTATAGATGAAGCACATCTTATTTTTAAGGAAGCATCTAAAGCTTTGTTAAATCAAATAGAAAGTATTGTTAAATTGATTCGTTCTAAAGGAATTGGCCTTTACTTTGTAACACAGAACCCGACCGATGTCCCTGATGATGTCCTAGCGCAATTAGGTTTAAAAGTACAGCACGCTCTTAGAGCTTTTACTGCGAAAGATAGAAAAGCAATAAAACTAACGGCCGAAAACTATCCAGATTCGGAATATTATGATACAAAGGAAGTATTGACTTCATTGGGAATAGGAGAAGCTTTAATTTCTGCTCTGGACGAAAAAGGAAGACCTACTCCCCTAGCAGCAACAATGCTACGAGCTCCTATGAGTAGAATGGATGTTCTTACGGATGGTGAGTTAAAAGATGTTATTACCAGCTCTAAAATGGTAAAAAAATACAATGAAACCATTGATAGGGAAAGTGCCTATGAAATTTTAAATGAAAAAATAGACAAGGCTGAAAAAGAAGCTGAAAAAGAAAAAAGTAGAAGTACTACTACAAGAAGAAAAAGCACAAGAAAAAGCACTCGTATGAATCCTGTGGTAAAAGTTTTGACAAGCGCTACTTTTATTAGAGGGGTTTTGGGAGTCTTAAAGAAAGTTATTCGTTAAAAATTGATATGAAAATAAAATATATAATTGGAATTGCTGTAATAGCCTCTCTCTTCACAAAATGCCAAAAAGAAAAAGACACCACATTTTTAATTACTAGTGATAGTGTGGGAAAACTCAATAAAACTTCATTAGTTAGTGATTTGGAAACTATTTATGTCATGGACTCCATTGTACAAGATACAACATCCATAAGTGTAGGCACATCAACTAAAAAAATACTTATCTATGAAAAGGGAGGCAAACATTTGCTGACTCTCACACCTAATAAAGACAGTATTCCAACTATTGAAAATATAAGAATCTACGATTCTAGGTTTGTATCCGAAAACGGAATAGGTCTCAATAGTACGTTTAAGAATATTAAGGATAAATACACTATCCAAAAAATAATTACATCTATTAATAACCTTGTTATTTTGATTAAAGACAGCCCAGTTTATTTTACAATAGACAAGCAAGAATTACCATCTAGTCTTAGATATGGTGTTTCTAACATAGATGCTGTGCAAATACCAGATGACGCAGCAATTAAGTACTTAATGGTAGGTTGGGAGTAACATTTTGAACTTTATGAAATACAAATTATTATTTCTCTTATTGCTCACTACCATTTCTCTGAAATCCCAAAATATTCAGCAAGAATTATTATACGTGAATCAAGCAATTCAAAGGGAACAAAATAATTTCAACCATTATCAATACAGGGCATATTTACACTTAAAATTAAAAAGATATAGTAAAGCTCTTACCGATATTGATGATGCAATTAAATATTGCAATACAAAAGACTTAAAGAAAGTATCAGAATTGTATAATTTAAAAGGAGGTATATATAAAAGCTCTTACGAGGATGATAAAGCCATAGCACATTTTTTAATGAGTTTTGAGTTTGATAATAACAATACTGGAGCTCTTAATAACTTAGGCAGTGTATATATTAGGCGAAAAGATTATGAAAATGCAGAAAAATATTTAAAAAAAGCTTTGGAAATACACCCCAACAATAATTTTGCCAATGGGAATATTGCAAGATTATATGCTAAGAAAGGTGAGTATGAAAAAGCAATGAAATATCTGGATTTACTTTTTGCGCCTGGAGTGGATAAAGAATTGGGAGCAGATAATAAAGGTTACAAATACGCCGAAAGAGGTTATATTTATTATAAAACCGGAAAATTCACAGAGGCAATGGAAGATTTAAATAAGTCCATAAAACTTAATTCCCAAAACTTTGAAGCATTTCTGCACCGAGGTCTTTTAAAAATAAAGCTAAGTGATACGGAAGCCGCCTGTAAAGACTTTAATAAAGCTAAAAAACGAGCTGAATCTGATGAAGAAATTCAGGAAATTGAAAATTTATTGAGCAGTCATTGCAAAAATTAATAGAATTAATTAATTCTTAATTTCAAAATCTGATGCGGCACTTTTAATTCATTTATGACAAAGCTATACCCTTATGAAAAAATCAGTCATATTTTTATCTCTATTTCTAACTAGTTTCTTTGGTTTTTCCCAATATGATTATGAACCATCCATTGAACATCCTTTTGGGCTCCCCAATCCAGAGGCACCACAAGAATTATTGGATTTTGCCCCTTTGATTGGTGAGTGCAACTGTAAATCCACTGCTAGAAAAGCAGATCAAACGTGGGCCGAACCCGTGGACATGCTATGGCGTTTTAAGTATATTATGAATGGAATGGGAATCCAGGATGAGACTCTAAAAGCAGATGGTAAACACTCTGGCAGTATTAGGCAATTTATTCCTGACAGTACAAAATGGTATGTTCACTACTATAGTTCTGGTGCACCAACGGCTAAATTGCCAGTCTGGGAGGGAAATAAATCTGAAGATGGAAAGATTGTATTGTACAATGAACAAAAAGCTCCAAATGGTGCAGAAGGTTATTACAGACTTACCTTTTCAGAAATATCTAAAAAAGGATATAATTGGGTTGGCGAGTGGGTATCCAAAGATAAATCCATAGTGTACCCTACATGGAAAATAAATTGTACAAGACCTGAAGTTTTTAGTTCTGAAAAAGAGAAAATAATTTCCGCTTCCAAATCTTTTTCAAAAGCCTATATGGATGGTGATTATGAAACAATGACCAATATATATACCCCTGATGCAAAAATATTTCCTAACAATACACAAATTATTGAAGGTCACGAACTCATAAAGAAAAGGTGGGTGCTTCCAGAAGGTGTTAAAATCCTAAATCATCAATCTATTCCCAGTGAAATTAATATTGTTGGGGATATTGCCTATGACTACGGGTATTACAATGGAACAACTTTGAGGAAGGACAAAACTGAAATAAGTTGGAAAGGGAAATATGTAATTATTTGGAAAAAAATAGGTGCGGATTGGAAAATGTACCTGGATATTTGGAACAATGTAAAAGATTGACTTTTCTGTTAAACAAAACTTAATTTTTCTACATTAAAATTTAGTTTTCGATATATTCGAAATCGATTTCGTAATAATATCATATTTCCACCAACCAAAAAATATTTAAAATGAAAGTTACTTTTAAAAATACTTCAGTCTTTATATATACCATTCTACTAACCATGACCATGACACAAGCACAACAAGTAGGGATTTTTGAAAATCACCACGATATAGGAAATGTAAAGCATGAAGGCTCTGCCACATATAATTCTGAGTCACAACAATACACTTTAACAGGTTCGGGAACCAATATGTGGGCCGCAGAAGATGAGTTCCATTATCTATGGAAATCCATACAAGGAGACTTCATCCTTAGAGCACAAATGTCCTTTGTAGGTGAGGGTGTGGATCCACATAGAAAAATTGGATGGACCGTTAGAGATAATTTTCATTCAAATGGGAAACATGTAAATGCCACCATTCATGGAGACGGATTGACATCATTACAATATAGAAGAACAATTGGTGGGGAAACAGAGCAAGTGGAGTCGCCGGCAGCTGGTTCTGATGTTGTGCAACTGGAACGTAGAGGAAATACTTACATCATGAGCACTGCTAAATTTGGTGAAACTTTTACTAGTGTAGAAGTGGAAATGGATTTAAGGAATGAGGTTTTTGTTGGGTTATCAATATGTTCCCACAATCCTGATGTTGTAGAAAAAGCCATATTCAAAAATGTTAGGATTATAAAGCCAACACCAGAGGATTATCAGCCATACCGGGATTATATTGGCAGTCACTTAGAGATTATGAATGTTGAAACTGGGGACAGAAAAATATTGATGAGTTCTGCTCATAGTATTCAGGCTCCTAACTGGACTCCAGATGGGAAAACACTTATTTACAACTCCAACGGTGTATTGTACAAGTATGATTTGACAAGTGGTAAAGTATCTATGCTAAATACTGGTTTTGCTAATAATAACAACAATGACCATATATTAAATGCTGACGCAAGTAAAATTGCAATCAGTCATCATAATGCAGACGATGGAGGTACTTCATCCATTTACTATTTACCAATTGAAGGAAGTGACAATCCAACAAAAGTGACTAAAGATGGTGTTGGGGCTTCCTATCTTCATGGATGGTCGCCAGATGATAAAAAAATGATTTTTACTGCTAATAGAAAAAATCAATATGATATTTATGAGGTAGATGTGGAAACAGGTGAAGAAAAGCAATTGACCAATTTGTCTACATTAGATGATGGTTCCGAATATTCTTCCGATGGAAAGTATATTTATTTTAATTCTGACCGCACTGGTGCCATGCAAATATGGCGAATGAAAGCCAACGGAAAGGACCAAACCCAAATGACTTTTAATAAAGAGCATTATGATTGGTTTCCACACGTTTCACCAGACCAAAAGCAAATCTTCATGATATCTTTTCCAAATACAATAGACTCTGATCAGCATCCTTTCTATCAGCATTGTTTACTTAGAATAATGCCTATTGAAGGTGGGGAACCAAAAATACTAGGGTATGTATATGGAGGGCAAGGAACCATTAACGTGCCAAGTTGGTCACCAGATAGCAAATATGTTGCTTTTGTTACCAACTCTGGAACTGTAGAATAGTGTTAATATATTATTGAAAACCCTTGGCTTTTACCGAGGGTTTTAACTTTATGACCCTTCGTATTTTAATCTATTTTCGCTAATAGTATCCTTATAAATGTCTACCCATTCGGTTAAATCTAGTAGTTTTTGAAGGTATGAATGGCCAAAGTTTGTTAGTTGATATTCAACCCTAATAGGCACCTCTGGATACATTTTCCTAGAAAGATAGCCATCCCTTTCCAACGTTTTTAAACGTTCGCTCAATACTTTGTTGGATATTCCATATACTTTTTTTTTGAGTTCATTAAAGCGAAGCACTGGAAAATAACCCAAGTATAAAAAAATTAATATA
Source organism: Saonia sp. (assembly GCF_056326165.1). Lineage (NCBI taxonomy): Bacteria > Pseudomonadati > Bacteroidota > Flavobacteriia > Flavobacteriales > Flavobacteriaceae > Saonia > Saonia sp. Next base: position 118,910 of record NZ_JBWFBN010000009.1, read on the forward strand.
CTCCATTTATCTGATGCCAAAGCCATAATATCTCGTATGGGGCACAAATCCATAGATGTTCTAGGGTTAATATGTCCAAACATTTTTTTTATTTTTTTTGCAACCTTAACCTTCTGATAATCAGTAATAGTTTCTACTTCCATACCAACTTTGCGTTTAGAAACGTCTTTTTTATTTAATACGAATGTTTATTTTTGATATATAATAAAGAGCAAGTTACATAAAGTTACCTACTTTTAAAAATGAAAAAAATACTCAACAAATACATTCCCCTAGCATACGGAGCTTATTTTAATAGTACTGCCATTTTTTCTGAACAAAAAACGGCTGAAAAAGCTTTTAGTCTATTTTGCACCGTACGAAAAGGAAAAGTTCTACCACACCAAGAAGAGTATTTAGAAGCAGCAAAGGATAAAACTCATGAAGTTCTAGGACATAAAATACAATCTTATAAATGGGCAGGGAAAAAAGATACAGTCCTTTTACTACATGGCTGGGAAAGCAATACATTTAGGTGGAGAAACCTTATAACCAAGCTCAAGGAAGCTGATTATAGTATTATTGCCTTTGATGCCCCTGCACATGGTTACTCAACTGGCAAAGAATTAAATGTTCCTTTATATACGGAATGTACTCAGTATTTTATTGAAAAATATAAACCACAACATCTTATTGCTCATTCTATTGGTGGAATGAATGCTCTCTATAATCAATATAAATATCCAGATTCTACTATTGATAAAATTGTAACTATTGGTTCTCCATCAGACTTGTCAGAATTAATGAATCAGTACAAAATCACATTAAGATATAACAGTAAAGTAGAAAAGGCCTTAGACGATTATTTTATGGAACGATTTGGTTTTAATGTGGATTGGTTTTCAACAGCAAAATTTGCACAAAGCAATGTTAAAAAGGGATTAGTTGTTCATGACGAATTGGATAAGGTTGCACCCTTTCATGCTTCAGAAAAAGTACATGCCAATTGGAAAAACAGTACTTTCCTAAAAACCAAAGGATTAGGCCATTCCATGCATCAAGAAGAAGTAAACAATCAAATTATTACGTTTTTAAAATCATAAAAAAGAAGTATTTTTATTAAAAGTACTTTTATGTCAGCATCTTCCATTTCTCCCTTTCATTTGGCCATTCCCGTGCATAATTTAAATGAATGTAGAACTTTTTACAGGGAAACACTGGAATGTGAAGAGGGTCGTAGTAGTGACCATTGGGTAGATTTTAATTTTTTTGGGCACCAATTGGTCATACACTACAAGCCCAAAACAGAAGAAGAACTGCATACTAATCCTGTAGATGGTAAAAATGTACCCGTGCCACATTTTGGCGTAGTGCTGCCATGGGAGGTTTTTCAAGATTTTTCAAAAACACTTCAATCAAAAAATATTGAATTTATTATAGAACCCTACATTCGTTTTAAAGGTGAAGTGGGAGAACAAGCTACTATGTTCTTTCTGGACCCAGCAGGAAATGCGCTAGAGTTTAAATCTTTTAAGGATATGGGTCAATTGTTTGCCAAATAATAAATTTAATCTCGATAAGGATCCAAAGTTATAATAGAGCCATCTTCTCGATATGTAATCTCAGCTACTTTAACAGAACGAAGATGTGTTACCCCTTTTGACAAGGAGGAATCATGATAAAACAAGTACCACTTACCTTCTATTTCGCAAACTGAATGGTGGGATGTCCAACCCACAACTGGATTAAGAATGCGTCCACCATAAGTAAATGGTCCATAAGGATTATCCCCTACTGCATAGCATATAAAGTGTGTATCTCCTGTTGAATAAGAAAAATAATATTTCCCATTGTACTTATGCATCCAGGCTGCTTCAAAAAATCTACGGTCATTATCTCCTGCTAAAAGTAAATCCCCATTTTCATCTAAAATTTGAATCTCTTTAGGTTTTTCATCAAATTCCAATAAATTATCTGTCATTTTAGCGACAAATGGCAATAATGCTGGTTCATCATCAGCTGGTATATGGGCAGTTGGGCTTTCTGGTTGATCGGCATTAAATGTTCCCGTTCTCCAACGTTGCAATTGTCCACCCCAAAGACCTCCAAAATACATATAGTAGCTCCCATCCTCGTCTTCAAAAACTGCAGGATCTATTGAGAAACTGCCCTTTATGGCCTCAGGTTGTGGTGTAAAAGGCCCTACAGGGGAATCACTAACTGCAACCCCTATTCTAAATATTCCGTCGTGAGCTTTTGCTGGAAAATACAAATAATATTTTCCGTTTTTATGTGCTGCATCTGGTGCCCACATTTGTTGCTTTACCCATGGAACATCATCCATGTGCAAGGCAACACCATTATCTACTGTCTCACCACTTACACTATCCATAGAAAGTACGTGATAATCCTCCATTGCAAAATGACTTCCTAAATCATCAAATGCTTCACCCGCATCTACATCATGTGAAGGGTATATATATATTTTGCCATTAAAATAATGTGCCGATGGATCCGCAGTATAAATATGCTTTACCAATGGTTGCGAAATGGCTCTTTTATTTAAATCATCAAAATCAATGTGGTCTATTGCTTCTTCTGGCATGACTTTTATTTTATTCTTTTATAACTATTATTTGTATTAAGCGACTCTTCTTTCTTTAAGGTCCGACTCAATTTTAACTTCCATTTTCTTGTTTATTTCATAGAAAAATAACAGCCCAACTCCGATAAGAAAAGGAATTGCAGGATATATGCTCACTAACAGTTTTGTACCGTTAATGGCACTTTCTGCCTGTGATTCGGCATTGGGAACATAGTTGTATAGCCCTAGTATACCCGATACCAACGCACTACCAATACTTAGACCTCCTTTTAAACCTACCATCATGGCCGAAAAAATAATTGCAGTGGCACGACGGTTGTTTTTCCATTCAGAATAATCTGCCACATCTGCTATCATAGCCCATAATAATGGAATAGTAATACCATAAAAGAATCCATGTAATATTTGGGAAACAAACATTAGTTCCACTGATGTATCTTTAAAAAAGTAGAAAAAGATTATAAAAAGGGTAGAAATAAACAATGCTATTCTAAAAACATCCCGCTTTCCATATTTATCTGCTAATTTCTTTGAAAGCGATATTCCAACTATCATAAAAATAATGCCCCCAGCATTGAACAATCCGAAACCGGCAGAAACAGGATTATCTCCAAAAAAATTAACGCCAATGGCAGATAGAGAATCAAGTATTGGTTGAATAAAAACAGTCAATCTTTCTGCATTCACGTAATTTTCAAAATAATAAACATAGGAACCACCCTTCATGGCCAAGGTCACAAATACCAATATGGTAAGTACCAGCATTATTACCCAAGGCTTGTTCTTAAACAAATCTCCTAAATCTTCTTTAACACTGGATTTTTGCTCTGGTTTTGGAACAATACGCTCTTTGGTTGTAAAGAATGTTATCAATAACATAATAGTACCGATAATAGCCAACCAAGTCATTACAATTTCTATTCCTACTGCCTTATCTCCTCCTCCTGCAGATTCAATTATGGGCAACATAAATACTTGAACAAAAAACTGTGCAAACATTACCGCTACAAAACGATATGCAGAAATACTATTACGCTCTTTCATATCTCCTGTGATAACCCCACTTAATGCAGAATAAGGAAGGTTATTGGCAGCATATAAGAGCAACAATAATGTATAAGTAACTACAGCATAAATAACTTTTCCCTTATACTCAAAATCTGGCGTACTAAATGCCAGCAAAGAAACTACACCAAGCGGCACGGCAGTCCATAAAATCCATGGTCTAAACTTTCCCCATTTACTATGGGTTCTATCCGCTATGGCCCCAACAATTGGATTAAAACCAAATGCGGCAATCAACCCAACAATTAAAATAATTGCTGAAGCATGGTTAGCCTCAAGTCCATAAATATCAGTGTAAAAGAAGGCCAAATAGGTTACTAAGGTCTGGAAGACCAAGTTTGCCGCTAAATCGCCTAAACTATATCCTATTTTTTCGCCAATTGAAAGCTTTTGATTATTGGTACTCATGGGTTCATTTTTAGTTAGTTAAACTGTAATAACTTATTTAAAGCAAAAACAAGATAATTTTGCCGCAGGTAAATATAAATCAATTTTTTATATGATTCATTAAGAAATAAGTTTTCGCAATCGATTGTCAAATGAATTATTTTAAGAATTTCATAATTACTTCTAAATATCTATTCCAATATACGGTCCATTAAAAACAATAATTTAGATACTCTTTCAATAATTTTATAAACCAAAGTGTAGAATTTTTACTAGGAAAGCTAGTAGATAAATTTAATCCGTAGGATTGTTTTCCCATTTTTTTAGCCTGTCTAAATAGAGATATTGTTTAACCTAGCTATTTTAACTATAAATCTTCAACAAAAAATATAGCATTATTGTTTAAATCATAAAAACCAAATTCATTGGTATTCCACGGTGTCCCTACTCTCAATTTATCTTTTGCTATAAATCCACTTTCAACAAATTCATTAAAAATAGAATCTATATCCTTCACAAAGATTTTTATGACGGAACCTCCCAAAAGTGGGTCACCCTCTGTGCCCCCATGCCACTGCAAATGAATGCATAGATTGTCTCTTCTTAGTACGGCATACATTGTATCCGCAGAAATAATATTAAAACCAACATTCTTTGTATACCAAGCTACATCCCTTCTTATATCTGATGAAGGTAAAACAGGTTCAATCCCTATAAAGTTCTGTTCTTTCATTACACTAGTAATTTACAAGAAAAAAGAATTACAAACGTTATAAAAATATACGTTAGATACAAAAACCTATTAAATTACTGATCATGAAAAAGGTTCTCTCTATTATATCAATTGTATTACTATCATTGATTTATGCTAGTTGCACCAATGACGAAGGCTCTGAAGATATAGATGTGCTTAATCCAGATGACGAACAAGAAATAGTAAAAGATTCTATAAACTAAAGTCTATCACTTTTTACTTCTGTGACGTTCTCTTGCCAAAAGTGTGTTTTTTAAGAGCATGGCAATTGTCATTGGACCTACACCACCTGGAACAGGGGTTATATAAGATGCCTTTTTACTAACATTTTCAAAATCCACATCACCAGTTAGGTAATATCCTCTTTCCTTTGTTTCATCTGGAACACGGGTAATACCAACATCTATTACAACTGCATCATCCTTTACCATTTCTGCCTTTAAAAAATGGGGTACTCCCAACGCAGAAATAACAATATCAGCCTGAGAAATTATTTGCGTAATGTTTTTAGTTCGGCTATGGGTTAATGTTACCGTGGAGTTTCCCGGCCAGCCTTTTCTACCCATTAAAATACTCATGGGTCTACCCACAATATGGCTTCTTCCTATAACAACTGTATGTTTTCCTTGGGTCTCCACATTGTATCTCTCCAACAACTCTAAAATACCAAAAGGAGTAGCAGGAATAAATGTACTCATGTCCAAAGCCATTTTACCAAAATTTGTTGGATGAAAACCATCCACATCCTTATCCGGATCAACAGCTAAAATCACCTTTTGTGTATCTATTTGAGGAGGTAAAGGTAACTGTACTATAAAACCATCTATTTCATCATCATTATTAAGTTCTTCTATTTTATTCAGCAACTCAACCTCACTTGTAGTAGCAGGCATTTTAATTAGAGTAGATTCAAAACCAACTCTTTCACAAGACCTTACTTTGCTCCCCACATAGGTAAGACTGGCTCCATCATTCCCAACTATTACAGCTGCCAAATGAGGTACTTTCTCTCCTTTTTCTTTCATTTTTGCCACCTCAACGGCAATTTCTTCTTTGATTTGGTTCGATATTTTTTTTCCGTCTAGTATTTCCATTTCCTCAGTTAGTTTCTAGTTGGTAGATGATAGTTTTTGGTTTTAAAATTATTTCATATTCTGCATCATCTGCATCATTTTTTTACCTCCGCCCCCTTGCATCATTTTCATCATCTTGCCCATTTGGTCAAACTGTTTTAAAAGTTGATTTACTTCTTGTATTGTTCTACCACTACCTTTTGCAATTCTCTTTTTTCTACTAGCATCCAATTTAGAAGGAGTTGAGCGTTCTTCTGGTGTCATAGAATGGATAATGGCTTCAATATGTTTAAAGGCATCATCATCAATATCCAATCCTTTTAAGGCTTTTCCGGCACCAGGAATCATTCCCATTAAATCCTTCATGTTGCCCATCTTCTTAATTTGCTGTATCTGACTTAAAAAGTCGTCAAAACCAAATTTATTCTTGGCAATTTTCTTTTGGATTTTTCGGGCTTCCTCTTCATCAAACTGTTCCTGAGCTCTTTCAACAAGAGAAATAACATCCCCCATTCCCAAAATACGGTCAGCCATACGGGATGGGTGAAAGACATCTATGGCCTCCATCTTTTCACCAGTTCCAATAAATTTAATGGGCTTATCTACAACCGATTTAATCGATATGGCCGCACCACCACGGGTATCACCATCCAATTTGGTAAGGATTACCCCATCAAAATTCAAGATATCATTAAAAGCTTTAGCCGTATTTACAGCATCTTGACCTGTCATGGCGTCCACCACAAACAATGTTTCTTGGGGAGTTATGGCTTTGTGGATATTGGCAATCTCATCCATCATCTCCTCGTCCACTGCCAAACGCCCAGCAGTATCTATAATCACCACATTACATCCTAAAGATTTAGCGTGAGCGATACCTGCCTTTGCAATCGCCACTGGGTCACTATTTCCTTTGTCTGAATACACCTCAACATCTACCTGTTCACCTACGATATGTAATTGATCTATCGCGGCAGGCCTGTAGACATCACAAGCTACCAATAAAGGCTTCTTGGATTTCTTTGTTTTTAGATATTTGGCAAGCTTTCCAGAAAATGTTGTTTTACCAGAACCTTGAAGACCAGACATTAAAATTATTGAAGGATTACCAGATAGGTCTATTCCTTCAGCATCGCCTCCCATTAACTCGGTAAGCTCATCTTTAACGATTTTCACCATTAATTGTCCAGGTTGCAAAGAGGTCAATACATTTTGACCCAATGCTTTTTCTCTAACTCTATTAGTGAACTCCTTAGCTATTTTAAAGTTGACATCGGCATCCAATAAAGCTCTCCTTACTTCTTTAACCGTTTCAGCAACGTTAATTTCGGTAATCTGACCATGTCCTTTGAGGACGTGAAGGGCTTTATCTAGCTTTTCGCTTAAATTATCAAACATAATCTTCCATTATTAAAGGGAAAGGCAAATTTAATAATAACAATGGGAAGTGGGAAGTTTGACTATGGAAATATGCAAAAACAAAAGAGCACCCATTCATAAATGGATGCTCTTTATCAAGATTGAGGGCAAAAAAGGCTAATTATTTTTCGAAAACCAATATTTCTACTGAACCATCTCCACCACTTACACTTTTAAGCTCTATTCTATCACTTGTAATTGAAACTAAATCCCAATCATCTGTAAGTTCGTTAAATGGCTCCATATCAACACCAAAATTTAAATACACCTGTAGTTTTCCATCACTATCTCTAACTGCTCTCCAGATACCATCCAATAATGGGTCGGCGTTTGTAGATACCGTAACTTTATGCTCAGCAGAGAAAGAAAAATCATATCCTTCAAAATCATCTGTATTATCCATATCTCCATCTGTATAGTTGGCCACCATCCAATCACCACCCATCATGATGTTTCTGATTTCCATAAGGTCACCATCCATATGGTCGTTTTCACAATTTCTTAAAAGAATCAACTCCCATCCATCAACTTCAAACTTCAAACGCTTGTCATCTAAATCTCTCAACGGCCATTCAAAACTTACACCTGGCTCAGATCCCATTGTAATAGCCATTACAAGCACACCTTCTTCATTTGTTGTTATTTCCCAAGTTCCTTCTGAAGTAGTTGTACCATTGCTCAATGTTACCACACCTTCACCCATAAATTTAAACTCATAACCTAACAATCTCTCTACTTCCTGATTTTGGTTGTACACTTTTTTGATTACCCAGCTACACCCTTTTAAGATTTCTCTTAAAGTATCTGTATTTGGTAAATTATCTATGTCACAGCCCTTGTGCATAATTATCTTATCACCATCACCAGCGTACAATTTAATTTTACCTTCTCCAAGCTCATAAACAGCCCATTCTAAAGTAAAGTCAACCAATTCACTAAACTCTAAGTTCAAGTGTATTCTATGTTCGCCAACTCTAGTGCTCCATTCTCCTTCCAAAGTGTTTCCTTCTCTATCTTTAACTAGAACACTTCCGTCTTCTCTAAAGTTCATTACATAGTCTATATACTGCTCCGTTTGCTCCTGATCATTTCTCTTTACTTCATGAACTAACCATGGGCATTTTACCAAGTACTCATTTAAACGTTCTTGGGTAAAATCATCATCATTATGGTCATTGTCATCATCCTCATCACAAGCATCTTTTGCAGTTTCAATAGCATGAGCCAATTCAGCATTCGTATTCACTACAACTTCAGTTCCATCATAAAGAGCCAACGTTACAGGAAAATCTATACTGATTAAATCATTTTCTCCTCTTTCATGGAAAAATCTTCTTAACTCCATATCGCTATTTACAGTTACACTACCTGTTTTTTCCAAATTGGCATCAAACGTGTACAATGTAATTGGGTATACAAAGTCTATACATTCTATATCATCATCGTCTCCACCTTCTTTACATTCTTTAGCAATCTCACGCAAATCTTCTTTATTATTGATTACGATTTCATCAAAGTTTGCAGAAGTAATAGTAATTGGGAATATAATTTCCAAAATATCTTCATCTGTATCAGCAGAATCAATAACCTCTTCTATCAATCTTAAATCTTCAATAGAATCAATTGTAAGTTCCAGTCCATTTACCTCAACAGTATAAGGGAATTGAACAGCAAAACAACTGGTACCATCTACAATATTATCATAGGAACCATCATTAGAAGATGTTTTTTCCATAAGCAACGCAGTAGAAGAACTGGCAGATATGGTTTCTTGCTCATCACCATTTGGCAATGGCTCTATTTCTTCTTGACAAGATGTAAAACTAAGTGCCACAGTAAATAAGGCAGTAAACATTAAGTAACTAATAAACTTTTTCATAACGATTTGGAATTTTTTTTGTTCGTATGGTTATAAAACAACTAACTTTTAAAATACCCTACCACATTTTTAATTTTTTTTAAAATATCTTTGAAAAAACCAACTAAGTGAATAGTAATAAGATGGACAACGTATGTGAAGAGAAGGTATTTAGCTCGCTCTTTGAAACTAATTCCAAAACGATTTTTAATTACATATATTATAAGTTTGGTAATGAAGAAAAGGCTTATGATGCTGTACAGGAAGCTTTTGTAAAGCTTTGGGAGAATTGTGCCAAGGTTGCACCAGAAAAAGCAAAATCCTATGTTTATACGGTTGCCAATAATTTATACCTTAATGTATTAAAGGCAGAAAAGGTGCGAATGAAGTATGCGGATACATCTAATGACCGCACAAATGAATCCCCAGAATTTTTATTGGAAGAAAAAGAATATCAAGAAAAACTGGATAGGGCACTCAACAGTTTACCAGAAAACCAACGAACCACTTTTTTATTGAATAGGATTGATGGAAAAAAATATGCAGAGATTGCAGAAATGGAAGGTGTAAGTATAAAGGCTATAGAAAAACGAATGCATTTGGCATTAAAAAGTTTAAGAGAGCAGATTGATGGAATATAATCACTGTTGGAAGTTGGAAAAAAAAATAAATTATAAAGTAGGGTATTTTATTTCTTAGTTGTTATAAAGATGTAAAGCATAGAAATCATGCAAGAAAATTATTTAGCAAAATGGCTTAACAATGAAATCTCTGGGAAAGAGCTAGAGGATTTTAAAAAATCCGATGAGTATGCTTCTTATAAGAGATTGGCCGAAGTTTCTAAAACTATGGAGGCTCCGGAATTTAATGTTGAAAAGGCCATGAACGACTTTAAAGTCACCAACTATAACAAAGATGTTAAAGTGGTGCAATTGAACCCTATTAGAAAGTTCATGAGAATTGCAGCAGCTGTAGCGGTTATTGCTGTTAGTTCCTATTTTTACATAAACTCTCTTGATGAAACTGTTACTACGCAATATGCAGAAAACACACAGGTTATTTTACCAGACAATTCACAAATTGCACTTAATGCAGACTCTAAAGTTTCTTATAGTGAAAAGAAATGGGATAAAGAACGTAATGTTTCTTTAGAAGGGGAAGCTTTCTTTAAAGTTGCCAAAGGAAAACGTTTTACCGTAGCCACAGAGGATGGTTTGGTAGCCGTTATGGGGACTCAATTTAATGTAGAAAATAGAAGAGGATATTTTGAGGTTTCTTGTTATGAAGGCTTGGTAAGTGTAACATATAATGGTAAAGAAACCAAACTACCAGCTGGTAATTCTTTTGTAGTTATCAATGGAAAAATAATGAATGCTGAAGTTCAAAAAAACACACAACCATCTTGGATAAATAAAGAAAGTACATTTAAAAGTACTCCATTGTACTATGTGCTAGATGAATTTGAAAGACAGCATAATATTGTGGTTGAAACAGAAAATATAGATGTAAATAAATTATTTACAGGCACTTTTAGCAACACCGACGCAGAATTAGCGTTAGAAAGTATTAGTGTTCCCTCTCAAATAAAGTTTAAATTAGAGGGGAATAAAGTACTCTTCTATGCGGAAAACGCACAGTAAATACATAAGCTGTCTTTTATGCTTGTTTTTCTTTCTTACCATTTTCATTGGTAGAGCACAGGAAACATCAACTGTACCCATTAATCTTGTTGCTTACTTACAAGAATTGGAAAAGGAGTATAACGTTAAATTTTCCTTTGTTGATGATGATATTCAACCCATTTCCATCAACAAACCAAAAGGTGAAGCTCTTGAGGTTTTATTGGACGACATTAAAAACCAGACTCAACTTAAGATCCAAAAAATAAACAATCGTTATTATTCTCTTTTTAAAAACAATACAGTTACTATTTGCGGACAGGTACAGGATAACTACAAAAATCTTTTACAAAGCGGGGCAACCATTGAAGTTTTAGATAGCGATATTGCCATTCTGACCGATTTTGATGGTAAATTCTCTTTAGAAAACATACCACAAGACGCAACCATTCGTATTCGTCATATTGGATACAAAACCAAATATATTAGTGCTTCGGAATTAACGGCACAAAACCCCTGTATATCCATTCCGCTAGGTCTTAGTTATGAGCTATTGGACGAGGTTATTCTTTATGAATTTTTAACTACAGGACTTTCCAAACAAGCAGATGCCAGTATCCAAATAAATATGGAAGAACTAGGCATTCTTCCTGGTCTTATTGAGCCAGATGTTTTACAGACCATACAAGCCTTACCTGGCATTAAAAGCATTGATGAAACAGTTTCTGACATTAACGTACGTGGGGGTACCAATGACCAAAACCTAATTCTTTGGGATGGCATTAAAATGTACCAATCCGGTCATTTTTTTGGTTTGATTTCTGCTTTTAACCCCTATTTAACGGATAAGGTAACGATTATAAAAAATGGCACCAGTGCCCAATATGGTGATGGTATCAGTAGCGTCATTAGCATGGAAACCAAAAACGAGTTAAAAGACACTTTTTTTGGTGGAGCTGGTTTTAATTTAATTAGTGGCGATTTATATGGTCAAGTCCCTATAAGTCAAGATTTAGCTTTTCAGTTTTCCGCAAGGCGTTCTACTACGGACTTTATAAATACCCCAACATATAACCGTTTTTTTGGTAAAGCTTTTCAGGATAGTGAAGTCAAAATAGGAAATAGCGCATCTGCAGACAGGAATATCATAAGAGACGAGGACTTTTACTTTTATGATTTTACGGCAAAACTATTATATGACATTGATGAATATCAGAAAATACGATTGAGTTTTATAAACATTAACAACCACCTTGATTATCTGGAAACAGTGGATGATAATAATACCACACAAAGCACACTTAACCAAACCAATGTCTCTTTTGGCGGCAGTTTGGAGAGTCAGTGGACCCGCAATTTCTCCTCTTTGTTAAATGTGTATTATACGCAATATAATTTGGATGCAGAGAACATACTAGAAAATCAAACACAGCAACTCTCACAAAAGAATGAAGTGTTAGAAACTGCTATAAAACTGAATACCACCTATGAAGTGTCTGGGCAACTAAAATGGCTCAATGGCTATCAGTTCAATGAAGTGGGCATTACCAATTTTACCAATGTTACATTGCCTTTTTATAACAGCAACTTAAAAGGTGTTATTAGAACACATTCTGCATTTTCGGAACTGAACTATATTTCTCCCAGTGAAAAATTGAACCTTAGAGGTGGTACACGTCTTAACTATATTGAAAATTTAAACACGTTTAAGGAATTTATTATTGAACCCAGATTTAATTTAAGTTATTCTCTTTCCAAGAATTTTAAAACCGAAGTGCAAGGCGAATTTAAAAATCAGACTACCAATCAAAAAATAGACTTGGAACAAAACTTTTTGGGTGTGGAAAAACGCCGTTGGATACTTTCTGATAACGATTCCATCCCCATCACCAAAAGCAAGCAGGCTTCCATTGGCATTAATTATGATAAAAAAAGCCTATACGTTGGTCTAGAGGGCTTTTACAAAGAAGTAACTGGTGTAAGTACTATTACACAGGGTTTCCAAAATGAAAATCAATTTAATGGTGAAATTGGCAGCTATGATGTTGTGGGAGCAGAATTCCTCATCAACAAAAAAACAGCTCACTACAGTACGTGGTTAAGCTATACCTACAATGTGAACAATTATAATTTTGAGGACATTGTCCCGAATAGCTTTCCGAACAATTTGGACATTAGGCATCATGTCACTTTTGCAGGAATCTATACCTTGAAAAACCTAAAATTAGGTGTTGGGTTAAATTATAGAACAGGAAAACCTTATACACAACCTCTTGATGGAGACCAAGCCATAAATACTTCAACTTTTCCAAATACCATAAATTATAAAGAACCCAATAGTGATAGGTTGCCAAACTATATTAGAGCAGATGCATCTGCCACTTATAATTTTACAATGGGTGATAAGGTAAAGGCAACGGTTGGCACCTCCATCATTAACTTTTTAAACAGAAAAAATATTTTAAATACCTATTACAGACTAAATGAGGACAACCAAATTGAAACAGTGGAAAGTATTTCTTTGGGCATTACGCCCAATGTAAGTTTTAGGGTACGTTTTTGATTACCATATAGCTAATTCCATATTGCCGAATACATCCTCTCATTAATTTTTAACACTGGTTATTTTTCCTCTACTATCAATCTTCTATGATATTCCAGTCGTAAAAAGTATATACTATTTCCCATTTGTTATTCTCCTTTTTCAAAATATAAATCGGTGCTTGGTTTTCATATACTTCCCGATAAACTGCAATATTGTCAATAATAATAGGAATTGTAATCCTAAAGGTTTGATTTTTAAAATCTTTAGATCTATCAAATGATTTAGAAAGTACCACATTTGACCCAAACCATTTTTTATTAAGTTTTATAGGTTTTAGTCTTATTATGTTCGTCCAAATCTCTTTCTGAACCGATTGAGTTAAAATCTGCCTTAATTGGTCATCCTGAATTATAGTTGGGAAATCAACTTTATCAAACATCAAATTAAGATTTTGGTCAAAATACATACTCCAACCTTTATCAAAATAAGTTGTCTCATAAATATATTTTTTTCCTTTACCCGATTCAAGCATATAATTTAAAATACTTTGTTGTTCTATACTTAAATTAAATCTTTCTTTACTTTGTCCAAAACAGTATATAACAGTGAGACAATAAAAAATCAAAAACAATCCATTAGCATTTTTCCCCTTTTGAATTTGAATAACCATATCTTTCTGATTTTATATTTTTTTGTACCACTCAAAACACTAGACCTTTCACAAAATACTTTATAAATAATTATTAAAAATCATAAAAAGTGTTTCTTTAGGCATTACTCCCAATGTAAGTTTTAGAGTAAGTTTTTGATTCTTAATTTCCAAGTAGGTTCATAAAAATCAAAGTTTAACATCTTTCTAATTATATCATATAAATCTGGAAATTTCTGTTTAAACTCCGATGGACTTTCAACATAATTTTCTACAGCCACAGCAAAAAATTCGTGGATATTGGTTTTAGAATACTCTCTAAAATAATTCATAGAATCCAGTCTACTTTTAAATTTTTCATCTAAAAGCAGTTTTTTTATAGCTCTTAAGCCATATCTATATTTACGGGCCTCCCAAATATTTTTATTAAAAGATTCAAAACTAAGTGCATGAGCAAATTCATGTACGGCCAAATTTAAATTATCATCGCTTACATCAAATCCCTCTTTTAAATTTTCAGCAGAAAAAACCAATGTTTTTAATCCTGGGTTATACTCTCCTAAATGATGTTGTTTATTAATTCTAGAATAATACTGTGAAGGATAAATTACAATTCTAAGAACAGAACGCAACATTCGGTAATTATTTAATCCCAATGTTAACAATGCCGCTGTTGCACTTAACAATAATGTTATTTCTTCTTCTTTCTCAATTGAGCCATGAAAAACAAACTTTTTGCGACTTCTAAACCACGCCAGCCTTTTTTTAAACTTTTCTTTGAATCTCTCAGGAAGACTGGTGTAAATTGGAAAATTATTCTTTAAATAAAATTCCTCATCTCTAGTTATTTGCTTTATTCTATTAAATGGGTTTATATGAAACAAGCCCAAAGCATAATAGATAATATAAGATAGATAGCAAACAAAATACAGTACTGCTAGAGTCCCAAATATTTCAGGTGTTGACATTAAGTTGGTGTTGGTACAATGAAAGTAATCAAATATTTAATTACATCCTCTCTGGCACCTTAATTCCCAATAACTTAAATGCAGACTCAATTACTTCTCCCACTTTCTTTGAAAGTTGTACACGCAAAATTTTCTTTGCCGCATCCGTTTCTCCCAAAATGGATACTTGTTGATAAAAAGAATTGAACTCCTTTACCAAATCATAGGTGTAGTTGGCAATTAAAGCCGGACTATAATTCTCCGCCGCCAATTGAATGGTTTCTGGAAATAACTGAATTTGCTTTAGCAGCTCTTTTTCTTTTGAATGCAACTCTAATGTCGCCTCGAGCGGAGTCGAGAGGTCAACATTTACACTTTCAGCCTTTCTAATTATTGATTGAATTCTTGCGTACGTATACTGAATAAAAGGTCCTGTATTTCCTTGGAAATCTACTGATTCTTCCGGGTTAAAAAGAATGCGTTTTTTTGGGTCTACTTTTAAGATATAGTATTTTAACGCCCCAAGACCTATCATTTTATATAATTCTTGCTTTTCAATGTCTGAGTAATCTTCTAACTTACCCAATTCCTCAGAGATTTCTTTAGCGGTTTGGGTCATGTCATTGATTAAATCATCAGCATCTACAACTGTACCTTCCCGACTTTTCATTTTACCACTTGGTAAATCCACCATGCCATAACTTAAATGATGCAACTGTTCTGCCCATGAAAACCCAAGTTTCTTAAGAATTAAGAATAATACTTTAAAATGGTAATCTTGCTCATTCCCTACTGTATAAACCATTCCGTTTACATCAGAATAATCTTTTACACGTTGTATGGCTGTACCAATATCTTGGGTCATGTAAACTGCTGTACCATCGGAACGCAATACTATTTTCTCATCCAGACCTTCGTCAGTTAAATCTATCCAAACGGAGCCATCTTCTTTCTTGAAAAACACTCCTTTTTTGAGTCCGTCTGCAACAACATCTTTACCTAATAAATAGGTATCGCTTTCATAATACAATTGGTCAAAATCTACTCCAAGATTTTTATACGTTTCTTCAAAACCTTTATAAACCCAACCGTTCATCGTTTTCCAAAGGGTAACAACCTCATCATCTCCAGCTTCCCATTTACGAAGCATTTCCTGAGCTTCAACCAATAACGGAGCTTCTTTCTCTGCAACTTTCTGCTCAGTTCCATTTGCTACTAAATTGGCAACCTCAACTTTATACGCTTTATCAAAAGCCACATAATAATTCCCAACTAGCTTATCTCCTTTTAAACCTGTACTTTCTGGAGTTTCTCCCTTTCCAAACTTCTGCCAAGCCAACATACTTTTACAGATGTGGATTCCACGGTCATTTATAATTTGGGTTTTGTACACTTTTTTTCCTGAAGCCTTTAAAATTTCAGCTACGGAGTATCCTAATAAATTGTTTCTAATGTGTCCTAAATGAAGTGGTTTGTTTGTGTTAGGCGAAGAATATTCCACCATTACTGCTTCTTTATTTTCAGTAACAAAACCATAATTTACTTCATCTTTAATTGAAGTAAAAAAATCTAAATAAAAAGCATCACTGATAACAATATTTAAAAAACCCTTTACAACATTAAAGCCAGTAACCTCTTCCACATTCTCCTGTAAAAACGCACCTATTTGCTTTCCAATTGCTTCTGGATTGCCCTTTACAACCCTAAGCATAGGAAATACCACAATAGTAATATCACCTTCAAAATCTTTACGTGTAGGCTGAAACTCCACAGTAGGAAGTTCTGCATTAAAAATGGAGTTAACCGCTTCTTTCACCTTGGCCGTAAGTACTTCTTGAACATTCATTAATTTGGACGTATAAGCCTGCAAAATTACGGAAATTTTAAGCTAATCCCCTAAAAGGAACAAAAGCCTTCTTAAGGTTTTAAAAATTGGCTAACTTTAGAACTTACACAGATAAATCTTGTCCTTGCTCTTAAAAAAGAACACCCTACTAACAACATCTATTTCAATACTATTCCTATGCTCTTTGGTTACCTTTATTTGGACAGAGGAAAGTTATAATGCCGTAGAATTTGCCTCCATTTGGGTCCGTAACCATTTTGGATATTTCTATTTGTATTTAGGCTTTGGGTGTGTTCTATTTCTTTTAGGCATTGCATTCTCTCCACTAGGAAAATTAAAATTAGGGAAGAAAAATAAAAAACCTGAACATTCATTGTGGAGCTGGGTAGCCATGCTATACAGTGCAGGAATGGGAGCAGGCATTCTACTTAGAGCAGTGCAAGAACCAGTTTTTATGCAGCAGCATCCTCCTTATGCCTCCAATTTGAGTGCAAACACTATAGCCTTAGAATACACTTTTTACCAATGGGGATTTACCGCTTGGGCATTTTATGGGCTTTTTGCCATGGTTGTTGGTTATGCCCTTTTTGTTCAAAAGAAAAAAGTAAAAGTGAGTGCTACTATTGAAGATGTAATACAGAACAAACCTGCTAGGATTGGTATTGATATCATGACCATTATTACTACAGTTTTTGGACTCATAGCAGCAATAGGATTAGGCACAGCACAAATAAATGGTGGACTAAATCATGTGTTTTCGACTGATTTGGGAATTGGAACAACCATTCTTTTAGCAATTCTGGTTTCTACGCTTGCCTTTATTTCTGCTTGGAAAGGAGTAAATAAAGGCATTAAAATGCTATCTAAAATAAATATTCTAATAACGCTAGTACTACTATTCTTTATTTTCTTTACAAGTGATATGGCTGCTATTTTAGTTTCTTTTGGAAAAGCTACGTTGAATTATCTTTTGGATTTTATCCCAATGAGTTTGGCGCTGGGCAACTACAATCCAGGAATTGGCTTTCTAACAGATTGGACTTTCTATTATTGGGCTTTTTGGTTGGCGTGGGCACCTTTTACAGGAATCTTCATTGCACGAATTTCCAAAGGAAGAACATTGCGACAATTACTTTTAGGCGTTCTTATTATTCCTTCTTTGGGAACGTTTTTTTGGTTCTCGGTTTTTGGAACTTCAGCCTTTCAACTGATTGAAGGTTGGGGAACTTACAACAATGAATTTGGAAACGTGTTTTCCTCCATCTTTGTGTTTTTTGAACATTATCCTATGACGACGTTCCTAAATGCTATAACACTTATTTTGTTGATTGGGTTTTTAGTTACCTCGGTAGATTCTGCCGTTTTTGTACTGAGTATGTTTACCGACAATGGCAAAAAGAACCCTAAGAAAAAACACCGTTTAATTTGGTCTGTTTTTATTCTTTTGGCAACCATTGCGTTGCTCCTTTTGGGCAATGCCAAACCAGATATTGATATTCTAGTTGCCGTTCAAAAATTATTGATTATTACTTCGCTACCCTTCGCTTTTTTTATGGTAGTAATGGCTGTTGTTTTTTTGAGAGGTATTATAAGATCTCAACTCCGCTCAACCTAAAAAGAATTCTACCTAGTAGTTAAAAGAGTTAAAACCTCAATCGCTCTTTGTCCATCATTTATATTGACAAAAATATGGTCATGATAATAACCTGAAATTACGTTACAACTAATATTTTGTTTTGCTAAAGCATTTGAAAACATAGCTGTTAAGCCCACAGCCTCTAGAGAAGAATGTACATTCAGTGTAATCCATGACGCTAGGTAATCATACTTTAAATTGTATAAGTCCGCATAGCGTTGCTCTAAAATTAAGGTTATTCCTTCTTTTTCTTTAAATTCAGATTGTATATGTTCTACAAGAATCCCTTTAGTAGAATTAACTGTAGTAAATACGTATGTGCCGTCATGCAATTCTGGTTGCAAGGCCTTAATCAATTGTTCAAGGTTTGTTTCTCCTGTCATCACCAATTAGCTTTTAGGTAAAAACACTTCCGCCATCATACAGCGGGCACTTCCACCACCACAAGTTTCAATAGTTTCCAAAGAACTATGTATAATTTCACAATGTTTTTTTATCGCACTAATTTGACTGGTCGTTAAACTGTTATGGGCAGAAGAGCTCATAACCAAAAACCTTTCACCATCTTTCCCCAGCACTTGAAGCATATTCCCAGCAAATTGATGCATTTGTTTTTCAGAAATAGAAATGATTTCTTTTCCATCTTGTTTTAAATGACTTATAACAGATTTTTTTTCTTTTTTGTCATCAATAGTATCCAAACAAATTACTGCAAAAGCATCTGCTATGCACATCATTACATTGGTGTGATATATAGCTGCTCGTTGTCCATCAACTGTTTGGTTTGCAGTGAATATCACAGGAGCATAATCAAAATCCTCACAAAACTCAATAAACAGCTCCTCATCCGCTCGTGGTGATAAAGCGCAATAGGCTTTTTTGTTAACTCTGTCCAATGCAATACTTCCAGTAGCTTCTAAAAACAATTCCTCTTCCTCGGCAGAAGAATAATCTATTACGTTTTCTATTAAAAAACCTTTTTCCTCTAAAATATCCAAAATATCTTCTCGCCTTTCTTGCCTTCTGTTTTCAGCAAACATTGGATATAGTCCTACGGTTCCATCGGCATGAAAAGAAACCCAATTATTTGGAAAAATAGAATCAGGAGTATTTGGTTCCAAAGTATCTTCTACAACAATCACATTCACTCCCTTTTTCCTTAATGCAGCTACAAAGGCATCAAACTCGGCTTGAGCCTTTTTATTAATTTCTGCATTCTTAAGATTAAGGTCTTCTTGAAAATAATTATTTACCGCAGTCTGCTCGTTCATTCTAAAACTTACAGGGCGAATCATTAAAATTGTATTGGTAATTTGACTCATTTCATTCGCGAATTAATGGCAATGTACTACAACGCAATAACCCTTCTTGTTTGGCAATTTCGGCATAGGGTATTTCTTCCACTATAAAACCTTGTGCTCTCAACCAAGTATTTAACCTAGTAAAATTTTGTTCAGAAACCACCACATCAGGAGAAATAGAAAACACATTACTGTTCATATTGTACATTTCCTCTTTGGTGATTTCAAAAATATTTTCTTCCCCAAAATAATCTACCAGCCATTGGTATTCCTCATCAATTAAAAATCCATTTTTATGTAAAATGGCCTTATTTTTTCCTACGGGCTGAAAACAACAATCCAAATGTAGTGCGTTTTCCTTTGCATTGGTATTAGATTTCCTCAACTCAAATGACTTTACCTTCTTGTGTGGAAATTGTTCAGCAATAAAATCCACCCCTTCTTTATTAGTCCTTGCCGTAATAAAATCTGCATAATCATCACCTGTATAAGTGCCTATAAAAATATATTCGTTCCACGGCATAACATCCCCACCTTCTATATGGACCTCATCTGGCGGGCGAATATTCTTGTCTGGGGCAATTCTGTCTAGCACATGTAAAATAGCATCAAATTCGGCCTCCCTATGTGGCAAAATATTGGCATGTATTATTTTATCTTCAATAACAAAAGCAATATCTCTGGAAAAAATCTGGTTACAATCTTGAAGTACTTCAGGCCTAAAAACTTGAACATTGTATTTTTCTAAAACTTTAGCAAAAGCATCCATTTCCTTAATCATATCCATTTCGGTAGGGTAAGTTCCTGCCAAAATATGCTCCACTGATTTAGGATCATAGGCTTCCTCAACTTTGGGCACAGGACCGCAACTTTCTGCAGTACCCAAAACAACTGCTTTTAAAGTTGATGTTTCATCATTGATATGTAATTGGAGCATATTCTAATTTTGGACAAATGTAGAAATAAAATTGCCCTTTACTGAGAAAACAGAAAGGGCAATAAAAAAGTTATAGATAGATTGTAATTTATCTTATATCCAACTCTACAAATGGTCTGGCATTCTCACCAATATAAACTTGTCTTGGACGGCCAATTGGTTCTCCTCTTAGGCGCATTTCTCTCCACTGGGCAATCCAGCCGGGCAATCTACCCAAAGCAAACATTACGGTAAACATTTCTGTTGGTATTCCTAATGCTCTATATATAATCCCAGAGTAGAAATCTACATTGGGATACAATTTTCTATCAACAAAATAAGGGTCTTCCAAAGCTTCTTTTTCTAGTCCTTTAGCAATATCAAGAATTGGGTCATCTATACCCAAATCTGCCAATACTTCATCTGCAGCCTTTTTAATGATTCTTGCTCTTGGGTCAAAGTTTTTATATACCCTATGTCCAAAACCCATTAATCTAAATGGATCGCTTTTATCTTTTGCTTTGGCCATATATTTTTTGGTGTCACCACCATCCTTTTCAATTGCTTCCAACATTTCTAAAACTGCTTGATTTGCTCCCCCATGAAGTGGTCCCCAAAGTGCAGAAATACCAGCAGAAATAGAAGCAAATAACCCCGCATGAGATGATCCTACAATACGAACCGTAGAAGTTGAACAATTCTGCTCGTGGTCTGCATGCAAAATCAACAATTGATCTAAAGCGTCAATTACAACTTTATTTATTTTATAAGATTGGTTGGGTCTCTTGAACATCATCTTATGAATATTCTCTACATAACCTAAAGAATCATCACCATAATCCAACGGCAATCCCTTTTTCTTTCTTAATGCCCAGGCTACTAATACCGGGAATTTTGCCAATAATCTAACAATGGCATCATACATCTCTTTATCTGATGATACATCTACTGTCTTAGGGTTAAAAGCTATTAATGCACTGGTCAATGAAGATAACACGCCCATTGGGTGCGCCGATTTTGGAAAACCATCCAAAATTTTCTTCATTTCCTCATCCACATGAGACTCAGCTTTAATATCATTATGAAATTTTTCAAGTTTCACCTTATCTGGCAATTCTCCAAAAATAAGCAAGTAGGCAACTTCCAAAAAATCAGCTTTCTCTGCCAATTCTTCAATGGAATACCCTCTATATCTAAGCACCCCTTTTTCACCATCCAAAAAAGTAATGGCACTCTCACAGGAGCCTGTATTTTTATACCCAGGATCTATTGTAATAATGTTGGTTGATCCTCTTAGTGTTTTAATATCAATTGCAACCTCATCCTCCGTTCCTTTAATAACAGGAAACTCATATTTTTTGCCTTGAAATTCTAATGTAGCTATGTCTGACATTGGTGCTTTTTAGTGTTTTAAAAATAAGAAAGTAAATTTACGAAAAAGACACCATCTTAACAATTTGGGGCCCTGATAATGCAAATAAATTATTTGCTTAAGATATTCTTTTTAAGAATTTAACAAATAAAGTTCATCATAGTACTGGTCAACAGACTTTTCCCAAGTAAACTTCATTTTTTTGGCATTGGCCTGAATCTTTTTCCATGTAGGTTTATCATTCTGAAAAATATCCAAAGCAACATCAAAACATTTTAGCATATTCTTTATTTTTTCATCATACGTTTCACCATCAAAACTAAAACCAGTTTTCATATGCTCCACAGTATCTTTTAAACCCCCAGTATGATGAACCAAACAAGGATTACCATTTCTCATAGAGAGCATTTGGCTTATACCGCACGGTTCAAAAAGACTGGGCATAAAATATAAATCGGACTCCAAATAAATTGAATCAATTAAATCTTCAGATTGTCCGTTTGTAAAAATAAAGTTTTTGTGATTGTAGCTTAAATCTCTAAATAGATCTTCATATTCTGGAGCTCCCGTACCCAAAAGCATAAAAATGCCATCTATTTTTTCTAGTTTTTTCAATATTTCTACAAAAGCCTCTGGTGAACGCTTAAAAAAGTAAAATTTTTGCTCCGTTAGTCTTGCCACACTAGATACAATAAATTGGGGACGATTTCCAACATACTCCATTACTTTTTCCCCTGTATGTGCCAAAAAATCGGCTTTATATTTTTTAGATTCTTCTTGCAACCATCTAAACAACGCTTTTACAGTATTACGGTATATAAAACCAGTATCTGCTGCACGTATATTTTTATAATTGCAGCCATTGAGAATGCCAAATAATCTTCCTTCATTATCAGCCTTTTTTAAATCCTCTTCTAAACCTTCACCTCCAATAAATTCCGGTGGTCTACTAGACAATAGCACATCTTCTTTATAGGAAGGAGAAACTGTATGCACAGCATCGGCCAACCGTATACCAACGGCCATAAGGTTAATACAATCTTGATACCTATAATCCATTAATCCTTTATAATCTATCGGGATTTCTGGAAACCAGTTTCTAAGGGATGAATAATTATTCTCAAAAGGTCGAATCCCTTGAATAGCCAAATTATGTATACTATATACAAAACGAAGTTTCTTTAAAGACTTATACGAACCGTGGTATTGCCTTAAATATAACAACAAGCTAGAATGCCAATCATGTAAATGCACCACATCCAACTTACCAAAAGCTTCCTTTTTAATAGCTTCGGCTACAGCGGTACAAAAAATAAAATACTTTATAGCATCTGTAAAAAAAGGCTCTTTGGGATCATTGTGATAAATATGAGCTATATCTCCAGCTTCAATCTCTGGGTGATGAATCACATAATGGTATATATTCTTGAACTCTTTTTTTGGAACAACCTCATACAGCTCAGCAATGTAAGTTGTATTCCTTAACTGAAAATTTAATTTTGTTTTTAATATGCCTTTTTGATGAAGCCTACCATAAGAAGGAACTACAATGTGAACTTTGTCTCCTTTTTCTGAAATTTTACGGGGAACGTCGCGAACAACATCTCCCATACCCCCAGCTTTACAATTGGCAATGGCGTCATTTTCCGCAGCTGCAAAAAGAAAATTATTCATTAAGATTTAGATACTAGGTTAGATTACCAATATATCAATTAAATTAATATTTCATTAATGATTCTTCAAAAAAAATCCTTTTTGGTTACAAAAAGGATTTTACATTGGCTTTTATCTTATTTTAAATGCTTTTTCCTTAGGGTAATAAGCCATGCTTCCCAGTTCTTCTTCTATTCTTAAAAGTTGGTTATATTTTGCCATCCTATCTGATCTAGATGCTGAACCTGTTTTAATCTGTCCTGTATTTAAAGCAACAGCTAAATCAGCAATTGTGTTATCTTCAGTTTCTCCAGAACGGTGAGACATTACAGATGTATAACCTGCATTCTTGGCCATATTAACTGCAGCAATAGTCTCAGTTAATGTTCCAATCTGGTTTACCTTAATTAAAATTGAATTGGCAATTCCGTTTTCTATACCTCTAGATAAACGTTCAACATTGGTCACGAATAAATCATCTCCAACTAATTGTACTTTATCACCAATTTTTTCAGTTAAAGATTTCCAACCTTCCCAATCGTTTTCATCCATACCATCCTCAATAGATATTATTGGGTATTTGGCAGAAAGGTCTGCTAAGTACTGTGCCTGTTCCTCAGAAGTTCTTATTACACCTTTATCACCTTCAAATTTAGTATAGTCATATTTTCCATCCACAAAAAATTCTGCAGAGGCACAATCCAATGCTATCATTACATCATCACCTAAAGTATACCCTGCATTCGACACAGCCTTAGCTATGGTATCCAATGCATCCTCTGTACCACCAGCTAAATTAGGGGCAAAACCACCCTCATCACCAACCGCAGTACTTAAACCTCTATCGTGCAACACTTTTTTAAGATGATGAAAGATTTCTGTTCCCATTTGCATGGCATGAGAAAAATCATTCGCCTTAACTGGCATCACCATAAATTCTTGAAATGCAATTGGAGCATCAGAATGGGAACCTCCATTGATAATGTTCATCATTGGCACTGGCAATGTATTAGCACTAACCCCACCAATATATCTATATAAAGACATTCCTAGTTCATTTGCTGCAGCTTTAGCAACCGCTAAAGAAACACCTAAAATGGCATTGGCTCCCAATTTTGATTTATTTGGAGTCCCATCTAAATCTATCATGGTTTGGTCAATTAAGTTTTGTTCAAAAACTGACATTCCAACAACCTCTTCTGCAATTGTAACATTTACATTGTTCACAGCATTACCAACTCCTTTACCCATAAATGACTTACCACCATCACGAAGCTCTACAGCCTCATGCTCACCTGTTGAAGCTCCAGAAGGAACCGCAGCTCTACCCAATACCCCATTTTCTGTAATTACATCTACTTCTACCGTAGGATTACCTCTTGAGTCTAAAATTTGTCTTGCATGAACATTAATGATGATACTCATATTATTTTCTTTTTTTATTGTTGATTTTATGTGCGCAAATATACAAAAGCGCATTGTTATTGTATTTCCTAGTAACCTTATATTGTGTTGGAAATAACTATTATTTAACCTAAAACGTTTTAATTGGAACTAACCTTTATCATTTGGAAAAACTCATCAAAAAGATAGTCAGCATCATGTGGTCCAGGGCTTGCCTCTGGGTGGTATTGAACCGAAAACACTTCTTTGTTCTTCATTCTAATCCCAGCAACTGTATTATCGTTTAAATGTGTATGCGTAATTTCTAAATCTGTATTGGCCTCTGCCTCTTCTCTATTGATTGCAAACCCATGATTTTGAGAGGTAATTTCCCCTTTCCCTGTTTTTAGATTCAACACAGGATGATTTATACCTCTATGCCCATTATACATCTTATAAGTGGAAACTCCATTTGCCAAGGCAATTACTTGATGCCCTAAACAAATACCAAAAAGAGGTTTATCACTTGCTATAATATCTTTAGCAGTTGCAATAGAATCATTTAATGGTTCTGGATCACCAGGACCGTTGGAAATAAAATACGCATCAGGTTTCCATTCTTTCATTTCATCAAAAGAAGCATTGTATGGAAATACTTTAATGTAGGCATCTCTTTTAGCCAAGTTCCTTAAAATATTCTTTTTTATTCCAATATCTAAAGCAGAGATTTTATAAGTAGCCTTTTCATCGCCATAAAAATATGGCTCTTTTGTTGATACTTTAGAAGCCAATTCTAAACCTTCCATACTTGGTACAGAAGCTAATTGTTTTTTTAATCCCTCAATATTTTCAATATCGGTAGATATTACAGCATTCATTGCTCCATTATCACGAATGTAACTTACCAAAGCTCTTGTATCCACATCGGAGATAGCAAAAAGATTGTTGTCATTTAAAAAATCCAATAAACTTGTATCTGAATTTGGCCTTGAATATTCATAACTAAAATTCTTGCAAATTAAACCCGCAATCTTAACCGAATCCGATTCTATTTCTTCTTTGTTTGTCCCGTAGTTGCCAATATGGGCATTGGTAGTTACCATTAACTGTCCAAAATAAGAAGGATCAGTAAAAATTTCCTGATATCCAGTCATTCCAGTATTAAAACATACTTCTCCAAAGGAAGTTCCTTCTTTTCCCCCAACAGCTTTCCCATAAAAAATAGTACCGTCAGCCAATAATAACAGCGCCCTTTTTTTAGATAGATACTTCATAAATTATTTTCAAAAATTTTGGTTTCACAAATAAACATAAAAAAAGGATAAGCTATTAGGCCTATCCTTTTACAATTATTAAGTTGTTATAAACATCTTATTCTTCAGAATCATCAGTTTGTGTTTCAGCAACAACAGGTGCAGCTTCTTTTTTAGCTCCTCCGCCTCTTCTACTTCTTCTAGTAGTTTTCTTTTTAGGCTTACCGGCATTGTATAGTTCATTGAAATCTACAAGCTCTATCATAGCCATATCGGCATTATCGCCTAAACGATTTCCTAACTTTATAATTCTTGTATATCCTCCAGGTCTGTCACCAACTTTTTCAGCAACTTCACTGAACAATTCTGTTACAGCATATTTATCTCTAAGATTCTTAAATACAATACGTCTGTTATGAGTCCCTTTTTCTACTGTTTGATTATTCTCTGTCTTAGACTTCGTAATCAAAGGCTCTATAAACTGTTTCAAAGCTTTAGCTTTTGCAACAGTTGTATTAATTCTCTTATGCTCTATTAAAGAACAGGCCATATTAGCCAACATAGCTTTTCTATGAGCTGTCTTTCTTCCTAAATGATTAACTTTTTTACCGTGTCTCATATTTACATATTATCATCTTGCTACCAAACCCGTTCATATGAACGAGGAGCAAAATATGATTAATTAATCTTTATCTAATTTATATTTTGACAAATCCATTCCAAAACTTAAGCCCTTGTTGATTACCAACTCTTCAAGCTCAGTCAATGACTTCTTACCAAAGTTTCTGAATTTCATTAAATCATTTTTATTGAAAGAAACCAAATCTCCCAATGTATCAACTTCAGCAGCTTTTAAGCAGTTTAATGCACGAACAGACAAGTCCATATCAACCAATTTGGTTTTAAGCAATTGTCTCATATGTAATGATTCCTCATCATATGTTTCAGTCTGCGCAATCTCATCAGCCTCCAATGTAATGCGCTCATCAGAGAACAACATAAAGTGGTGAATCAATACTTTTGCAGCCTCAGTTAAAGCATCTTTAGGATGAATTGAACCGTCTGTAACGATTTCAAAAACCAATTTCTCATAATCGGTCTTTTGCTCTACCCTAAAATTTTCTATGCTATATTTTACATTCTTTACAGGTGTAAAAATAGAATCCACAGCAATTGTTCCCAATGCCGCATTGGACTTTTTATTTTCCTCTGCAGGAACATACCCTCTACCTTTATCTATAACTATCTCCATATTGATAGCCACTTTAGCATCCATATTACAGATTACTAAATCTGGATTCAACACTTGGTAGCCAGAAATGAATTTTTGGAAATCCCCAGCAGTAAGCTGGTCTTTTCCACTAACAGAAATAGAAACTACCTCTGCATCAACATCTTCTATTTGTCTTTTAAAACGTACTTGTTTTAAGTTTAAGATAATCTCAGTAACGTCTTCTACGACACCTGGGATTACAGAAAACTCGTGCTCAACTTTATCAATTCTAACCGAAGTAATAGCAAAACCTTCCAAGGCTGAAAGCAATACTCTTCTTAGTGCGTTCCCAACAGTAAGTCCATAACCAGGTTCCAAAGGACGAAATTCGAATTTCCCTTCGAAATCAGAGGAATCTATCATTATAACTTTATCGGGTTTCTGAAAATTAAATAATGCCATATTGGATCAGGTTGTTTATTTAGAGTATAACTCGACGATTAATTGTTCTTTTATGTTTTCAGGAATCTGAAGTCTTTCTGGTACAGAAACAAAAGTTCCTTCCTTTTTTTCAGAGTTCCATGTAATCCACTCATATACACTGCTACTTGCAGCTAGTGAGTCTTGTATTGTTTGTAAAGACTTAGATTTTTCTCTAACTCCAACAACATCTCCAGCTTTTAAGCTATATGATGCAATCCCAACCACTTCACCATTAACAGTAATATGTCTATGTGATACTAATTGTCTTGCTCCACTTCTAGTTGTAGAAATTCCCATTCTATAAACTACATTATCTAAGCGGGATTCACATAATTGCAAAAGCACCTCACCGGTTACACCTTTACTACTATTAGCTTTTGCGAATATGTTTCTAAATTGTTTTTCTAATATACCATATGTATATTTAGCTTTTTGCTTTTCCATTAACTGGACAGCATATTCTGATTGTTTTCCACGGCGTCTATTCTGTCCGTGTTGCCCTGGAGGGTAACTTTTCTTTTCAAAAGACTTATCGTCTCCAAAAATTGCCTCTCCAAACTTACGTGCAATTTTACTTTTTGGTCCTGTGTATCTTGCCATTTTCCTTTTTAAAATTTGAAAGTGTGATTATGAATTAAGGCTTATCCTTCGATAATCGCAACTACACTTTCGTGAAAATTAATATATAAATTGATTAAACTCTTCTTCTTTTTGGAGGTCTACACCCATTATGTGGCATTGGCGTAACGTCAATAATTTCAGTTACTTCTATTCCAGCATTATGTATTGAACGGATAGCAGATTCTCTACCGTTACCTGGGCCTTTAACATAAACCTTTACTTTTCTTAAACCAGCTTCATGTGCTACTTTGGCACAATCTTCTGATGCAACTTGAGCTGCATAAGGTGTATTCTTTTTAGAACCTCTAAAACCCATTTTCCCAGCTGACGACCAAGAAATAACATCACCTTTTTTATTAGTCAAAGAAATAATAATGTTGTTGAAAGAGGCTGTAACATGGGCTTCACCCACAGACTCTACAATAACCTTACGCTTCTTTGCTGCTTTTGCGCTTGTCTTTGCCATAATCCTTACTTATTACTTAGTTGCTTTCTTCTTGTTAGCAACAGTTTTTCTTTTTCCTTTACGAGTCCTAGAGTTGTTCTTAGTTCTTTGACCTCTTAGTGGTAAACCAGATCTGTGACGGATACCTCTATAACATCCAATGTCCATAAGACGTTTGATGTTCAATTGAGTTTCTGAACGCAATTCTCCTTCTATTGTAAAGGAAGAAACAGCATCACGAATGCGACCTATCTCATCATCGTTCCAATCCGATACTTTGGTATCTTCACTAACTTGAGCAATTTCTAAAATTTCTTTAGCTCTACTTTTACCAATACCAAAGATATAGGTAAGGGCTATTACGCCTCTTTTCTGTTTTGGTATATCTACACCTGCAATTCTTGCCATAATTACCCTTGTCTTTGTTTAAATCTAGGATTCTTTTTATTAATTACGTACAATCTGCCTTTTCTACGTACAATCTTGCACTCGGCACTTCTTTTCTTTATTGATGCTCTAACTTTCATCTTAGTATCTATATGTAATTCTTGCTTTAGTCAAGTCATAAGGGCTCATTTCCAGTTTAACCTTATCACCTGGAAGTAATTTAATATAATGCATACGCATTTTTCCAGATATATGAGCCGTTACTACGTGACCGTTCTCTAATTCTACCCTAAACATTGCATTAGACAATGCTTCTATTATGGTTCCATCTTGCTCTATTGCTGCTTGCTTTGCCATAACTTAAGCTACTTTTCTGTTTTTACCAGATTTCATTAATCCATCATAATGTCTATTCAACAAGTATGAATTCACTTGTTGTACAGTATCTATTGCAACCCCTACCATAATCAATAGGGAAGTACCTCCATAAAACAATGCCCAACCCGCTTGTACATCCATAAGTTTAACCACTATTGCAGGTAAAACTGCTAACAATGCTAAAAATACCGACCCAGGCAATGTAATCAAGGACATAATCTTATCCAGATAATCTCCTGTTTCTTTTCCAGGTCTAATCCCTGGAATAAAACCACCACTCCTTTTTAGGTCATCTGCCATTTTGTTTGTTGGAACAGTAATAGCGGTATAGAAGTATGTAAATATGATAATCAATAAGGCAAACAAAATATTATATGCCAAACCAAATATATCCGCAAACTGAACTTCCATCCACTGACCAAATGCTGTATCATTAAATGTTCTACCTATTAATCCAGGTGCAAACATAATTGCTTGTGCAAAGATGATTGGCATTACTCCAGAAGCATTTAACTTTAATGGAATGTATTGCCTAGACCCCATTACATTTTTTTCATATCCTCCAGATGCAGTCCTACGTGCATACTGAACAGGAATTTGGCGTGTTGCCATTACCAACAATACACTTAATAAGATTACAATAAACCAGATGATTACTTCAATAAGAATAAACATTAAACCACCATTGTTATTGGCAGTTCTAGAAACAAACTCTTGAAGGAATGATTGAGGCATCGTAGCAATAATTCCCACCATAATCAATAATGAAATACCATTACCAATACCTTTGTCTGTAATTTTTTCTCCCAACCACATTGCGAACACACATCCTGTAACCAAAATGATAACAGAAGGAACAATAAAGTTTAGGCCTTTACCTAATAAGAAAGCACTTTCTGGAACACCCAAAGCACTTAAACTATATAAATAGGCAGGAGCTTGTACAATACAAATACCAATAGTCAACCATCTTGTGATTTGATTAATAGTCTTTCTTCCACTTTCTCCTTCTTTCTGTAATTTTTGAAGATAAGGAATAGCTATTCCCATTAATTGAACAACAATAGATGCAGATATATATGGCATAATTCCCAATGCAAAAACCGAAGCATTTGAAAAAGCTCCACCTGTAAAGGCATTAAGAATTCCTAAAATACCTTGGTCAGTACTATCAGATAAACCACCTAATTGAGCAGTGTCAATACCAGGAAGTACTATCTGTGCACCAAAACGGTATACCAAAAGCAAACCAAGGGTAACTAAAATTCTACCCTTAAGTTCATCTATCTTCCAAATATTGGATATTGTCTCAAAAAATTTCTTCATAATCTATGTTATGCTTCTAAACTTATTGCTTCTCCACCTGCGGCTTCAATGGCCGACTTAGCAGTTGCTGTAAATTTATGTACGGATATTTTTAGAGTAGCCTTTAATTCTCCGCCACCTAAAATTTTAACCAAATCGTTTTTACCAGCCAATCTATTTTCAATTAGAGTTTCCAAAGTAACCGCATCTTTAACAGTCCCATTATCCACTAATTCTTGAAGCTTATCTAAATTAATACCAGTATATTCTTTTCTGTTAATGTTCTTAAATCCAAATTTAGGAACACGTCTTTGCAAAGGCATTTGACCTCCTTCAAAACCTATTTTCTTAGAATAACCAGATCTAGACTTAGCACCTTTGTGACCTCTTGTAGCAGTTCCTCCTTTTCCAGAACCTTGACCTCTACCGATAGTCTTGCCTGCTTTCTTAACTGAGCCCTCTGCTGGTTTTAAATTACTTAAATTCATTACACTAAATTATATTAAGCTTCTTCTGTAGAAACTAAGTGTTTTACTTTATCTATCATACCAAGGATACTGGCCGTATCATCATGTTCCACAACTTGACCAATTCTTTTTAAACCTAAAGCTTCCAATGTTCTTTTTTGGTTTTGTGGTCTCTTAATACCACTCTTTACCTGTTTAACTTTAATCTTTGCCATAATCTCTTATCCTTTAAAAACTTTTTCCAAAGAAACCCCTCTTTGATTTGCTACAGTTCTAGCATCCCTTAATTGTAAAAGCGCATCAAAAGTAGCTTTTACCACATTATGAGGATTAGAAGAACCTTGAGATTTAGACAATACGTCATGTACTCCAACTGCTTCTAATACCGCTCTCACTGCTCCACCAGCAATTACACCTGTACCATGTGATGCAGGTTGAATATAAACTCTGGCTCCACCAAATTTACCTTTTTGCTCATGAGGTAAAGTTCCTTTGTTCAAAGGTATTCTAATCAAATGCTTTTTAGCATCTTCAATAGCCTTAGCAATGGCAGTGGCAACTTCTTTGGACTTACCCAAACCATGACCCACAACACCATTTTCATCACCTACAACAACAATTGCAGAAAAACCAAATGCTCTACCACCTTTTGTTACTTTGGTAACACGTTGAACGCCAACCAAACGATCTTTTAATTCTAAACCTCCTGGTTTAACAGTTTCTACGTTTTTATATTTTTGGTACATACTCTTATTTTAGAATTTAAGTCCTGCTTCCCTTGCTCCTTCAGCTAATGATTTTATTCTTCCGTGATACAAATTACCACCTCTATCAAAAGCAACTGTTTCTATCCCAGCCTTCTTTGCCTTTTCAGCAATAGCTTTTCCAACGGCATTGGCAACCTCTATTTTTGTTCCTTTTACAGAACTTAGTTCTTTATCTCTAGATGAAGCTGATACCAAAGTGGCTCCAGAATTATCATCTATTATTTGAACATAAATTTCTTTATTACTTCTAAAAACAGATAATCTAGGTCTGTCCGCTGTTCCAAAGGAAACCTTTCTAATCCTATTTCTAATTCTCTGTCTTCTTTCTATCTTCGATAATGCCATGATACTATAATTAAGCTGATTTACCTGCTTTTCTTCTTAATTGCTCTCCAACAAACTTCACACCTTTTCCTTTGTATGGTTCTGGTTTACGGAAAGATCTTATTTTTGCTGCAACCTGTCCCACCAATTGTTTATCGTGAGAAGTTAATTTTACGGTTGGATTCTTACCTTTTTCAGAAGTAGTTTCAACTTTAACTTCTGGAGCAATATCTAATACGATATTATGTGAAAAACCAAGAGCCAATTCTAATTTTTGACCTTGATTACTGGCTCTATATCCTACACCAACCAATTCTAATTCTTTTGTCCATCCTTTTGATACTCCCTCAACCATATTGGTAACCAATGATCTATACAGACCATGCTTTGCCTTATGCTCTTTGGAATCTGAAGGCCTTGCAACAGAGACTTCTCCATCTCCAACCTTAATTTCAACTCCAGAAAATTCTTGGGTTAATTCCCCCAATTTACCTTTAACAGTCACAACATTGTCCTTTACCTCAATGTTTACACCTTCTGGGATTGCTACTGGATTATTACCTATTCTAGACATTTTCTAACTCTTTGCTCTTATTAATAAACGTAACACAAAACCTCACCACCAACATTCTCTTTCTTGGCTTGTTTGCTAGTCATTACTCCATGAGAAGTAGATACAATAGCAACTCCCAAACCATTAAGCACTCTTGGTAACTCATCAGAAGCAGCATACTTACGCAAACCTGGCTTACTGATTCGTTGTATTTTTCTAATTACAGGTTCTTTAGTAGCTTTATCATACTTTAAAGCTATCTTAATTATTCCCTGTACTGCTTCTTCCTCAAATTTGTAACTTAAAATATATCCTTGATCAAATAATATTTTAGTCACTTCTTTCTTTAAGTTAGAAGCTGGTATTTCTACTACTCTATGTCCAGCGCTGCTGGCATTTCTAATTCTTGTTAAGTAATCTGCTATAGGATCTGTAACCATTTTCTTTTACCTTTTAAAGTCTTACCAACTTGCTTTTTTAACTCCAGGAATCAAACCTTTATTTGCCATCTCTCTGAACATTACCCTAGAAATTCCAAAAGTTCTCATATATCCTTTTGGTCTACCAGTTAATTTACAACGATTGTGCATACGAACTGGAGATGCATTTTTTGGTAATTTTTGCAATGCTTCATAATCACCCGCTTCTTTTAAAGCTTTTCTCTTCTCTGCATACTTTGCTACAGTCTTAGCTCTCTTTACCTCACGGGCTTTCATTGATTCTTTAGCCATACTAATTCTTTTTAAAAGGTAGTCCCAATTCTGTTAATAATGATTTTGCTTCCTTATCCGTTTCAGCAGAAGTAACAAATGTAATGTCCATTCCATTGATTCGGTTTATCTTATCTATATTGATTTCAGGAAAGATAATCTGTTCTGTAACTCCAAGGCTATAATTACCTCTACCATCAAAACCAGTAGCTCTAATTCCTTGAAAATCTCTTACCCTTGGTAATGCAGAAGTTATCAACCTATCCAAAAATTCATACATTCTCTCTCCACGTAAAGTAACTTTTGCCCCAATTGGCATACCCTTACGTAATTTAAATGCCGCAACATCCTTTTTAGACATAGTGGATACTGCTTTTTGTCCAGTAATGTTGGTCAACTCATCCACCGCATGGTCAATCAATTTTTTATCTGCAACAGCAGCACCAACTCCTCTACTAACCACAATTTTTTGCAGTTTTGGAACTTGCATTACATTTTTGTAACCAAACTCGTCCTTAAGCGCAGTAACTACACGCTCTTTATATTCTTCTTTTAATCTTGGAACGTACCCCATAACTAAATTACTTCATTGGATTTTTTGGAAAATCTAACTTTTTTTCCATCTCTTATCTCATACCCAACCCTTGTTGTATCACCAGATTTAGAATCTATCAATGCCAAATTGGAAATATGGATTGGAGCTTCTTTCTTAACGATACCACCTTGAGGGTTTTTAGCACTCGGCTTCTCATGTTTAGACACCATATTAGCACCTTCAACTATCGCTTTATTCTTCTCACGGTCAACAGTCATCACTTTACCTTCAGTCCCTTTATGGTCCCCAGCAATGATTCTAACTGTATCTCCTGTTTTTATTCTTAATTTCATCTTCTTACCAAATAAATATTAAAGTACTTCCGGCGCAAGAGATACAATTTTCATGAATTGTTTATCTCTAAGTTCTCTGGCAACTGGTCCAAAAACCCTTGTTCCTCTCATTTCCCCTGTTGGGTTAAGCAGTACACATGCGTTATCATCAAATCTGATATAAGAACCATCTGGTCTTCTTACTTCTTTCTTTGTTCTAACAACAACTGCAGTTG
Organism: Saonia sp.; assembly: GCF_056326165.1. Lineage (NCBI taxonomy): Bacteria > Pseudomonadati > Bacteroidota > Flavobacteriia > Flavobacteriales > Flavobacteriaceae > Saonia > Saonia sp. The sequence goes on from NZ_JBWFBN010000009.1 coordinate 153,926, forward strand.
ATACAGCTCCTTTTTTAATGGCTCCATTAGGAGTAGCTTCTTTTACAGTAACTACTATTTTATCGCCAATAGATGCGTATCGTCTTTTTGTACCTCCAAGCACACGGATAGTCAAAACTTCCTTTGCACCCGTATTGTCCGCTACCTTTAATCTAGATTCTTGCTGTAACATAATTATTTAGCTCTTTCTAGGATTTCAACCAATCTCCAACACTTAGTCCTACTCAACGGTCTTGTTTCCATTATTTTAACGGTATCACCTTCGTTGCAATCATTCTTTTCATCATGAGCAACGTACTTTTTTGTCTTTAAAACGAATTTACCATACATAGGGTGTTTTACTCGCTTTACTTCAGAAACCACTATTGATTTCTCCATTTTGTTGCTGGTGACAACGCCTATTCTTTCTTTTCTTAAATTTCTATTTTCCATAAGGCAGAATCAATTATTGTAATTCCCTTTTTGTTAATTCTGTTGCCAATCTTGCCACAGTTCTTCTTACTTTTCTTATTTGAAGAGGATTCTCCAATGGTGTAACTGAATGGGCAATTTTCAAATCTGCATGTTGCTTGCTAAATTCAGCTAATTTATTTTTCAGTTCCTCAACTGATAATTCTTTTACTTCTGTTTGTTTCATAATCTTAAAGCCTTAAAAATTAAGCTGAATAATCTCTTGCAACAATAAACTTAGTTTTCACCGGTAACTTCTGTGCTGCCAATCTCAAAGCTTCTTTAGCAACATCCATTGGTACTCCAGCAACCTCAAACATGATTCTTCCTGGTTTAACAACAGCTACAAAATATTCTGGTGCTCCCTTACCCTTACCCATACGTACCTCAAGAGGCTTCTTAGTAATAGGCTTGTCTGGGAAAATTTTTATCCACATTTGCCCTTGCCTTTTCATATATCTAGTAGCAGCTATACGAGCAGCTTCTATTTGACGAGCAGTAATGAAGTGTGAATCCAATGATTTTATACCGAACATACCATTGGAAAGTTGGTGTCCTCTCTGGGAATTACCCTTCATACGTCCCTTCTGGGCTTTACGGAATTTTGTTCTTTTCGGCTGTAACATTTTTCTTTACTTTAAAAAATTACTTTCTACGACGTGGTTTTTTTCCTCCATCATTCTGCTTTCCTCCTTTTCCTTGACCCTTGGTCATACCAACCAATGGAGAAAGCTCTCTCTTACCATAAACCTCACCTTTCATAATCCATACTTTAATTCCCAATCTACCATAAGTGGTATGAGCCTCATGCAATGCATAATCTATATCCGCTCTAAAGGTTGACAATGGAATTCTACCATCTTTATATGATTCTGAACGTGCCATTTCAGCACCGTTCAAACGGCCAGAAATTTGAATTTTAATTCCTTCCGCATTCATTCTCATTGCCGCAGCGATTGCCATTTTGATAGCACGTCTAAAAGAAATTCTACTTTCTATCTGACGAGCAACACTTGCAGCTACAAGATTAGCATCTAATTCTGGTCTTTTAATTTCAAAGATGTTTATCTGTACTTCTTTATCTGTTATCTTTTTAAGTTCCTCTTTTAACTTATCAACCTCTTGACCACCTTTACCAATAATTATACCTGGCCTTGCAGTAGTAATTGTTATAGTTATAAGCTTTAAAGTACGCTCTATGATAACTCTGGACACGCTAGCTTTTGCCAAACGAGCATGTACATATTTTCTAATCTTGTCATCTTCAGCCAATTTATCACCATAGTCGTTACCACCATACCAGTTGGATTCCCACCCTCTGATGATACCTAGACGATTTCCTATTGGATTTGTTTTCTGTCCCATACTATTGTTCTAGCTTTCGATGTTATTGTTAGATCCCAAAACCAATGTTACATGGTTGGAACGTTTTCTTATTCTATGTGCTCTACCCTGTGGAGCTGGTCTCAATCTTTTCAGCATGCTACCACTATCTACCATAATCTCTTTAACAAATAGATCTGCATCTTCTATATTGGCCTCCTCATTTTTAGATTCCCAATTTGCAATTGCAGAAAGTAATAACTTTTCCAATCTACGAGAAGCTTCTTTTGGGCTAAATTTTAAAATAGCCAATGCTTTTTCTATTTGTTCTCCTCTTACCTGATCTGCAACTAAACGCATTTTTCTAGGTGAGGTAGGGCAATTATTCAACTTAGCAAAAGCAATTTGCTTTTTTTCAGCCTTTATTTTTTCGGCCATCTGTCTTTTTCGAACTCCCATAGCTTACTTTTTACCTTTATTTTTTGCACCAGCATGACCTCTAAAAGATCTAGTAGGTGAAAATTCTCCCAATTTGTGTCCCACCATGTTCTCTGTTACATAAACAGGAACAAATTGTCTTCCATTATGAACAGCAATGGTCAAACCAACAAAATCAGGCGTTATCATTGATGCTCTAGACCAAGTTTTAATAACAGTTTTCTTTCCAGACTCAACATTTTGTTGAATCTTTTTTTCTAAACTGAAGTGAACAAAAGGTCCTTTTTTTAGTGAACGTGCCATTTCTTTCTACTTTTTTATTTCTTTCTACGTTCTATTATATATCTATTGGTGCTCTTTGTTTTAGAACGAGTTCTAAAGCCTTTAGCTGGTATACCATTCTTAGATCTTGGATGACCACCTGAAGCTCTACCTTCACCACCACCCATTGGGTGATCAACAGGGTTCATCGCTACTGGTCTAGTTCTTGGTCTTCTACCCAACCATCTACTTCTACCAGCTTTACCAGATACCAATAATTGATGGTCAGAGTTTGAAACCGCACCAATGGTAGCTAAACAGTTTACCAACACCAATCTAGTTTCACCAGAAGGTAATTTTACAGTAGCAAACTTGCCCTCTCTTGCCATTAACTGAGCAAATGTTCCAGCACTTCTTGCCATTACAGCTCCTTGTCCAGGACGCAACTCTATACATGACACAATTGTTCCCAAAGGAATATTACTTAATGGAAGTGCGTTGCCAATTTCTGGAGAAGCATTCTCTCCTGAAGAAATCTTTTGACCCACTTGCAACCCATTCTGAGCAACAATGTATCTTTTTTCACCATCGGTATATTCTACCAATGCAATAAATGCTGTTCTGTTTGGATCATATTGTATAGACTTAACTTCAGCAAGAACATCTTGTTTCTCCCTTTTAAAATCTACGATACGATACCTTCTTTTATGACCTCCCCCTCTATGACGAATGGTCATTTTTCCTTGACTGTTTCTACCTCCGGACTTTTTTAACGGAGCAAGCAAGCTTTTCTCCGGCTTATCAGTAGTAACCGAGTCAAATCCGTTTACTACTCTAAAACGCTGTCCAGGAGTGATTGGTTTTAATTTTCTAACTGACATTTTTTGTCTTTATAGATTACTGTAAAAATCAATAATATCTCCTTCTGCCACATCTACAATTGCCTTTTTAATGGCATTTGTTTTCCCATGCTGCACACCTGTTTTGGTGTAACGGGATTTACGACTTGGCCCATAATTCATGGTACGAACTTTTTCAACAGAAACACCATAAGCAGCTTCCACAGCTTCTTTAATCTGAAGCTTGTTTGCTTTTGGATCTACCATGAAGCCATAACGGTTATATAATTCGCTATCAGCAGTCATTTTTTCTGTAATAATTGGCTTTATCAACACACTCATGATTTACCTACTTTTTTAAGTTCGCTTCTATTCCTTCCAAAGACCCTTCCAAAAGCACAATATTATTTGCATTTAATATTTTGTAAGTGCTTAATTCTGAGTTGTTTACAACCTCGGAACGCTTCAAATTGCGTGACGACAAATATACATTATTATTTGAATCGCCCAACACAAATAAAGATTTTTTGTTTTCTAATCCTAAAGACTTTAAAACTTGGATAAAATCCTGTGTTTTTGGAGCTTCAAAATTGAAGTCTTCAATAACTAAAACAGCTTTTTCTTTTGTCTTAATACTCAAGGCAGATTTTCTTGCCAAACGCTTCACATTTTTGTTAAGCTTTTGAGTATAATCTTTAGGTCTAGGTCCAAAAATTCTACCACCACCTCTAAAAACTGGAGATTTAATACTACCAGCACGAGCGGTACCTGTTCCTTTTTGTTTCTTTATCTTTCTAGTACTACCTGCAATCTCAGCTCTTTCCTTAGATTTATGAGTACCTTGTCTTTGATGTGCCTGATACTGTTTTACATCTAAATAAATAGCATGCGTATTAGGCTCTATTCCGAAAACATCGTCAGAAAGGTTTGCCTTTCTGCCTGTTTCTTTTCCTTTAATATCTAAAACTGCTACTTTCATTACTTCTCAATAGTTATGTAAGCGTTTTTATGACCAGGAACACAACCTTTAACTACGATAAGGTTCTTTTCTGGAACTACTTTTAAAACTCTAAGGTTTTGAACAGTTACACGTTCACCACCCATTCTACCGGCCATTCTCATTCCTTTAAATACTCTTGCAGGATAAGAAGCAGCACCAATGGAACCTGGAGCTCTTAATCTATTGTGCTGACCGTGCGTTGACTGTCCTACACCTCCAAAGCCATGTCTTTTAACAACACCTTGAAAACCTTTTCCTTTAGATGTTCCAACAACATCTACAAATTCTCCTTCTACAAAAAGATCCACTCCAATGGAGTCTCCTAATTTGTATTCACCTTCAAAACCTTGGAATTCTACGACTTTCTTTTTAGGAGAAGCACCTGCCTTTTTAAAATGACCCAATTCGGGTTTATTTGCACGTTTTTCTGCCTTGTCATCGAAACCAAGTTGAAGGGCACTGTACCCGTCTACCTCTTCGGTTCTGACTTGGGTAACTACGCATGGTCCAGCTTCGATAACTGTACATGGGACATTCTTCCCATTTTCATCGAAAATGCTGGTCATACCTACTTTTTTTCCTATTAACCCAGACATATTTATATTTATTAATTATTCAAACTCTTTTTTTGTTTGTCAACTTTGTGACAAAAAAACAGGGTCAAAAATAATTCGACCCCGAATATATTTTTTCTCCATTTTTCCTTTGCGAAACGCGCCGGACATGTATTTGAAAGCAAAGCCTTCAATTTAAAAGCACTATACCTTAATTTCAACCTCAACTCCACTTGGCAATTCAAGCTTCATTAAAGCATCAATTGTTTTTGATGAAGAGCTATAAATATCCAACAACCTCTTATAGGAACTTAATTGGAATTGCTCTCTAGACTTCTTATTTACGTGCGGTGAACGCAAAACTGTAAATATCTTCTTATGCGTTGGTAAAGGTATTGGACCTGTAACCACAGCACCAGTAGTCTTTACCGTCTTTACAATCTTTTCAGCAGATTTATCCACCAAATTGTGATCGTATGATTTAAGTTTTATTCTAATCTTTTGACTCATCTTACCTATTAGTTTAAGCGGTTACACCTTTAGCTGCTTTAATAACTTCTTCCGCAATATTGGATGGTGTTTCTGCATAATGTGAAAACTCCATCGTAGATGTTGCTCTACCAGAAGACAATGTTCTTAACGATGTTACATAACCAAACATTTCTGAAAGTGGCACTTCACCTTTTACAACTTTAGCACCAGCTCTGTCTGACATATCATTAACCTGACCTCTTCTACGGTTCAAGTCACCAACAATATCACCCATATTTTCTTCTGGTGTAATAACCTCCAATTTCATAATTGGTTCCATAAGAACAGCACGCGCAGCTTTTGCAGCGGCTTTATATCCCATTTTTGCAGCCAATTCAAAAGATAGTGAATCAGAATCCACAGCATGGAAAGAACCATCTTTTAAAGTAACTTTCATACTATCCATTTCAAATCCAGCCAAAGGACCATTCTTCATAGCCTCTTTAAAACCTTTTTCTACTGAAGGAATATATTCTTTAGGAATGTTACCACCCTTAATAATATTTACAAACTCCAATCCAGATGCACCTTCTTCAGCAGGTTCCATTGTAAATACAATGTCTGCGAATTTACCACGTCCACCAGATTGTTTCTTGTAAACTTCTCTATGATTAGCAACAGCTGTAAGAGCTTCTTTATACTCAACTTGAGGTTGCCCTTGGTTTACTTCAACCTTAAACTCACGTCTTAATCGGTCAACAATAATATCTAAGTGAAGCTCACCCATTCCAGAAATAATTGTCTGCCCAGATGCTTCATCAGTCTTTACTTGAAAAGTTGGGTCTTCTTCAGCCAATTTAGCCAAAGACATACCTAACTTATCAACATCTGCCTTTGTTTTAGGCTCAACAGCAATACCAATTACTGGATCCGGGAAATCCATAGATTCCAATACAATTGGGTGTTTCTCATCAGACATGGTATCACCAGTCTTAATATCTTTAAACCCAACTGCTGCACCAATATCTCCTGCTTCAATATAATCGATAGCATTTTGCTTATTAGAGTGCATTTGGTAAATACGAGAAATACGTTCTTTTTTACCAGACCTATTATTCAATATATATGAACCAGCATCCAACCTACCTGAATAAGCGCGGAAAAATGCCAAACGACCTACGAATGGATCCGTAGCAATTTTAAATGCCAAAGCAGCAAACGGCTCTTTAACATCTGGTTTTCTTGAAATTTCAGCATCCGTATCAGGATTAATCCCAACAATAGCATCTTTATCAATAGGAGAAGGCAAATACCTACATACAGCATCCAACAAAAACTGAACTCCTTTATTTTTAAAAGAAGAACCACATATCATTGGTATGATGCTCATATCCATTACAGCAGCTCTTAATGCAGCATGCACTTCATCCTCGGTAATAGAGTCTTCATCTTCGAAGAATTTCTCCATCAAGTTTTCATCGTATTCAGCAACAGCTTCAATCAAAGCAGCTCTATACTCTTTTACTTCAGCCTTCATATCTTCAGGAATGTCAACCGTATCAAAAGTTGCCCCAAAGTTATCCTCATGCCAAACAATGGCTCTATTCTTTACTAAATCTACTATGCCTTTAAAGTCAGCTTCATCTCCAATTGGCAAAACAATAGGCACAGCATTAGAACCCAACATTTCCTTAACCTGCTTATTTACCATAAGAAAGTTAGCACCTTGTCGGTCCATTTTATTTACAAAACCAATACGTGGCACTTTGTAATTATCTGCTAATCTCCAGTTAGTTTCAGATTGTGGCTCAACACCATCAACTGCACTAAACAAGAAAACCAACCCGTCTAAAACCCTAAGGGAACGGTTAACCTCAACTGTAAAATCAACGTGACCTGGAGTATCTATTATATTAAAATGATACCCTTTTGTTTCATTTGTAGGTTTTGCGTTTTCTAAAGGAAACTGCCATGTACAAGTAGTAGCAGCAGAGGTAATGGTTATTCCACGTTCCTGTTCTTGCTCCATCCAGTCCATTGTTGCAGCACCATCGTGCACCTCACCAATTTTATGACTTACTCCTGTATAAAAAAGTATACGCTCTGTTGTTGTTGTTTTACCAGCATCAATATGAGCTGCAATACCTATATTTCTTGTGTACTTTAAATCTCTTCCCATTTCTATATCTGATTAAAATCTAAAGTGAGAGAATGCTTTATTTGCTTCGGCCATTTTGTGAGTATCCACTCTTTTCTTAACCGCAGCACCTTCTTCTTTTGAAGCAGCTAATATTTCTGAAGCTAATTTCTGAGCCATGGACTTTTCATTTCTCTTTCTAGAGTAACTAATAAGCCATTTCATAGCAGTAGAAATTTTTCTATCTGGTCTAATTTGCATTGGAATCTGAAATGTAGCACCACCTACTCTTCTACTTCTTACTTCTACATGTGGCATTACATTAGATAATGCATCTTTCCATATTTCCAAAGCTGCTTTCTCGTCATCAGTCTTTTTTTCCTCTACAATATCTATGGCATCGTAGAATACTTTAAAAGCGATTGATTTTTTTCCATCCCACATCATCATGTTCACAAAACGAGTTACCAGCTGATCATTAAATCTTGGGTCTGGTAAAAGCGGTCTTTTTTTCGCTTGTTTTTTTCTCATGTCTTCTCTTTAAAAGTTTTAATTACTTTTTAGGTCGTTTTGCTCCGTACTTAGATCTTCGTTGAGTTCTTCCTGCAACACCTGCGGTGTCCAAAGCTCCTCTAACAATGTGATAACGTACTCCTGGCAAATCTTTTACCCTTCCGCCTCTTACTAATACTATCGAGTGCTCTTGCAAATTGTGTCCTTCACCAGGGATATAAGCATTTACTTCCTTTCCATTGGTTAACCTTACCCTTGCAACTTTACGCATTGCAGAGTTTGGTTTCTTTGGAGTAGTTGTGTAAACACGCGTACAAACCCCTCTTCTTTGAGGACACGAATCCAAAGCAGCCG